>DATIOU010000021.1:0-47254 GCA_035472835.1 Streptosporangiaceae bacterium | reverse complement strand
CTACGCTCGTCTTTCATGATCGATTCTCATATTTCACGGCGCAGGTGCAGTTCCGCGCCCGAGTTGTCCTATTCAGGTGCACCTCAGTCGTGAAAAGTGGTGCGGCTGGGGATTGAGACGTGTTAGGCGGCGCTGCGGTCGAGCCGCGGATGGTACAAAGTACGTAAAACACCAGCGAGGACGGGACCATCCCGTGCACACGGAAGCGGTTAGCGGGAAGTGCGGCATTCGACGATCGTCGTAATGGCGCGCTCCAGCGCGTAGCCGGCGCTCGCGCCCTCGCCCTTGACTTGCGCGTCGGCTTCGGCGACGGCTGCGTGCGCCTTGGCAAGACCGGCCGACGTCCAGCCGCGAAGCTGCTGGCGCGCTTTGTCGATCTTCCATGGCGGCATGCCGAGGTCGGCGGCGAGCGCGTTCGGGCTGAGGCCGCGGCCAACGGAACCGACGAGCCCGAGCGTCCGCAGGCCGGATGCTAGCGCGCTAGTGATCAAGACCGGTGACGTCCCGGTGGCCAGGGCCCAGCGAAGCTGCTCGAGTGCATCGGCGAGATTCCCCTCGCACGCCTTATCGGCCACCGAGAATCCCGTCGCCTCGGCCCGGCCGCGGTAGTAGCGCGCGACTGCAGCCTGGTTGATCACACCTGTGGTGTCCGCGGTCAGCTGGCTGCACGCAGCCGCCAGATCACGCAGGTCGTTGCCGACTGCGTCGAGCAGCGCCCGAAGGCCAGAGTCGTCGGCCTTGCGACCGGCCTGGCGGAATTCGCCGCGCAGGAAGTCCATCCGCTCGCCGAAGCGCTTGATGGTGGGGCAGTCCACTTGTCGCGCGCCCGCGCTGACCAGGTCAGTCACGAGGGCCTTGTTCTTCGCGCCGCCAGCATGGGTGATGACCAGAAACACATTGGGCGCCGGCGACCTGGCCAGCCGCATCAGCTCGCTGCTGATGTCCTTCCCGCCGTCTTGCGCGGACCTGACAACCACCACGCTGCCGCCGCCGAACAAGGACGGAGCGGTGAGGTTCGTCAACTCGCCGTGAGCAAGGCCCGCCGCCGCGACCTGGTGCACGTCCACGGGGCCATCCGGGCTGCCAGCGGCCGCGTCGGCGGAACCAGCGGAGGCGGCCTCGCTCTGCCCCGCGGCGAGCGCGACGGCAGCCGCCACGGCCCGCTCCACGAGCAGTTCCTCGTCGCCGACAATGACCGTTACCGGGGCCGCGACGGTCGCGGTGGCGGTGCGGCCCGGAGCAGAAGCCATGCACGCAGCATGCCACGAACTTCGGAGCGGACGAGACAGCCGGGGTGGGCCAGATAGCGGCGCTACCAGCCGGTCGCCAGCCGGTCGCCAGCCGGTCGCCAGCCGGTCGCCAGCCGGTCGCCAGCCGACGGCAGCGGCCGAGTGCGGATATCTAATCGAGCAGGGATTCCCCGCCGCGCCAGACGCGCACCGGCTTCATTCCGTATGACCAGGCGAAGGCGCCCTCGTGGTCGGCATCCCAGGCGACGATGTCGACCAGCTTGCCGCGCGCCATCGCGCCGCGATCGGCAGCCCGCAGCGCTTGGGCCCCGCCGACGGTAGCGGCGCGGAGCGCCTCGGTGACGCTCATCCCGAAAGTCGAGACCGCCAGGCTGACCACCAGCGGCATGGAGGTGATGCCATTGCCACCCGGCGAGTGCCCAGACCCGAGCGCGACCGGCACGCCCTTATCGAGCAGGGCCCGGACGGGCGGCAGGCCACGGGAGTCTGAGATCTCCGCAGGACACACCACCGCCACGACACCGGCCCGGGCCAGCGCGGTCACATCATCGTCGCAGACACCGCCGAGCAGGTCCGCAGACGCGCAGCCGAGCTCGGCGGCCAGCAGCGCCGCGCCGCTGCGCCCGTCGCCGCCCGCATGCAGCCGCGGCAGCAGGCCCGCGGCACGGCCGGCGGTCAGGATCCATCTCGCCTCGCGCGTGGTGAACCTGCCCTCGTCGCAGTAGGCGTCGATGCTGTCGGCGCCCGCCGCGGCGGCATCCGCACACCAGCCGCCGACCGCGTCGACGTAGTCGTTGCGCCGGCCGAAGAACTCGGGCGGCAGGGCGTTCGCGGCCAGGAACGTGGCATGCACGCGCGGCATGCCTTGCTCCTTCTCCAGCGAGCGGAGCAACCGGATGTCCGCAAGCTCGCCGTCCCTGGTGAGGTGATAACCGGTCTTGGCCTCCACCGTCGTCGTTCCGCTGAGCGCCCATCTGCGCAGCCGCTCACGCACGCCGCTGCACAAGGTCCAGGGGTCGGTGCCCCGGGTGATCGTGACAGTGGACGCGTCGCCGCCGCCAGCCGAGATGATCTCGCTCGACGACGAGCCGCCCGACCGCATGGCCAGCTCGGCCCACCGGTTACCGGCGTAGACGGGATGGGTGTGCGCATCGATGAGCCCCGGCGTGACCAGCGCACCGCCCAGGTTCTCTACGTGGTCGACGTCGACGATGTTATGGACGACGCCGGGAATTCTGGTCGGCAGCTCGGATGCTGGTCCGACCCAGGCGATGCGGTCGTCCTGCGACAAGATCGCGGCGTTGCTCCAGACTTCAGAACCCGTCCAGAGCCTGCCGATGTTGGTGAGCAGCCGGACTGTCACGTCGCACCACCCAGCCGAGGACAGCTGGAGTGCACGGACGTCCGGGCAACCATGCGGCCTCTCTTACCGAGCGTCGGAGTCAGCGTGAAGCCTGGCGCGAACGAGGCGACCAGGCAGCGCGTGACGCCGCCCAAAGGCTGGCGTTGTCGCGACACACCAACATATCGGTTTAGTCACGGTATTGCACAAGCGGAAGACTGTAAAGGTCTCTTTCAGCATTGACGCCGAGCGGACAGGTTTTGCCGCGAGTTCTGTAATCTTAATGGCGTCAGACGCCATAGCATTGCCGCGACGCGCCCGAACCGCATTCTAGTAAGCGGTCAGTACAACGGCTTCCGGACGGCGCGGCCGCGCGATCATGCCCAGGGCCCGGGCACTGTCGTCCGTGCCGACGACGCCGAAGGCCACGACGTTACCGCAGGTAGATCGGCTAGCGTCGGTGCGGGACTGTCGGCTTCATGCCGCCAGGCCTGGCAACCCGACCACACTTAGCCAAGCTATCGCTAATACCCCGGTGTTTGGTTAGCGTTCGCTGATAGCGTTCGCCAGGCCGAGGACGTTATCCGCAGGCAAAGCACGCCGACGTGGATTGCAGTGCGTGACGCAATTGCAGAGTAAATTGCGCGATATAGCGCACGCGGCGATCTAGGCCGGGGCCGCGATCTAGGGAGAGCGCAATCTCGCGCTCGACTGCGATGTATCGCAGTCGAGGCAATCCCGACGCCAGACCGTATCAACGCCGATCAAACGTTCAGTCCGATGTACCCAACGGGATGCGATCTATCGCGCCATATTCGTCTGGACCAGGTTGTCGAGCTCAGCTGCAAGGCCAAGGGGCACCTTCGCCGTCAGCTCGGTGCCGTTACCGCCGTGCTCAACGGTAAGTACCTCACCCTCATCGTGGGCGCGCGACAGCAGGTCACCGCGGTCATAGGGGATGACGACGCTGACCTCGCGGTACTGCCGCGGCAGCAGGCGCTCGATCTCGGCCTCCAGCTTGTCGAGGCCATCGCCCGTCATCGCCGAGACGATCACCGACTGGCGCTCGGCTAGCTGCAGCCCCTCCAGCTCGATCGGATCGGCGCTGTCGGCCTTGTTGATCACGACGAGCTCGGGCACCGCGGCGGCGCCGATCTCGGCAAGCACTTCGCGCACGGCGGCGAGCTGAGACCGCGGGTCGGCATCCGAGCCGTCGACCACGTGCAGGATTAGGTCAGCGTCAGCCACTTCTTCGAGCGTGGAGCGGAACGCGTCAACCAGCTGATGCGGCAGGTGCCGCACGAACCCGACAGTGTCGGTCAGCGTGTACGGCCAGCCCCCCGGCGTCTTCGCCTTGCGCACGGCCGGGTCTAGCGTGGCGAACAGCGAGTCGTCGACCAGGACCTGTGCTCCAGTCAGGCGATTCAGCAGGCTGGACTTGCCGGCGTTGGTGTAGCCGGCGATGGCGACCGATGGCACCGAATGCCTCCGCCGCTGACCGCGTTGCACCTCGCGGCCGACGGACATCTCGGCGATCTCGCGGCGCAGCCGCGAGATCCGCGACCGGATGCGGCGCCGGTCCGTTTCGATCTTCGTCTCGCCAGGCCCGCGCGTTCCGATGCCGCCTGTGCCGCCGGCGCGGCCGCCAGCCTGCCTGGACAGTGACTCGCCCCAACCGCGGAGTCGCGGCAGCAGGTACTGCAGCTGGGCCAGCTCGACCTGCGCCTTGCCCTCCTTGCTGCGGGCATGCTGCGCGAAAATGTCGAGGATCAGCGCTGTCCGATCAACCACCTTGACTTTGACCGTGCCCTCAAGACTACGCAGCTGGCCGGGGGTGAGCTCGCCGTCACAGATGACGGTGTCGGCGCTATGAGCAGCAACGATCTCGGCCAGTTCCCTGGCCTTGCCCGCGCCTACGTAGGTCGCCGCATCCGGTCGGCTGCGCCGCTGGACGAGGACGTCCAGCACCTCTGAGCCGGCTGTCTCGGCGAGGCGGGAGAGCTCGCGAAGCGAGTTCTCCGCCATGTCGAGGGTGCCTTCGGTCCAGACGCCCATGAGGACCACTCGCTCGAGTCGTAGCGCCCGGTATTCGACCTCGCTGATGTCCTCGAGCTCGGTTGACAGGCCGGCCACCCGCCGGAGCGCGTGCCGGTCCTCGAGGTCAAGCTGCCCGTCGTCGGGCTCGTAGCGGACATCCCAGAGCTGGTCGTCGTTGTCGTCGGGGAATAGCGCGGTCATGCCACCTCTAAAGGGCCAGATAAAGCCCGTAATACTGGATAATTCTGGTAACTGCACCAGGCCTGGTGTCCGCCCGCAGGCCGCGAGCGCTGACCCCGATAGTGCCACGGTGCATATTCATCGTCACCCTATTAACACTTGCAGGCCCCCAGATGTGCCCGGCAGCCGGGTGACCCGCCCGGCCGGCTGGGGCGAGACTGGCTGCGAGCGTGTGCCGTCCGAGCGCATGGGTTACCTTCTGGTAATCAGCGAGCGGCCGGAGCGACCCGGCGGTTAGGAGCGCGCAATGTCGAATGGAGTCGAGATTGCCGGCCCGTCAGGTGCACGGTACGACGAGATCCTGACCCCCGAAGCCCTCGACCTGGTAGCTGTCCTGCATAGGGAACTCGGCCAGCGCCGCCGCAACTTGCTCCAGGCCCGGGCCCGGCGCCAGGAAGAGCTGTCGGCCGGCGGCACGCTCGACTTCCTGACCAGCACAGAGGCCATTCGAAGCGACAGGTCCTGGCGAGTGGCGCCGCCAGCGCCCGGCCTCATCGACAGGCGGGTCGAGATCACCGGTCCCACCGAGAAGAAGATGACGATCAACGCGCTCAACTCGGGCGCCAAGGTGTGGCTGGCGGATTTCGAGGACGCCAACACGCCGCTCTGGGACAACATGATTAGCGGCCAGCTCAACCTCAAGGACGCGCTGGACCGCGCGATCGACTTCACAAGCGACGAGGGCAAGTCCTACCAGCTCCGGCCGGACGATGAGCTAGCGACGACCGTGGTGCGCCCCCGCGGCTGGCACCTAGACGAAAAGCACCTGCTGATCGACGGCGAGCGCGCGTCTGGCAGCCTCGTCGACTTCGCGTTGTACTTCACGCACGGCGCGCGCCGCCAGCTCGAGAAGGGCAAGGGACCGTACTTCTACCTCGCGAAGATGGAGAGCCATCTGGAGGCGCGGCTCTGGAATGACGCGTTCGTGCTGGCCCAGGACGCGCTCGGGATCCCGCAAGGAACGATCCGCGCGACGGTGCTGATCGAGACGATCCCCGCCGCCTTCGAGATGGACGAGATCCTCTATGAGCTTCGCGACCACAGCGCCGGGCTGAACGCCGGCCGGTGGGATTACCAGTTCAGCATCATCAAGAAATTCCGGACCAGGGGGCGCGAGTTCGTGCTGCCCAACCGGAACTCGGTCACTATGACGGCACCGTTCATGCGCGCGTACACCGAGCTCCTGGTGAAGACCTGCCACGCCAGGGGCGCGCATGCCATGGGCGGCATGGCGGCATTCATACCGAACCGGCGTGATCCTGAGGTCACGGCAACTGCGCTGGCCAAGGTCCGGGACGACAAGACCCGCGAATCGCGAGACGGCTTCGACGGCTCCTGGGTGGCGCATCCAGACCTCGTGCCGCTCTGCCGCGAGGTCTTCGACGGCGTTCTCGGCGAGAAGCCGAACCAGCTCAGCAAGCAACGTGACGACGTGCACGTGACTGCGGGCGAAATACTGGCCATCGACAAAACACCAGGCGACATCACCGAAGCGGGCCTGCGCAACGACGTCAGCGTCGGGCTGCAGTACCTCGCCAACTGGCTGGCCGGGAACGGCGCGGTGGCCATCTTCAACCTCATGGAGGACGCCGCGACAGCCGAGATCTCGCGATCGCAGATCTGGCAGTGGCTGCACAACGACGTCGCGCTCGCCGAAGGTCCGATGGTGACCAGGGACCTCGTGGAGCAGATCATCGTCGAGGAACTCGCCAAGATTCGGACGCAGCTCGGGGGCGCGTATGACGACAGTCAGTACGAGCAGGCCAGGTCGCTCTTTACTGAGGTGGCGCTAGCCGACGAGTACGTCGAATTCCTGACGTTGCCAGCGTACGAGCGGATGCCCTAGCGGCCGTCCTGGCTGCCGGCTGCCTGGATAGCCACCGAGAGTGGCTCGTCCGCCGCGGGGCTGTAGCTGGTGACCTGAGCCGGGACGGTCAGGCCCTCGCGCTCGTAGAACGACATGACCGTCGCCAGCGGAACGTCGTCCGGCCCGGTGGCGGCCGCCAGGTCGTCGAGCACCTGCAACTGCTCGGGTGACGGCCCGCCGGCTATCTCGGTCCAGCCCCAGTTATCCCACAGCAGCATCTCGTGCCCGGCCAGCGCAGCCAGATCGTGGATGAGGTTGTGCCGCACGTATGGCCAGCCTCTCGTCGCCGGAATGGCCAGCGCGGGGTCAACGGCAAAGCGCGATGGATCGGCCCGGCCAGACCGGCACGCGCGCCAGGCCGCTGGCCCGGTGAGGAACTGGCCGGTAGTCAGGTCCTCAGGATCGACGCGCGCGCCGTCAGCGGCGCTCATGTGATCATCGCCAAGCTCCGGATCGATGAGCCGCCAGCCATCACGATCGGGATCCCATACCTCGGCCACCACATGGTCGATGTACCAGCCGGGATCAAAGTAGGTGGCGAAGCCGACGCGCGTACGGGCCGCGATGCCATGCGCGCGGGCGATCGTCACGAACAGCACGGCGAAGTCGCGGCAGCACCCGACAACGCGCTGGCTGGTCGTGCGCGGGCTGGCCAGCGGCTGGGTTGCCAGGCTGGCAAGCCGGGCCAGCATGTCCGCGGCGTAGCGAGTGTCAATCTCCGCGATCCGACCTCCGCTGATGCCGTTGTCCGCGAAGTCGCCGGAATCGCGGTAGTGGAACACCAGACCGCGTGCCGTCGCGCGGATCGCTGCCAGCGTGCCAGGAACCTCCCGCACCCAGGCCGAGAACTCTCGGGGGTCAGTCACCGCGCTCTGCTCAGCCCAGAATTGCCTGTCCGTCATACGGCGATGGTAGATCGCGCCGCCGACAGTCCGGCGTCGTTCGGCAGACCGTTGCCACGGCGCCAACCCGGCGTTGTCTCGACCGGTACGGGCGCTGACCATATACTGATACTACGTATCCAAATAATGAGACAAGCGGAGACAGCGCTCCGCGTCGGATCAGGCTTGCGCCTGTAGAGCTTGGGCCATCGACAGGCAGAACGGGTGGCCGGCCGGATCCGCGTAGACGCGGCAGTGGTCGTTCGGCTGGACGTCGAACTTCGTGGCTCCGGCGGCTAGCACGCGCGCCTCAGTCGAGTCCAGGTCATCGACGTCGAAATCCAGGTGCAGCTGCATCGACGAGACTGCGTCGGGCCAGGTCGGCGGTTCGTAGCCCGGGGCGGCCTGGAAACAGATATCCGAGCCGTTAGGACACGTCACCATGGCCCAGGAGTCACCGGGGATCGTGACCTTGCCTCCGGTGATCTGCGCATAGAACGCGGCTAGCTCCCCCGCATGCGGGCAGTCGAGGGTGACGCCGCCGAACTTGATTGAGTCAGACACGAGAGCTCCTTGAAGGCACCTGATGGGGATTTGACCGCGGTTACCTGAGCATGATCCCAAGTGGCTGCCCAAAAGGCACATCTGCCGCCGTCCTCCTCAGAGCGCGCCGACCAGGGCCCGGTGGCGTTCGGCGCAGCGGCGCGAGATGCTGGAGAGCATGGAAAGCGCGGTTGCGGCCGATCTGACGCAGATCTGCGGAGCTGACAACGTCATCACCGATCCGCAGCAGCTGCGCACCTACGAGTGCGACGGGCTGACGGCGCACCGGTGCAGCCCCGGGCTCGTCGTGCTGCCCCAGTCCGCCGAGCAGGTCGCCGCCATCGTGCGCGTATGCGCCGCGCGGCACATCCCCTTCGTCGCCCGCGGCAGCGGAACCGGCCTGTCTGGCGGCGCGCTCCCGCGCGCGGACGGCGTGCTGATCGTGACGTCCAAGATGCGCAGCATCATCGCCGTCGACGTTGCGAGCCGCCGCGCGATCGTCGAGCCTGGCGTCACGAACCTGGCGGTCAGCAAGGCCGCCGAGCCTTACGGCCTGTTCTACGCTCCGGATCCGTCGAGCCAGGTCGTCTGCTCGGTCGGCGGCAACGTCGCCGAGAACTCCGGCGGTGCCCACTGCCTGAAGCACGGCTTCACTGTGCACCATGTGGCCGGGCTCGAGATCGTCACGCCGGACGGGGAAATCACCTGGCTCGGGGACGGCACAGGCGCGGCGCCGGGATACGACCTCGTCGGCGCGTTCACCGGCTCCGAGGGCACGCTGGGAATCGCGACGAAGATCGTCGTGCGACTCACTCCCATCCCGGAGGCCGTCACGACGCTGCTAGCCGCGTTCACGACCATGGGCGCCGGCGGTGCCGCGGTGTCCTCGATCATCGGATCCGGCATCCTGCCCGCGGCGATCGAGATGATGGACGCCCTGGCGATCGAGGCCGCCGAGGCAGCTGTGCGGTGCGGCTATCCGGAAGGCGCTGGCGCGGTGCTCATCGTGGAACTCGACGGCCCCGCGGCAGACGTGGCCGCTCAGACCGACGCCGTCCGCGAGATCTGCACCGCCACCGGCGCCTATGAGATCAGGGCCGCGCAGAACGCCGCCGAGCGCGCCGCGATCTGGACGGGCCGCAAGTCTGCCTTCGCCGCGGTCGGCCGGATCAGCCCTGCCTACATTGTCCAGGACGGGGTGGTCCCCCGCACGGCGCTCCCGGCCGTGCTGGATCGGATCACCGAGCTGTCCGCTGAGACGGGCATCCGTGTCGCGAACGTCTTCCACGCTGGCGACGGCAATCTGCATCCGCTCGTGCTGTTTGACGACAGGGTGCCCGGCGAGCAGGCGGCAGCCGAGAAGGTGTCAGGCATGATCCTCGACCTCTGCATCGAGCATGGCGGCTCGATCACGGGCGAGCACGGCGTCGGGGTCGACAAGTCCCGCTACATGCCGCGCATGTTCGGCGCCGACGACCTGGACACCATGCAGCTGCTGCGCTGCGCCTTCGATCCCGCAGGTCTGTGCAATCCCGGCAAGGTGTTCCCGACGCCGCGGCTGTGCGGAGAGGTCCCCGGGGTGCGGCGCGCCCCGCATCCGCTCGTCGCCTCCGGCCTGATCGATCAATTCTGATGGGAACGGGGACGTCTGGGTCCGCCGCCGAGACCATCCCGGCCGCCCTCGCGAACGCCTGTTCCGACATCGCCGCCGCGAGCGACAGCGACGCCATCGGCGGCCGCCAGGCCCGCTTCGTGGCCGCGCCCGCGTCGGCCAACGAGGCCGCCGCGCTGCTACGTGCGGCAGCCGACCTCGGCCTGACCGTCGTCGCCCGTGGCTCGGGCAGCCGCCAGCATTGGGGCGCGGCGCCGGCAAGCTGCGACCTGATCGTCGACACTCGCCGCCTCGACCGCGTGGTGGAGCACGCCGCCGGCGACCTAGTCGTCACGACGCAGGCCGGAGTCAGGCTGGACGACCTAGCCGCCGTGCTCGCGACGGCCGGCCAGCGACTCGCGCTCGACTCCTCGAGCGCCGGCCAGCGCGAGCCCGCAGGCACCGTCGGCGGCATGATCGCTACCGGCGCGGCCGGTCCACTGAGATACCGCTTCGGCGGCCCGCGCGACCTCCTCATCGGCATCACCGTCGTCCGTGCCGACGGCACCATCGCCAGGTCCGGCGGCAAAGTAGTCAAGAACGTCGCCGGCTACGACCTCGGCAAGCTGTTCGCCGGCTCATTCGGCACGCTCGGCCTGATCACCGAAGCAACGTTCCGCCTGCACCCCAAGCCCGAGACGTCAACCTGGATCGCGGTGATCGAGGACAACCCTCAGTCAGCCGCCGAAACCGCACGGGCCATGGCGGATGCGCCGCTTGCCCCGTCTGCGATCGAGCTCAGCTGGCCGTCCGCGGCCGATTCAATCGCGGTCTCCGTGCTTCTTGAGGGTGATCGCGCCAGTGTGGATGGTCGGGCTGAGCGGATGATGTCCCTGCTGACGCGCGGGACGGCCGGATCGGTGGCGCGCGGGACGGCCGGATCGCCGTCTGGCCACACGAAACGGCCCGACGGCAGGTCCGCCCATCCCACGCTCGCAGCCGAGGGACGAGATCAGACGGCACCGGTCCACCATCGGGGGCGCACAGCTTCCGCTGCAACGACAATCAGGATCGCCTTCTGGTCCGGGGAGCTCGCCACTGTGCTCGGCATCATTCGCGAGTCGGGCGCTCAGCACGGGGTAGATCCGGCGATCTCGGGGTCCGCGGGGGCCGGCGTACTCGAAGTTTCGGTAGATCACGAGGTTGACGCGGAGGCGGTCGCCGGGTTTATCAACGAGCTTCGGGCTCGGCTCGGTGCCATGGCGGCGGGAGGCGTGGTGCCGAGCGTGGCGAGCGCGGTCGTTGTGCAGGCGCCGCCGGAGGTGCGCGACTCGGTCGAAATGTGGGGACCGGTGCCATCGCTGCGGCTGATGCGAGCCGTGAAGGACCAGTTCGATCCCGAACACCGGCTGGCTCCGGGCCGGTTCGCAGGAGGAATCTGATCATGGCGGACGACACTGGCGCCGTCGACCCGATTGCGCACGACGCGCCGCCGACGAGCGCGCTGGATCCCGACGGGTCGCTGCGTGATCTGGCGGACGACTGCGTTCACTGTGGCTTCTGCCTGCCGGCTTGTCCGACGTACCAGCTATGGGGCGAGGAGATGGACTCGCCGCGCGGCCGGATCCACCTGATCACGCAGGTGCTCGAGACCGGCGCTGGCACGGCGGCCGCCGCCGAGCACCTCGACCGCTGCCTCGGCTGCATGGCGTGCGTGACCGCCTGCCCGTCCGGCGTCCAGTACAACCAGCTAATCGAGGCCGCCAGGACATGGGCCGAAAAAGGTGAGGCGCCGCGCGCCGCCAGTGTTGGCGGGCCGACGGCGGCCCCGTTCCCGGCACGATCGCGGCGGGACCGGGCGGTGCGAGCGGCTATCTTCGCTACCTTCCCGTATCCGGCCCGGCTGCGGGCCGCACTTGCGCCGCTTCGCGTCGCGCAGATATCGGGATTGGACAAGCTCGCGGCTCGGAGCAAGCTCCTGGAGCGCCTAGCGCCAGAGGTAACCGCCGCGATCGCGGTGGCGCCCGGCCGATCGGCGGGTCGCCGGCGCCGGTCCGCGCTGCCCGCCAGGATCCCGGCCAGAGGCGAGCGCCGGGCTGTCGTCGGCATGCTGACCGGCTGTGTTCAGCATGTGCTGTTCCCGCAGGTCAACGCTGCGACGGCGAGAGTGCTCGCGGCCGAGGGGTGCGACGTCATCGTGCCGCCCGGTCAAGGCTGCTGTGGCGCGCTCTCGTTGCATGGCGGTCGGCACGCTGAGGCGAGCGCGTTCGCCAAGGCCACTGTCAAGGCATTCGAGCAGGCGGGGGTGGACGCCGTCGTCGTGAACGCGGCCGGCTGCGGCTCGGCCATGAAGGAATACGAACAGGTCCTGGCGGGCTCGGAGTGGGGCGAGCGGGCGGCCGCGTTCAGCGCGAAGGTCCGCGACTTCAGCGAGTTCCTGGCCGGGATCGGGCCCGTTGCGTCACGGTCGGAGTTGCGCCTGACCGTGGCGTACCACGATGCGTGCCATCTGGGTCACGCGCAGCGGATCACGACGCAGCCGCGCAGTCTGCTGACGGGCATCCCCGGCCTTGACTTGACCGAGATCCCGGACGGCGCAACGTGTTGCGGTTCGGCTGGCATCTACAACCTCGTCCAGCCCGCCGCCGCGGCCGAGCTCGGCGCTCGCAAGGCGGGCAATGTCGCCGCGACGGGCGCGGACCTGCTGGTCTCCGCCAACCCCGGCTGTTCGCTGCAGATCGCCAAGACGCTCGCTGCGGCCGGGAATGCGATGCCGGTCGCGCATATCGCCGAGGTCCTCGATGCCTCCATCTGCGGACGCCCGGCGCGGGAGGTCCTCGCGCAAAGGTTGTAGGGCCTACGACCATGAGCAGCGCACATCACACTGACAATAGTTATTCACGGCCGCGCACCCGAACAGCCGCGCAAGGCCCGCACCCGGCGGGCGCACGCACCGCCATTGACGTCGTTCTACCTGGACCTAGCGAGCCACTCCGGCGACATTCGCAATTACCTCGACTTGGGCGACAGCCCGGACGCCGGCGATCAGCAGGATGCTGCGCTGCGCATAAGCTGCCGCACCACCAGCGGGGACATTAAGATCACCAAGGCGCGGCACGTGCCAGCCGAACTCACGCCGCAGCGATAGGTCGGCCGCGGGTTAGACCGGCGTCAGCCCGACCGGCGACAGCCCGGCGAGCCAGTTGTCCGAGAACTCGCCAGTCGCGACGATTTCAGCTGGCCCGGTCAGCAGGCTGGCCGTGGTGCTCGGTGTCACAGCCAGCGTGCCGCCCGGGACGTGCACGGTCCACGGCCCACCAGGCTCAGTTAGCCACTCCCCGGCCGCGTTCGCGGCGGCGGCGGCGGCAGCTACCGCGCCCGTGCCGCACGACAGCGTCAGCCCTGACCCGCGCTCGTGCACGCGCATGTCGATCTCACGCGGGCCAACTGTCCTGACCACCTCGACGTTGGCGCCGCTAGTCATTCCGGCCGGGCTAACTACGAGCGCTTCGGCGAGGTCCACGGCGGCAACCGGCTTATTGATCATGCACGCCACGTGCGGATTGCCGACGGTGATCGCCAGACCGTCGAGTCGTTCATCGCCCACCTGGACGGCCCCGTCGCCCAGCACGACGGCCGGACCCATATCAACCGTGAACCGTCCGTCAGGTTCCGCCCGCACAGTCCGCGCCCCGGCCCTCGTTGCTATCGCGATCTCCGGCCCCGCCGCGAGTCCCTCATCAATCAGGAATTTCGCGAATACCCGAACGCCGTTCCCGCACATCTCAGCTGTGCTGCCGTCCGCATTCCGATAGTCCATGAACCACTCGGCGGCCTGGCCATCGGCGTCAGGCCCCGCGACCGCGCTGCGCACTATGCGCAGCACCCCGTCGGCTCCGATTCCAAAATGCCGATCACACAAGCCGACGACCAGCTCAGGAGTCAGATCGAGCTGCCCATCGGGGTCGGGCAAGATCACAAAGTCATTCCCCGTGCCGTGACCCTTGGCGAACCGCATGTGATCGATGTTATCTGGGGATCTCCGCGGCGCTCCGCGAGCGGCGGGCGCTGGCAGGTCGATGGTGCGGCGGCCGGTGGTGGAGTGGATCCCGTGCCGTTTCGTGTGGCTAGGGATCTAATCCACCGTCGACCGCTGGTCGGCGATAGACACGAGCGCTCGGTTCAACAGATCAGGTCCGGCGGGCAGCCAATTGACCCTGGGATCGCGGCGGAACCAGCTCTCCTGGCGGCGGACGAACCGCCGCGTCGCCAGGATTGTCTGCTCGATGGCCTCTTGCTCTGACCAGTCGCCGTCCAGGAACTTCAGGATTTGGGCGTAGCCGAGTGCGCGACTGGCAGTGCGTCCCTCGCGCAGACCTATCGCCTCGAGGCGGCGGACCTCGTTGACGAATCCAAGCTCCCGCATTCTTTGGACGCGATCGGCAACTCGCTGGTCGAGGTCATGCCTCCGCACCTCAAGGCCCAACTGAATGACGGGGTAGACAGACTCGTAGTTAGGCAAGGTCGCGCTGAACGGGCGGCCCGATAGCGCGATGACTTCTAGCGCCCTGATTATGCGGCGGCCGTTGGTCGGCAGGATCGCGGCGGCGGCGACCGGATCGACGGTCGCAAGCCGAGTATGCAGCGACGCCGGCCCGGCCTCGTCGAGCTCGGCCTCAAGACGTGCTCGGACGGCTGGGTCTGTGCCGGGGAACTCGAGGTTGTCGATCGCGGCTCTGACATAAAGTCCGGAACCGCCAATCAGGATGGTGGTCTTGTCGCGGCCACGGATGTCGTCGATCGCCTGCCGCGCGAGACGCTGGTATTCAGAGACGCTGGCCGCCTCCGTGACGGGCCAGATGTCGAGCAGATGGTGCGGTACGCGGCCGCGCTCGGCGGCTGTCAGCTTCGCCGTGCCGATATCCATGCCCTGGTAGAGCTGCATGGAATCGGCGTTTACTATCTCGCCGCCGAGCCTGTGCGCGAGGGCCACAGATAGTTCAGACTTACCTGCGGCTGTGGGCCCCACGACCGTTATTACTGGCCGTAGCATTGCATCAGTGTGTCAGCGGAGGGTATGGCCCCGCACACGCGACGTGGCCGGATAAGCAGATAAACCGCCCTGGTCTGGGGAGAGCTATGACGCACGCCGATGACCTCGAGACGCCGAGCGAGGAAGACGACATCGACGACGACGAGTTCGAGGACGATGGCGAGGACGACGACGACGAGTTCGACCTCGACGACGAATACGGCGACGACGAATACGACTTCGGCGACGACGATGAAGATGAAGATGACGCCGACGAAGACGAAGACGAAGACGAAGACGAGTCAAAGACATCTGGCTGGGCCGCACAGCGGAGCTGACGAGGCGGCGGCGGACTCAGTGCGTTGTACCGCCCGGGCGACTAGCCTGCAGAGCGCAGCGACGGCATCCCCAGCAGCACCGAGCTACCGCTCGCAGCGGGGACGAGAGTTCCCGTACCAACGACGGCTCGCGCTGTGCCCGCGGACGGGCCGTGCCGCGTCTCCCATGCACCGCCAGCGCGGGTACGCCGGACGCTGGTCGGGACGGCGTCCGCCAGCAGGTAGTGCGGCGCAGCACTCGTGACCACCGTTGTGATCACATCGCCCGGGCGCGGCGCTGTGCCGGGCGGAGTGAAGTGAACCAGCCTGTTGTCTCGGGCGCGTCCTGACATCCGGTGGGTAGCGCTGTCCTTGCGGCCTTCGCCGTCGGCGACGAGCACCTCGACTTCGCGGCCGACGAGTTTCTGGTTCTCTTGCCAGGACACCTCGGCCACGAGCGCCGCGAGCCGTTCATAGCGCTCGGCCACTACGCCGGCCGGGACCTGGTCCGGCATGTCGGCAGCCGGGGTGCCTGGCCGGGTCGAGTACTGGAACGTGAACGCGCCCGCAAAGCGGGCCTGACGCACCAGGTCCAGCGTGTCGGCAAAGTCCCGCTCGGTCTCACCGGGGAAGCCGACGATGATGTCGGTCGTGACCGCGGCATCGGGCATCGCCGACCGGACCCGATCGAGGATCGCCAGGTACTTGTCTCGCCGGTACGCCCGGCGCATGGCCCGAAGGACAACGTCCGATCCGGACTGCAGCGGCATGTGCAGCGAAGGCATGACGTTGTCCGTCTCCGCCATTGCAGCAATGACGTCATCGGTGAAGTCACGCGGGTGCGGGGATGTAAACCTGACCCGCTCGAGGCCAACCACGTTCCCGCAGGAACGAAGTAGCTTCCCGAACGCGAGCCGATCGCCAAAACCCACGCCATAGGAATTGACGTTCTGCCCGAGCAGCGTGATCTCGAGCACGCCTTCGGATGCAAGGGCCTCGATCTCCGCGAGCACATCGCCAGGCCGGCGGTCCTCTTCACGGCCGCGCAAGCTCGGCACAATGCAGAACGTGCACGTGTTGTTGCAGCCAACAGAGATCGCGACCCAGGCCGAATACGCCGACTCACGGCTGGCGGGGAGCACGGAGGGGAACCGCTCGAGCGACTCCAGGATCTCGACCTGGGCCTGCTCCTGGACCCTGGCCCGCTCCAGCAGGGCGGGCAGCGACCCGATGTTGTGAGTGCCGAAGACCACATCAACCCACGGTGCCCGCTGCGTGATCGTCGCCCGGTCTTTCTGGGCCAGGCAGCCACCGACGGCGATCTGCATGCCGGGGTGAGAGTTCTTAACCGGGAGCAGGTGGCCCAGATTTCCGTAGAGCCGGTTGTCCGCGTTCTCCCGAACGGCGCACGTGTTGAAGACGACGACGTCGGGGTCGGCGCCGTCCGCCACCCGGTGATAGCCGGCTGCCTCGAGCAGGCCGGCCAGGCGCTCGGAGTCGTGCATGTTCATCTGACACCCGTAGGTGCGGATCTCGAAGCTTCGCTGGGTCGCGGCGCCTGGCATGTGTTCAAGGTTAGACGGCTGACGGGGCCAGCCCGGCCACCAGACGGCAGACGGCCTGCAGGCGGATTGCTCGAGTGTCCTGGTTCGCCGCTTCTGGCAGTCGCCGGGTAGGGCACCATAGGCCTATGACAGACAGCGGGAGCCTCGTCGGCGTCGACTCGACGGGGCAGTCAGGTTCAGGCGACGCGCAGGTCCAGGCGGAAGACCCACGTCCCGCCGTTCCGTTCGGCGAATGGCCGTCGCCTGTTACCGCTGCTGATATCGCCAGCGCACAGCCGATGGGGAGCTTTCCGACAGTCCGCCGTGGAGACATTTGGTGGCAAGTCGGGCTACCGACGGAGGGCGGTCGCACCACCGTGATGCATAGCTCGGGCAGCAAGCAGACGATGCTGCTCCCGGCTCCCTGGAACGCCAGGACGAGGGTGCATGAATACGGCGGGCTGTCCTATCTGCCGGTGCCGCGGTCGAGCGTGCCCGGCCAGGCCCGCGCCGGCGCCAAGAGCCAGCGCAGCGATCTCCTGGTATTCGCGAACTTCACCGACCAGCGGCTGTATCTGGGCGGACCGGGTGTCGCCACTGGCGCCGAGACCCCTGCGCCCATCACGCCAGACCCTGTCGCGATCCCTGCGTCATCCGGCTCCGGGACGCTGCCCGCGGCTGGCCTGCGGTTTGCGGACTTCGTGCTATCCCCAGACGGCCGTGAGGTCTGGTGCGTGCAGGAGCGGCACGAGGACGGCAAGGTCAGCCGCGCCATCGTCGCCGTTCCGCTGGATGGATCTGCTGCCGACAATCCTGAGGCGATCCGGACGCTGGTCGACGGGTGGGACTTCTTCGCCTACCCCACCCCGTCGCCCGACGGCCAGTGGCTGGCCTGGATCTGCTGGAACCACCCGCACATGCCGTGGGACGGAACCGAGCTGCGCGTGGCTCCTGTTGAGGACGGGAAGCCGGGGCGGGGCAGGCTGCTCATGGGCAGCCAGCGGGAGTCTGTGCTGGCGCCGCTCTGGCGGGACAACGCCGGCCTTTATGTGGCGACCGACTGGCCCGGCTGGTGGAATATCTACCAGCTCGGACTCAGCGGCGAACCGCCGCTTGCGTTGTTCCCGGCCGACGAGGACTTCGCCGGTCCGCTCTGGCAGCTTGGCGCTCGGCCGTTTGCGCTGCTCGGTGACGGCCGGCTGGCAATCACGCACGGCGCGGGCGCATCCCGGCTGGCGATCTTGGATCCAGAGTCGTTCGAGCTAAAGGACGTGGATACCCCGTTCGAGGAGTTCGGGCCGGCGCTGTCGGCCGACGGCGACACCATCGCGGCCGTCGCCGGCGGCCCGCTCACGCGCCCGACTGTCGTCAAGATCGAGGCGGCCACGGGAAAGAGCGACGCCCTGCAGCGCGACCGTGGCTACTTGGCCGCTGAGGGATATCTGCCGGTCCCGCAGCATGTCGACTTCGAGGGCCCCTGGGGTCAGGTAGTGCACGCGCTGCTCTATCCACCGACGAACCCTGAGGTCACCGGCCCGGCCGACGAGCGACCACCGTATGTCGTGTGGGTTCACGGCGGCCCGACAGGCCGCGTCACGCCGGTGCTTGACCTGGCTAAGGCGTATTTCACCAGCCGCGGCATCGGGATCATCGACGTGAACTACGGCGGCTCCAGCGGCTACGGTCGCCGGTACCGGGAGCGGCTGCGCCGCGAGTGGGGTGTCGTCGACGTCCAGGATGCCATCGCCGCGGCTATGTGGGTCGCGGACTCAGCAGGGGCCGATCGGGACCGGCTGGCGATCCGGGGTGGTTCGGCCGGCGGCTGGACGACGCTCGCGGCGGTGACCACGGGGACGAAGCGCGCTCGGGTGTTCAGCGCGGCTGCGTCGCTCTACGGCGTCTCGGACCTGCGAGACTTCGCCGCGGCCACGCACGACTTCGAGTCCCACTATCTCGACGGCCTGATCGGACCGCTGCCGGGGTTCGAGACTGTCTACGAGGAACGAGCGCCGGTCGGCCACGTCAACGCCGCAACGTGCCCGATCCTGCTGCTCCAGGGCCTCGATGACCCGGTGGTGCCGCCGGCCCAGTCCGAGAGCATCGCGGCCGACCTGGCCGCGCACGGAATCAAGTACGCCTACATCGCCTTCGAGGGCGAGTCGCACGGGTTCCGCAAGGCCGAAACGGTCGCCGCGGCGCTCGCGGCCGAACTGTCCTTCTACGGCCAGATCCTTGGCTTCGAGCCGCCGGGCGTGGCGAAGATCGAGATCACGGCAGCCGAGGCGGGGTAGCGGGAGCGGCACGAGAGAGGCCGAGGCGGGTAGCGGGAGCGGCACGAGACAGGCTGAGGCGAGCCGCACAGCCGCGCGAGCGGGCCCGGCTGACCAGCCGAGCGGGGGCGCCTACCGGGCAAACTCGATGGCCCGCGACTCGCGGATCACGGTAACCCGGATCTGGCCCGGATACGTCAGCTCATCTTCTACTCGCTTGGCGATGTCGCGGGCGATGACCTGGGCCTGAATGTCATCGATGTCGCCCGGCTTGACCATCACCCGGATCTCCCGGCCGGCCTGCATCGCGAAGACCTTCTCGACGCCTTCCTGGGCCATGGCGATGCTTTCGAGCCGCTCCAGGCGCTTGACGTAGGCCTCCAGCGATTCGCGCCGAGCCCCGGGCCGACCGCCGCTGATGGCGTCCGCGGCCTGCGTCAGCACCGCCTCGACGGTCCTGACCTCGACCTCATTGTGGTGGGCCTCGATCGCGTGGACGACGTCCTCGGGCTCGCCGTACTTGCGGGCAATCTCGGCGCCGATGAGGGCGTGACTGCCCTGGACTTCGTGGGTCAGTGCCTTGCCGATGTCGTGCAGCAGAGTGCAGCGCTTCATCAGCATCGGGTCCATGCCGAGCTCGCTCCCCATCATGCCGGCGATGTGGGCTGACTCGATCAGGTGCTTGAGGACGTTCTGGCCGTAGGACGTGCGGTACTTGAGGCGGCCGAGCAAGTTGGTCAGCTCCGGGTGCATGTCGGTGAGCCCGACGTCGATGAGGGCGTCTTCGCCGGCGCGAACGCAGAGTGCTTCGATCTCTGCCTTGCTCCGGTCGTAGGCCTCTTCAATCCGCTGCGGGTGAATCCGCCCGTCCAGGACGAGGCGCTCGAGCGTCAGCCTGCCGACCTCTCGCCGCACTGGGTCGAAACACGACAGCAGGACCGCTTCAGGCGTGTCGTCGATGATGAGGTTGACGCCGGTCACCGACTCGAAGGCGCGGATGTTACGGCCTTCCCGGCCGATGATCCGGCCTTTCATCTCGTCGCCAGGCAGGTGCAGCACGGAGACGACGGACTCGCTGGTTTGCTCGCTGGCGATGCGCTGGATGGCCAACGTGACGATCTTGCGGGCGCGCTTGTTGCCTTCCTTCTGCGCCTCGGCCTCGATGTCCCTCACGATGCGCGCGGCATCCCGCTTCGCTTGACCCTCGATCGAGGCGATGAGCTCGGACTTAGCCTGGTCCGAGGTCAGCGCGGCCACCCGCTCGAGCTCGGCCTGGCCGTCGGCACCCAGGCGGTCCAGGTCGGCCCGGCGCTCCTCAAGCGCCGCCGAGCGCTCGTCGGCCTTGCGGGTCAGTTCGTCGATGCGCTGCTCGCGCTCGCTCAACCGGTCCTCGCGCCGCTCGATGTCGGCGCGCAACCGCCGGGCTTCGTCTTTGGCGGCCTTGGCCTCCGCTTCCGCCTCATGCCGAAGTTCAGTCGCGGTCGCGGCGGCTACTTCTGCGTTGCTGACGATCTCCGCGGCCGTGCGCTCGGCGTTGGCCTTCAGCTCGGCGGCCAGCTTGGCGGCATCGGCCTCGATCCGCGCGGACTCTGATCTAGACAGCTGCCCGGTTTCGGGGCTTGCTAGTACTGCCGGTCGCGTGGCCGCATCGGGGGGCGGCAGCAGTTGCTGCGACGCCGCGCCTTCGTGCGGTGCGACTGGAGGTGCGACGCTGCCGCTGCGGCGCAGCAGGACGATCAGCACCGCAAGAGCACCGACCGCGGCCAGGCAGCCGATTATCAGTACCGCAAGCACAGGCCCGCTGATGTCCAAGACCGCCCCTCTCCCACCTGGCCCGCGTACATCGCTGGCCGTGATCGGGCGTGCACGCCCGACGCGAGGGGTAACTGCCCGAGCAGCGGGACTCGGCGCGGCGCAGTGTGTGCCGCGGATGCGCACAACTGCCGAGCATCACTGCCGCGCACTCTTGCTACGCAACTGGGGCGTCAGAAGCTAGCCCGGCATAAGCCACGGTGCTGGCTCGCGGTGCGAGCGCGGTTTCCGCGCAGGCACTCACCAGCCATCAAGCGGCCTCGCCGATCGTCACCCACCCTTAGCGGAGGTGACTTGCGCTAGCCCGGTGCTGCACTCCCTTCTTCGGGCTGCCGGCCTCACTCGGGCGGCGCAACCGCCGTTACGCCATGCCCTCACCCGCAGGCTCGACCGTCAGTCACTGTCAAGGCCCTCGGGCAGCCAATCGGATCCCGATCTCCGATGACCGCCGTCGTGCCGTCTTGTATCTGTGAGACGCCTTCGCACGCCGAACTATGTTGCCTAGAGCAGAAAACCTCGCTGCCGTGAGGCTAAGCGCTGATAACAAACTGGTCAACTCTGTCCGTTGTGCTGGGACAACGTGATAGGCGCGCTCACTCTGTCGGGCTGCTTACACCTCACAGCAGCTCAGAGCGGAGGCAGACTCACCCCTAGCCGCGGCCGGGCATGTGGCTCGGCCATCTAGTCCGCGAGTAACGCGCGGGATGCCCCTAGTAGGTGACCTTCAGGATTACTCCGGTCCCATGCCCGGTTGTCACGCTGATCTCATCGGCGACGGCAAACGCCACGCGCGTCCCAGGGACGTTAACGACATCTGTCACCTCGAGCCGGTCTCCGGCCCGCGCCGCGGGGAGCGGCACCTTCACCCAAAGACCGTTGCTGCCATGCAGCAGGAAGGTCATCGAAGTCGGCGGGGAGGCCTGGTAGCCCGCCGTCCACCAGCCGCCGTGGGTGTCCGGAACGGCGACGGGCAGGTAGTAACCGAACGCGGAGGCCATGACCTGCGACCAATTGACGCCGTTCCAGTGTTCCACCTGAGGCGCGTAGTGCCACGTGCCGTGCGTATCCATGCGCCCGACGTTCGCCTCGACCCATAGATTGGCGGAGCTGACGGCTGTCACGGCCTGGACCTGCACGTTAACGCTACTGGAAGGCTTGGGCAGGGCCTTAAGCAGCGATGGGTCAGCCGCCCAGGACGAGCCATTCCAGTGCGCTAGGAGTCCTTCTACACCGTCCCAGCCGGTTGCCCAGATGTTGGAAGGCGAGACCACACTGGCCTGGCCTAGGCTAGCGGCAGGGAAGGAGGTCGTCCGGGCCCATGTGCTCCCCTGCAGGTGCCAGGTGCCGATTGATGGGCCAGCCCCCGTGGAACCGAACGCCCAGACGTTGGTCGAGCTCAGGACGTTGCAGCCAGTCACGAAGAGACCGCTGCCGAAGTTGTGTCCTATCACCCAGTGACCCGAGGACAAATGCAGCGCAGCCGCGGTATTCGCCCCGAACGGGCCGTACATCAGGCTCTCGAAAGCCCAGACATTGCTCGGCGAGCTCGCTCCGGCGCAGACGATCCCGCCGTTGGCGGCGTTGGGCATGGTGGCTTGAACCCACAGGTTCCCCGTGTGCTGCAGCACGACCGGCGGCGCCGGCTTGCTGAGCTCGGCGGAGCCGAACGCCCACTGCGTTGTGAGGCTCGGCGCCACCAGGCTCGTCAGGTAGCCGGGTGTCGTTCCGACGATCCGGAAACTTGGCGTGGATGTAGGTGGCGCAGCCACCGCGCTGGCGGTGGAACTCATGACAACGCTGCTGCCCGCGATCGCAATCGCCGCGATGGCGGCCGAGTACCGGATGCGACTCTTACCCATCAGGGCCCCTCAACAGGAAAGGCTGCCTATGACGGGCAGCAGTCATCTTTATATGGCTTATCGGGGCATAAACGTATCGCAGCCGGTGTCGGCCTGGAAGCCATCTTGACCTGATTCCTAGCGACGGGATTGGCGATTCTCGAGCGGCGCCCGCGACAACCATAAGCAGCGGCATCGCTCGCTCTCTCGGCCTTCGCAGGGCTGGTCGGTGGCTCACGCTTAAGTCCTACGGAGCCGCAGGCCAAAGAGTTTGAGCAAGCACATGCAGATGATCTTCGATCCGGCTTGGCTGGCGGGTTACGCCTTGGCTGCATCATTCTCTGCGTCTGGCTCCGCCAGATCAGCAAACTCAAAGCTAGGAACGGGGTCGTCGCCGGCCTCCGCCTCGAGCGCCTCCCGGACGATTCGGTACGCCAAGCCGGAGCTATAGCCCTTGCGGGCCAACACGCCGACAAGCCGCCGCATTCTGGCCGGAACGGGCATCCCGACAGTTCCTGGCATCCGCCGTGCTACGAGCTCGCGGGCGGTCTCTGCCTCGACGTCGGGGCTCAGCTGGCCGAGAGCGGCCTGGATGTCGTCCCGAGCCACGCCTCGCTGGCGCAGCTCAGCCCCGAGGGCCCTACTCGCCAGCCCGCGGCCATAATGCCGGGAGTCCACCCAGGCCCGGGCGAACATGGCGTCGTCAATCAGCTTCACCTCGGCGAACCGGGCGAGCACGGTCTCCGCTGCGTCGTCTGGAACGCCTCGGTGACGCAGCGCGGCCGCCAGCTGCGCCTTCGTGCGCGGAGCCGTTGTCAGCAACCGCAAGCAGATCAGCCGGGCGACCGCCTCCGGGTCGGCGTCTGGCCCGCTGTCCGGGTCGGCGCCGCCCGGCCCGTGGCTCCTGCTGGTGCCGCGCCCGGCGCCAGCGCCCTCGGTGGCTTCGGGCGCAGAGCTGTCGCGGTTGCGGCGTCGCCCGGCCATCGAGATGCCCGCCTATTCGCCGCGCAAGTTCCTCACCGAGGCCAGGCCGGGCGAGCCAGCCTGGGCTGCTGCCACGCCGCCGGCCGGAGCGGCTTCGGCATCGACCCTCGCGCCAACCCCTAGCTTCTCCTTGATCTTCTTCTCGATGCCTTCGGCGAGGTCGGGATTGTCGCGCAAGAAGTTCCTGGCGTTCTCCTTGCCCTGACCCAGCTGGTCGCCGTCGTAGGTGTACCAGGCGCCGGACTTGCGCACGATGCCCTGCTCCACGCCCAGGTCAATAAGGCTGCCCTCGCGGCTAATTCCCTGGCCGTACAGAATATCAAATTCAGCATTTTTGAAAGGACTTGCGAGCTTATTCTTTACTACTTTTACGCGAGTCCTATTTCCGACTGCGTCCGTGCCATCTTTCAGCGTTTCAATTCGCCGAATATCGAGTCGAATTGAAGCGTAGAACTTAAGCGCCTTACCGCCCGTGGTGGTCTCCGGGCTGTTGTGCACTATGACGCCGTCCGCGAGATAGTTGTGCGAGCCTTCCACCTCGATGTCATACCGGCTCATTATTGGATAATCAGCCCTAGTTGTAATGCCCAGCACCGTAGCCGGCATTGGGACGATGGTTGGTTCTGCGAACTGGGACTCGACGTCGAACTTGCCTTGGAAGCACGGGAGCAGCTTGTACTCCATAGAAGGGTGGACATAGGGAGCGACCAGCTTCTGGAACTTCTCCGATGCCGCCGTGGTGAACTGCAGGACTGGAATTTGCCGCTTCCCGCGAACAGTTAGCTTGACGGCGAGTCCGCGGCTGTCCCGCAAGTACTCGACCAGCCGCTCGCGCGAGCCGGGGCTCATCGCCTCTACACAGATCTCGATCCGACCTGATCCGCCCTGTGTCCTTTCTTGCAGGCCCTTTGAGCGAAGCGTGAAGCAGCCGTCGTCCATGTACCAGATGGCCAAGGCCAAGGGCGTCAGCTTCTTCAGATAATCCCAGGTGAGGTGCTTCCTACCATCTCCCTGGTAGACAATTTCCCGCAGATCGCCCAGCTCCGCGAGCGGAGTAAAGTCCGCGAAGACCGCTTCGTTTGCATTGGTCCTACGGGTGTGCCGGATGTTTGCCAGCAACTGGACTTTCCAGTCAAGGTACGGCTCCTGTTTGGCTCCGTGACCCATGCGGAACCGAGCGCTGTGAGCGGCGCTTCTGATCGGACGAGACAGGCTGCCATCGCCCATGAGCGAGCCCAGGATGACCTGCCATTGCAGATCACTGAGCAACTTCGGCTGCGCGAGCATCACACGATCACCCACAGCCATCTCTCCGGCTTCACGCCAGCCACCGGGTGTGCGGACTAGGTGATTCGGGGTGAGGTCGAACTTTGCGCTGCCTCGGCCCGAACCGCCAGCTGCACGCTCAACGCGGAGCCGCAGGAACTGCTGAGCAGGACCGTTGTTGAACCAGTTGACTACCTTCTTCGGCACGATCTTTCCGACCTCTGGATCGTATGAGAGAACCTCTACGGGCATCTTTTCATCGACGATTCTCCCGATTCTCTCTCGGCTTCCGTCCGCGAGAGTCACGTACGTATACCAAGATCCACAGCCAAACATGACGCCGATTTTTTCGCGCAGTTGGTTAATGAATATCGCGGTGGTCTTTGTTTGGTTAAGCGCACCGGCTATCTTGCGGAGGGCCTGGGACATGAGCCGAGCTTGGAGGCCGACGTGGCTGTCCCCCATCTCCCCCTCGATCTCGGCGCGCGGCACTAGTGCAGCGACAGAGTCGATGACGATGACGTCGACTGCGCCGGAGCGGATCAGCATGTCCGCGATCTCCAGCGCCTGCTCACCGGTATCCGGCTGCGACACGAGGAGCGCGTCGGTGTCGACGCCGAGCTTCTTGGCGTAGTCCGGGTCGAGCGCGTGCTCGGCATCGATGAACGCGGCGATCCCGCCGGTCTTCTGCGCGTTGGCGATGGCGTGCAGCGCCAGGCTCGTCTTGCCGCTGCTCTCCGGACCGTAGATCTCGATGATCCGGCCCCTCGGGAAACCGCCGATACCGAGCGCCACGTCCAGTGCGATCGAACCAGTCGGAATGACCTCGACCGGGGCGCGGGTTTCGTCGCCGAGCCGCATGATGGCGCCGCGGCCGAACTGCCGCTCGATCTGCGCAAGCGCGATCTCCAGGGACTTGTCCCTGTCGCCGCCGCCCCTGCCGCTACCCGCCTTGTCGTTCGGTGCCATCTGAGCTCCTGTCGGGGAATGACGAGGGCCATCCTGAGCCGCTCGCGTACGCGGGCCTGCCCTGCCTGCCGGGCTAGCTGACCGGCCTGGCAGCTAGTCGTTCATCTGCTGGCGGAGACGCTACGCGCAACCACTGACAGTCCGCGCCGTCAAGGATTCGCGTCCTCTCCCGGGCCACCGCGAGACGCGGACGACCACCAGCGAGCTCACTCTAACGAACAACTGTTCGATCATGAAGCAGACACGCCGACCTCGCCGAAATCAGCTCGCAGCCACGTCAAATCGAGCTTCGCAACGGCCCAGGCGGGCGGGCGAGCCCACCATTGGTAGCGCTGCACGCGCTGCACCGTCGAGGAAGTTACCTGGTCCGGTCTACGGGCTTATGTGCGGCTGACCACCACCAGCTCGGCCACCTCGCGGGTGAACGCCTGCGTAGCTCCGAGTATGAGGCAGCCAGGGGCGGCGTCAGCGCGTATTCGCCGCCACGAAAGGTGAGTTAGTCAGGTAGCGGCACACGACGGCGCGGAACAAGTGCCCGCGCACCGCCCGCACTCGGTTGTGCGATCGGTGACCCGATCCGACCAGCGCCGGCGACCGGCGCGGCGCCGAGCTCGGGAGCCAGCAGCCAGCGCATCTGCTCCTCGTCGCCGAGGCGGTCTAGCTGCCGCCGAACCTCGGGTAGCGCCTCGGCCTGGCTCGCGTGGGCGGCCGCGGCCGACTGCTGGATCGCGCGAGCCTCCGCCGCCACGGGTCCAAGCGCGACTCGAAAACCGCTGCGAGCGCCAGGCCAGGTGCGCCCGGCGACTGACACGCCCGCGGGGCCCGCAGCCAGGCAGGCCGCGCGTGCGACCTGGGCATCGTCAGCGTCCCCGACTGCCGGGTCGACAACGAGGATGAGGTCTGGCGAGTGCTCAGTCATTGCGCGCTGTACTCGCTCCGTGAGGGAGCGGATCGGATAGCGGCGCAATTCTCCGTCGGGGTAATCGGCGATCGCGACCGACGAGACACCGAGGAGTCCGGCTGCTAGCTGCAGCTCCCGCGGCCGGAGCAGTTCTAGCCGCTGGGACGTGTTGTTGAGAGCTGATGCCTCACCTCGGGTCAGACACAGCAGGGAGACCCGTGCGCCCGCGGTGCGGAACGCGTGCAGCAGTCCGCCGAGGTCGGCCGACTCCTTACCGGGCCGGGCGGTGATGGCGAGCACGCTCCGGGCCGGCGGCAAGCTCCCGCCGTCTGGTGCTGCCTCGGTGGCGCGGAGCCGACGGCCCTGGCGGGCGGGTGCGTGGGCTGCCAGCCAGCCGGCCCACTGAACGAGGACGGAGCGCGGGCCCGCGATGGCGAAAGCTGCAGTCATTCCGTGGTTCCTTCCGTTAACGAGGCCCACCCCGGCGGCGGCGGCCGCCCGCACCGGCTTCGGCGCGACGCCGTTTCGCGCCGGGGTGGCAGCAAGAAAGCCGTTCTCTTGCTGGAGCCGGGCCGCTCTGCCCGGGGGTGCCCCGGAGCGGACGGCTCGGTGCTATTGCATGCGGTGATCATGGAACCGCTGCGCAGCGGCGATGGAGACGGCGTGGAGCATAGAGACGCGAAACGGCCCTAACGCTTGCGCTCCGGGATATGAAACGCTTCGCAGACAGCACGCCAGACGACCTTCGCGTCCTCGCCGTCGGCGAGGGCCTGGTTCACCGTGCGGCCGCCGAGTCCGGACAGGACATGATCCTTGGCCACGCTGTCGGCGTAGACATCGCCGAACTGCGCCCGCATCTTCGCCCAGAACTCAGTCAGCCGCACCCGCGCCAGGCTAGCCGGGCCGCTTTGCCGAACAACAAGCAACCCGTCAGCGGCGAAATCCTGTAGCCAGCAGATGTGACCCGAGACCCAGCAGCTCCGGCACTCGCTCATAAGCCCGAGCGGCATCGAGGATCACCTGCCACGCCCCCTCGTCAGCAGCTCGGTCATCAAGATCATTGAGCAGGTACGCGGCACCTTCCACGCAAACTAGATCCGGGACCTCCAGGTCGGCCGA
The DNA here is from genome assembly GCA_035472835.1 of Streptosporangiaceae bacterium. Taxonomy (GTDB): domain Bacteria; phylum Actinomycetota; class Actinomycetes; order Streptosporangiales; family Streptosporangiaceae; genus JAJYUU01. Next base: position 19,451 of record DATIOU010000021.1, on the reverse strand, counting down.
CGAGAATTCCGCCCTCAGTTGGCCAGGCCGGTGCGTGAATCCGGTGAAGCCGCCCGGCAGCAGCGGGGGCAGCACCCCGGTCCGCTCGAACTCCAGCCGCCCGGCGCCAGAGCTCGGCAGCCGGGCTGCCTCCTTGCCAAGCTCGTAGTATTGCTGCATAACGTCGTGCTGCGGGTCCTTCGCCATACGCCATCATCGCGAGCAGGTTCGCTGGGGTGCAGCCGATTTTTGGTCCGCTCGCGCCGCAGCGCGGATGCGAACCACGTGGAGGAGACCATGCGGCCATCTCCGGATTCAGATCCCGGCGCAGCCAGGAACAATGCGGCACGGCCCGATGCCGACAACCGGCGACAAGATTCCGAGCAGGCGATTCGCCACATCGAGCACGCTCCGGAAGAGTTGGTAGAGAAGCTCGACTCACTCGTGCCGCGAGCCGACGAGCCAGGCAATGAGGTGCTCGTCGACCGGTCACGCCTCGTCGTATGGGCTGGTCCGCTGTTCGCGCTGTGCTCAGTGATCCTGCTGCCCTGGACCATCTACCTGGCCAGAACTCTGCCGTCACGCCAGGAGTCGCCGCATTACGACATCGCGTGGGCCGGGTTCGACGTGATCTTGCTGATCGGGCTGGCGACCACGGCATATTTTGCCCTGCGCAGGTCCCGGTTCCTGACGATCTCGGCGTCGGCGTCGGCGACCTTGCTCGTGGTCGACGCGTGGTTTGACATCATGACGGCGCCGCGTGATCAGATAGCCCAGGCAATCGCGCTCGCGGCGGCGGCGGAGCTGCCCCTGGCCGCCGTCTGCCTCTGGCTGAGCCTCCACACAGAGCACCTAGCCGAGCGGCGGATCACCCTGCTACTGGCGCACCAGCGCCCGTCGTTCCGCCGACGGCCCGCTGACGATTCCCGGCAGCGGTAGGCGGAGACCCTGGGTTACAGAAATATTTCCGGTTGTGTGTTTGCTGGGGCCTGATGTTACCGTCATGGAAACGCCCGAGTACCCGGAGGCAGTTGTGACCAGCCCGACCGCAAGCTGCGGCATCAGGCTCGTCTGCCGGCGTCACATTGACCTCCTCCGCGTATCGAGCGCGATCTGTCGTTCTTTCTGCTGACCAGGTTCCACCGCACCGCTCAGCTTGCCCGCGTCGCCGGGCAGCGGCCATCAGTGCCCGCGTCACGCCAGCAGAAAGATCCCGCACATGCCATCCCAGCCGCTTCGCGGTCAGGGCCAGTGGGCCCTCGGCTTCCACGAGCCGCTTAACCCCGCCGAGAGATTCAAGAAGGACGACGACGGGCTGCACGTCCGCGACCGGATCTTGAACCGGTACGCCCACCTGGGCTTCGACTCCATCGACCCGAGCGACTTGCGCGGCCGGTTCCGCTGGTGGGGCCTGTACACCCAGCGCAAGCCCGGCATCGGCGGCGGCAAGACCGGGGCCCTCGAGGACGCCGAAATCGAGGACCCGTACTTCATGATGCGGGTCCGCATTCCTGGCGGTCAGCTGACCGCCGACCAGACCCGCACCATCGCCGGTGTCGCCAAGGAGTACGGCCGCGACCTAGCCGACATCACTGACCGGCAGAACGTGCAGTTCCACTGGATCAGGATCGAGGACGTCCCAGCCATCTGGAGCAGGCTCGAGGAGGTCGGCCTGTCTAGCCAGCAGGCCTGTGGGGACGTCCCCCGCAACATACTCGGCTGCCCGGTCGCGGGCATCGACGCGGCCGAGATCATCGACGCCAGCGCCGTGCTGCGCGCCACCGACGAGCTCGCCACGAGCAGCCCCGACCTCACCAACCTGCCGCGCAAGTTCAAGACGGCGATCTCGGGTTGCGCGAATCAGTGCACGGCCCACGAAATCAACGACGTTTCCTTTGTGGGCGTGATCGGCCCCGACGGCCGGCCCGGCTATGACCTGTGGGTCGGCGGCGGCCTGTCCACGAACCCGATGCTGGCGCAGCGGCTCGGGGCCTTCGTGCCAGCCGAGCGCGTGCCCCAGGTCTGGGCGGGCGTCGCCCGCCTCTTCCGCGACTACGGCTACCGCCGCCTCCGTAGCCGCGCGCGGCTGAAGTTCCTGGTAGCTGACTGGGGGGCTGAGCGATTCCGCTCAGTTCTGGAAAGCGAGTATTTGGACGGGTACGGGCTCGTCGACGGTCCGCCGCCGTCGCAACTCGCCGCGGGATCACGTGATCACATCGGCGTGCACCGGCAGCGCGACGGTCTCTATTACGTCGGCGTTGTGCCCCACACCGGTCGTACGTCCGGCACGCAGCTCTGGCAGGTCGCCGACCTGGCCGAGGCATACGGCTCGGGCCGGGTCCGCACCACCATCGAGCAGAAGCTGCTGGTCCTCGACGTGCCAGAACGGGCCGTGCCAGAACTGGTCGCCGAGCTCGAGGCGACGGACCTGGCCGCCACGCCGAACATCTTCCGGCGCGGGACGATGGCGTGCACCGGCATCGAGTTCTGCAAGCTGGCGATCGTCGAGACAAAGGGCCGCGCCCGCGAGCTGTACACCGAGCTGGACCGGCGGCTACCCGACTTCGGCAGCCCGGTCACGATCAACGTCAACGGCTGCCCCAACTCCTGCGCCCGGTTCCAGCTCGCTGACATCGGCCTGAAGGGCTCGATCGTCGACGGCGAGGAGGGCTTCCAGGTCCACCTGGGTGGCTCACTAGGAACCGATCCGGGTTTCGGTCGCAAGCTCCGCGGCCTCAAGGTCACCGCGGCCGGGCTGACCGACTACGTCGAGCGGCTGTTGCGCAACTATCACGCCGACCGCGCCGCAGGGGAAGAGTTCGCCACCTGGGTCCGCCGCGCGGATCCTGAGCTCCTGACCCAGACGGGAGACCACGCGTGACCGGCGAGCGGCAGGTGCCGTTCTACTGCCCTTACTGCGGCGAGGAAGACCTTCGCCCGGCCGGAGCGCAGGCCGGCGAGTGGGAGTGCGCTGCCTGCGCGCGCAGCTTCCGCCTCACGTTCGTCGCCATGGTCCGGCCGCGCCCGCACGATGCCGCAGTCGGGACCGCGCCGTGACCACCCCTGGCCAGCTGGCCAGCGCCAGCCAGCCTCGCAGCGAAACCAGGGCGGGCCAAAGCGACCCCGTTCCCGTGTATCCGCTCATGCTGTCGCTCGCCGGCCGGCGCGCGGTCGTGGTGGGCGGCGGCAACGTCGCCCTTCGCCGGACTCGAGCCTTGCTCGAGGCCGGCGCGCACGTCGTCGTGATTGCCCCGTCGGTCGTCGCGGACCTGGCCGAATTGCCGGTCACGATCCTGCGGCGGCCATACCGCGAGGGCGATCTGGCGGCGGCCTGGCTCGCGCACGCCGCGACCGGCGACCGCGACGTGAACGCCACGGTGGCGGCCGAAGCAGACCGGCAGCGCATCTGGTGCGTGCGCGCCGATGACGCGACGGCGTCCGCGGCGTGGACCCCGGCGGTCACCCGGCACGGCGAGGTAACCGTGGCCGTGACCGCGAACGGAGATCCGGCCCGGTCGCAGCGGGTTCGCGCGGCCATCGCAGTGGCCTTGGCTGAGGGCAGCCTGCCGGTCCGGCCATGGCGTGGACATCGCAACGGCCCCACCGACAGCGACGAACAACGTGGTTGGGGATCCACTGTCGCTAAAGCAGCAGCAGAGCACCAGCCACGCCGTTCTCGGCCGTCAGGCGGGAGCGTGGCGCTGGTTGGCGGCGGGCCTGGCGATCCAGGCCTCATCACAGTCCTTGGCCGGCGGCTGCTGGCCCAAGCCGACGTCGTCATCACAGACAAGCTGGCGCCGCAGCCGCTGCTGGCCGAGCTCGATCCAGATGTCGAAGTGATCGACGCCGGCAAGCAGCCGCACGCCCACAACCTGACACAGGCGCAGATCAACGACCTGATCGTCGCCCGGGCGCGGGCCGGGAACCGAGTTGTCCGGCTCAAGGGCGGTGACCCCTTCGTATTCGGGCGTGGCGGGGAGGAAGCGCTCGCCTGCGTCGAGGCGGGTGTCCCGTTCCAGGTCGTCCCCGGCGTCACCAGCGCGATCGCGGCACCTGCCTACGCCGGCATCCCAGTCACGCACCGCGGCATCACGCAGGATTTCGCCGTCGTGTCGGCGCACCTTGATCCATCGCACCCTGGTGCGACCGTGGACTGGGCCGCACTCGCCGAGACAAGGGGGACGCTCGTGCTGATGATGGCCGTCGCGCACCTCGATGCCGTCGCCGCCGAGCTGATCAAGCGCGGTCGCCCGGAGAGCACACCCGTCGCGATCATCAGCGACGCCACGCTGCCGCACCAGCAAGTGCTGACATCCACCCTCGACCGTGTCGCGGCGGACGCGATGAGCGCCGGTGTTCGGCCGCCGGCTGTCGTCGTGATCGGCGACGTCGTGCGACTTCGCGAAGCGCTTGTCCACACCGATTTGGCGGCGCAATCCGATCTGGAGGCGGCGTCATGAGTCAGCCAGCGCTGGTCGCGGTCGCGCACGGCAGCCGAAACCCGGCGGCTGCCGACGTCGTCAATACGCTGGCCCGGCAAGTACGCCGGCTGGCGCCGTTCATCAACGTCCAGGTCGCGTTCATCGGGCACGCCGAGCCGTCCTTGCCAGCCGGGCTCGGCGCGGCTGGAACAAACCCCGTGATCGTGCCGCTCCTGCTGTCGGCGGGCTATCACCTGACCGAAGACATCACCAGCGCGGCCGCGTCCGCCGGGGTGCGCGTAGCCGGCCCGCTCGGACCTGACGAACTGCTGCTGACGGCGCTGACGACGCGACTGTCGGAGGCCAGCGTGCCCGCCGGGACGCCGGTCGTGCTGGCGGCGGCCGGATCCGGCGACCCAGCCGCCGCAGCTGATGTGCGGAAACAGGCCGATCTGCTCGCTGAGCGACTCGATGCACCAGTCGTCGGCGCGTTCGCGACGGCTGCGCGGCCCACGGTGCCGGAGGCCGTGGCGGGCTTGCGCGAGCGAACCGGGCGGCCAGTCGCCGTCTCGAGCTACCTGCTGGCACCGGGCCACTTCCAGGATCAGCTACACGAGAGCGGCGCGGACTGGATAACCGAGCCGCTAGGCGGTCACCCCGCGCTGGCCGGGCTCGTCATCGATCGTTACCGGACGGCGGCCAAGTCCAGGTGATGGATCAGATGGTGCTAACCAAATGCAGTCCGCACTTGATGTGATTCATTCGTTTATCTAGCAATTGGTCCGGCCCCGAATTAACCCAGCCGGCGAGCGGGCGGTACTCGGAGAACCTGCCTAAACCAGGGTGCAAGCGACGGCATCCGGCCTGAATGTCGGTGTCACCAGGCAAGATGGAGCCATGGCACCAGTACAGGTGGCGGGCGTCGCCGAGTTCAGCCCGGCGACTCGGGCCTGGTTCGAATCGGCGTTCGCCGAGCCCACGCCCGCGCAGGAGCAGGCCTGGCAGGCCATCGCCAGGGCCGAGCACACGCTGGTGATCGCCCCGACTGGGTCGGGTAAGACGCTGGCAGCCTTCCTGTGGGCAATCGACAAGCTGGCTAGCGAGCCGCCGCCGGCCGATCCGAAGCGCCGGTGCCGGGTGCTCTACATCTCGCCGCTCAAAGCGCTGGCAGTGGACGTCGAGCGCAACCTGCGCTCCCCGCTGGCCGGCGTCACCCGGGCGGCGCGTCGCCTGGGCCAGCCCGAACCCGATGTCCGGGTCGCGGTGCGGACCGGCGACACTGCCGCGGATGAGCGGCGCAAGCTGGCCACCAAGCCGCCGGACATCCTGATCACCACGCCTGAGTCGCTGTTCCTGATGCTCACGTCGCAGGCGCGCGAGACGCTGCGCAGCGTGGAGACCGTAATTGTCGATGAAGTGCATGCGCTGGCCGGTGGCAAGCGCGGCGCTCATCTGGCCCTGTCACTTGAGCGCCTCGATGCGCTGCGGACCCCGGCTGACAAGGGCACGCCGGTCCGGCCTGCGCAGCGCATCGGCCTGTCAGCGACGGTCCGGCCGCCCGCTGAGGTAGCCACGTTCCTCGGCGGCGCGCTGCCGGTCACCATCGTGTCGCCGCCCAGCGAGAAGCGGCTGGACCTGACGATAGTCGTCCCAGTCGAGGACATGAGCGACATGCAGGGCGGTGAGGAGTCGGACCGGGCTGGCCCGAGGCGACCGTCGCAGAATGGCCAAAGCCAGCAGAGCGGCGATCCAACCCGGCAGCACTCGATCTGGCCACACGTGGAAGAACGAGTACTGGACCTGATCCAGAGCCACCGATCCACGATCGTGTTCGCCAACTCCCGGCGGCTAGCCGAGCGACTGTGCGCCCGCCTGAATGACCTAGCCGCCGAACGGGTGGCAGAGGCGCTGCATGAAGCCAGCGAACTGGACGCGCCGACGGATCGGCACGACGAGTACGCTGCCCCGCCCGCACAGCTGATGGGACAGGCCGGCGCCGGCCAGGGCGCGCCCGCCGTCGTCGCCCGCGCACATCACGGCTCGGTCTCCCGGCAAGAGCGCGGCCAGATCGAGGAGGCGCTGAAGGCAGGAACCTTGCCCGCCGTGGTCGCCACCTCCAGCCTGGAGCTGGGCATCGACATGGGCGCCGTCGACCTTGTCATCCAGGTCGAATCACCCCCGTCTGTCGCCAGCGGACTGCAGCGAACCGGGCGGGCCGGCCACAACGTCGGCGACGTCTCCCGCGGCATCTTCTTCCCGAAGTTCCAGGGTGACCTCGTCCAGTCCACTGTCGTCACCCAGCGCATGCGGGCTGGTCAGATCGAGGAGCTGCGCATGCCGCGCAACCCCCTCGACGTCCTCGCCCAGCAGATTGTCGCGATGACCGCGCTTGACGACTGGGACGTGAACCAGCTCGAGCAGACCGTTCGCCGGGCGGCGCCGTTCAGCGGGATCACCCGGCCCGTCCTCAACGCCGTGCTCGACATGCTCGCCGGACGGTATCCCAGCGAGGACTTCGCGGGCCTGCGACCCAGGGTGGTCTGGGACCGCACGACGGGGAAGCTGAGCGGCCGGCCCGGCAGCCAGCGGCTAGCGGTCAGCAACGGCGGGACGATACCGGACCGCGGCCTGTTTGGCGTGTTCCTGGCCGGTGGCCAGACCGATCGGTCCGGCCGTCACTCTCGGCGGGTGGGCGAGCTAGACGAGGAGATGGTCTACGAGTCTCGCGTCGGCGACGTGTTCGTGCTCGGCGCGACCTCATGGCGCATCGAGGACATCACGGCGGACCAGGTCCTTGTCTCGCCGGCCGCGGGCCAGCCGGGCCGGCTCCCGTTCTGGAAAGGTGACGCTCCCGGCCGGCCAGCCGAGCTGGGTGCGGCGATCGGCGCGTACCTGCGCGAGCTGGGCGGCGTCAGCGAGCAGCAGGCTACCGCGCGGCTGCGGGCCGAGGGGCTGGACCAGCTCGCGGCCGCCAACCTCGTCCGCTACTTGCACGATCAGCGGGAGGCGACTGGTTACCTGCCCGACGACCGCACGCTCGTGCTTGAGCGATTCCGCGACGAGCTTGGTGACTGGCGCCTGGTGCTGCACAGCCCGTACGGGGCACAGCTCCACGCGCCCTGGGCGCTCGCGATCGCGGCGCGGCTTCGCGAGCGCTATGGCGGCATGGACGTGCAGGCGTTGCATACCGACGACGGCATCGTCATCAGGGTTCCAGACGCCGACGACCCGCCACCCGCCGGCATCGCGATGCTCGATCCCGACGAGGTCGACCAGCTTGTCACCGCCGAAGTCGGGTCGTCCGCGCTGTTCGCGTCCAGGTTCCGCGAGTGCGCGGCCAGGGCACTCCTGCTGCCGCGCCGGCAGCCGGGTCGGCGCACGCCGCTGTGGCAACAGCGCCAGCGGTCGGCGCAGCTGCTGGCCGTGGCGAGCCAGTACAGCCAGTTCCCGATCTCGCTCGAGACCATGCGCGAGTGCCTTCAGGACGTGTTCGACGTGCCCGGCCTGACGACGCTGATGCGCGGCATCGCCGCGCACCAGATCCGCCTGGTCGAAGTGGAGACGCCGACGGCGTCGCCGTTCAGCAGATCGCTGCTGTTCCGCTACGTCGGGGCGTTCATGTACGAGGGTGACGCGCCCATTGCCGAACGGCGCGCCCAGGCGCTGGCGCTCGACTCCGCGCTGCTCGCCGAGCTGCTCGGCCAGGCAGAGATGCGGGAGCTGCTCGATCCGGCCGTGGTCGAGGAGACTATCCGCGAGATGCAGCGGCTGACTCCAGGCCGGGCCTGCCGCGACGCCGAGGCTGTCGCTGACATGCTGCGGGCGCTGGGCCCGATGACCACAGACGAGGTCGCCGAGAGATCAACAGAGCCGGCACAGGCGGCGGCGTGGCTGGCCGGCCTCGCCGCTCAGCGCCGCGTACTCAAGCTGCGCATCGCCGGGCACGAGCGATGGAGCGCGATCGAGGACGCGGGCCGGCTCCGCGACGCGCTCGGCGTCGCGCTGCCGCCGGGGGTACCCGAGGCCTTCACTGAGCCAGTCCCAGACCCGCTGCGCGATCTCGTGCTGCGATACGCCCGAACGCACGGGCCGTTCGGCTCGCTCGCCGTGGCAGAGCGGTATGGCCTCGGCGTGGCCGTCATCACAGGGACGCTCCACCGGCTCGCGGCGGAAGGTGTCATTTCCGAAGGTGACTTCGAGCCGGGCGGGGGCTCGCAGTGGTGCGAGGTAGGCGTGCTGCGCATGCTCCGCCGCCGGTGCCTGGCCAAGCTACGCAAAGAGGTGGAGCCTGCGCCGCCGTCGGTGTACGCGGCTTTCCTGCCCGCATGGCAGCGCGCGGACGCGGCCGCGAATAGGCAAGTGGCAGGCAGCCGCGCCAGGCCGGCGCGCGCTGACGGCGTCTACGACGTCGTCGATCAGCTTGGCGGCGCGGCGATTCCGGCGTCGGCGCTCGAGACACTCGTCCTGCCGGGCCGGGTACCTGGCTACTCCCCAGCGCTGCTAGACGAGCTGACCGCAGCTGGCGAGGTCGTCTGGGCCGGCGCCGGCGGACTGCCGGGCAGTGACGGATGGATTGTCCTGGCCCCGGCCGCAGCGGCGCCGTTGCTGCTGCCTGAGCCGGCCGAGATCACCATGACGCCCGTGCATGCGGCCGTCCTGAGCGTGCTGGAGGGCGGCGGCGCGTTGTTCTTCCGCGGCATCGCCGACAGGGTGGCGGCCGGCCTACCGGACCAGACAGCGAAGGCACTACTCGCTAACGATCGCGACGTCGCCAGCGCGATCTGGGATCTGGTGTGGGCGGGTCGGCTGACGAACGACACGCTCGCGCCGTTGCGCACCGTCCTCGGCACCGGACGGCCGGTAGCGGCGGAGGCGACCTCGGGCCAACGGGCACCGTCAGGGCGGCGGCCGGGCGCAGCGATCTCCCGGCGGCCCGGATTCGGTCGCGGTGCGATGCCATCCCGCAGCGGACCACCGACGGTCAGCGGACGGTGGTCGGCACTGCCGCCAAGCGTGGTAGACCCGACCCGCCGGCTGCACGCGCAGGCGCTCGCGCTGCTCGAGCGCCACGGCATCCTCATCCGCGGCGCCGCGGCGGCCGAGCGCGTGCCGGGTGGCTTCGGCGCCCTTTATCCGGTACTACGGGCGCTCGAGGACGGCGGCCAGTGCCGCCGCGGCTACTTCGTCGAGGGTCTCGGCGCGGCACAGTTCGCGCTCCCCGGCGCGGTTGACCGGATGCGAGCGATGGCTGACACTGCCCGCGCAGCGGGCAGGCCGATAGATCCGTGGGACACCCGCTCAGCTGCCAGCCGGACCAATGGGACGGCCGTAGTGGTGCTAGCCGCAGCCGATCCGGCCAACGCCTACGGCGCCGCGCTCCCGTGGCCGGAGCGGCCAGGCGAGACGCCCGGCGGCCACCGGCCAGGACGCAAGGCGGGCGCCCTCGTCGTCCTCGCCAACGGCGAGCTTGTGCTCTACGTCGAACGGGGCGGCAAGACGCTGCTCTCCTGGACCAGTGAGCTGTCCGTGCTCGAGCCCGCCACCTTGGCGCTAGCGGCGGCGGTACGCGCTGGCGCGCTGGGCCGCCTGACCGTCGAGCGCGCCGACGGCGGCGGCGTCTACGACTCGCCGCTGGCGCGGGCCCTGGAGTCGGCCGGTTTCCGGCCCACGCCGCGCGGGCTGCGACTGCGCGCCTGACCTCATCTGATGGCAACCGCGTTGGCCGGTGAGCCGATACCGCCGGGCGCGTTCATCGGCGCGCTCACCAGGAAGCTCTCGTAGACGCCGTCGGCTGCGCAGGAGTCGGCAAGGTCCTGCAGCCACCACAACTCCCCGAGGGCCATGCCGAACTGGCCGATCAGCACGTGATGCAGGAAGCCGAACGGATGGGCGGCCGGGTTCGGGTCGACCGGCCAGACCTCGACAGCGAACGTGTCCGAGGCGATCGCGGCAACGTGGGTATCCCACAGGTACTCGGCCACGGCCTCGGTATGCGCGAGACCCGGCGCACAGAGCCGGCTCGGGAGCCGCTCCCGCACGGCGGCGGCCTGCTCCCGGTACCACGAGCCGAAGCCCGTGTGCAGCAAGATGATGTCGCCGACAGCGAAGTCGAGGCCGGTGCGCAGCCGCGCTAGCTCCAGCTCCTCGACACCGAAAGGAGTCGACTCGCCTGGCGCATAGTCCCGGCCCGCCGCCGCCATCGCTCCCGGAATGTCCAGCAGGACCGCGCGGCCCGCGATCCCGTGCCGCGCCCAGTGGTCGATGGTGTTCCGCGTCCCGGCCAGGATGTCGGCCTCCGTCGCACCGTTGTAGAACTCGTCGGGCGCGTATCCGACGTGGCCGAGAGAATCCCACTGACTTGCGGCCTGCGGGTAGAAGTTGTCGTACAGGTCGTCGAATCCGACCGAGCCAGGCTGATGCACGACTGCGTGCCGCGGCGTGCCGCGCGACCTCGCGAGCGCTGGCGCGATGCTGCCGAGCGGCACATCCAGCGGGAACACGCGGCCAGTCCGGACGAGCGCGGCCGCAGCCACCACCCGCTCGGGCGTCATCAAGTTCACCAGGCCCAGGTTGTCATCGGTCCCGAATAGCCCCCAGGCGCTGCGCCCGCCGCGACCGGCCGGAGGCAGGTCTCGGTAACTCGGCAGCTCAGTCATGGTCGCTTCACCAGCCCCGCAGGTCGATCGGCCAGACGTCGATGACGTCGTCGCCCGCGAACAGGTACGCCCGCTCGTGGCAGGCCATCGTCGGATCGATGTGAGCCGGGATGAGCCAAGCCAGGTCCCCGACCGGCCTCGGCGGCGCGAACGTCACGTGCTCGTCGGAGCAAAACCACACCGTTCCGGCTCTGAGCTCCGGATTGCCATGATCCATGCCGAAAGCCTTCAGCCCGGCGTTACCCACCGCCCACCCTGGCGAGCTCGAGATCACGGTGGCGAGGATGAACGCGGCCTGCCCGAAGGGCAGCCCGAGCCGGGCGTAAGCCGTGTCCATGAGCGCGTACGAGCCTGCCTGGATCTCGCTGGCCCACGTGTTGAGCGCGAACGTGCCGGTGCCCCCGGCGGATACCACGTCGCCGCCGACATCGGCGTGCGCGCGGGTGAGCAGCGCCATCGCGGCCGCGCATTTCTCAGCCCGCTCGGCGCCGTCGACAACTCCCACGACGTGACCCTCGTAGCCCATGACCCCGCGGACGGCGAGACCGCGCTGCCGCGCCAGGTCGGCAAGCCGGCCAGCGTCCTCGGGGGCGCAACCGCAGCGCGGCAGGCCTACGTTCACGTCGATGAGGACCTCGCGGACGCCACCCGCCGCGGCGGCCTCGATGGTCGGCTCGGAGTCGACCGCGAGGGTGACCCGCGCGCCGCCGGCCACCAGGACGCCAAGGCGGGTAGCGTCGAGGACCTCATTCGCCAGCAGCAGGTCGTCGGCGAAGCCAGCCGCCGCCATGCCCTCGCATTCCCGGATGGTCGCGCACGTGAAACCGCGGTGGCCGGCCGCAGCCTGACGCCGCGCGAGGCCGGTGCACTTATGCGCCTTCATGTGCGGGCGCAGCCTTGATCCCGGTAGTGCTTCGGCCATCGTGGCGATGTTGCGATCGAGGACCTCGGCGTCTATGAGCAGGGCTGGCGTTGGAATGTCGGTGACGCGCACCGGGTATCAGCTCTCCCTGCAAACGCGCGAGTGGTCCGTACCGGGCGAAGCTTATCGGCCGGACAGCACTGCCGCCATCGCCGCGAGCAGCTGCTCGGCGGCCGCGATGTCGTCGTCGAGCGGCCGGTCCGACAGGCCGGCCGGCAGCACACTGTCGGCCTGATCGAACGCGTCTCGCAGCGGTCCTGGGGCTGGCCGGCCGCTGCGCAGCCGCAGCGCCCGGACGGCGCCCACGAGCTCACAGGCCAGCACGATCTCGTAGGCGAGCACCACGCCGGTAGCCGACCACGCCGCTTGCGTGCCGAAGCCAGCGTGTTCTTCAACGCCGATCGACAGCACCGCGTCGCCCAGCACGACGGGGGCAGCAAGCCGGCGGATGTCGGCAAGCGCCGAGTGCGCGGCATACTCGACCACCATCAGCCCTGAGCTGGGCGGCGTGTCATGGGCCAGGAACGGGGTCAGGCCGGTCGTGCGGTCGTCCAGCAGCGCGCCGAGCCGTGCCGTTGAGAGCGAGGCGGCCTGGAAGACGGCGGCGCGCGCAGCGTCCAGGGCGAGCGCGACATAGGCCGTGTGGAAGTTGCCGTTGTGCCAGAACCGCTGCGCAGCTACATCGATGAGCGGGTTTTCGGCGGCCGCGTTCAGGTCGCGGGTGACTACGTCCGCCGCGTGGTCGATCGCGTCGGACGCGGCGCCGTGCACATGCGGAAGCGCGCGATACCCGTACGAGTCCTGGATCCTCGCCGCGCTGGCCGCTTGTCCCGCAAGCAGGAATCGCAGGCTGGCCGCTACCCGCGTCTGGCCCGGGTAGGGACGAGCGCGCTGCACGGCCACGGCGTACGACTCGGTTGACGCGCCGGCCGCCAGGTGACCGAGCGCCGCGATCACGGTGCCGGCGCTGAGGAGCGCCGATATGTCGTGGCAGGCGATCGCGGCCTCTGCCAGCGTCGCGGCGTTGCTCGACAAGAAAGCCAGCATGTCGTCTGGGTCCAGGGCGAACCGCGGCTGCGCTGCGCCGGCGTCGGCATCGAGCCAGTCGCGCTCGCCGAGCAGGCATAGGGCCGTCACCGCCAGCGCAGGCAGATCTCCGGTGCCGATGGCGCCATAGCGCCGGACCGGTGGCTTCAGCCCGCGATTGACACACTCGGCCAGCACGTCAAGGACGCCCGCGTCGATGCCGGAACCACCCACCGCGATCTGGTTGGCCCGCACCGCCAGCATGGCGAGGCTGACTTCCGCCGCGATCAGCGATCCCGCCCCGGTGGCGTGGCTGCGAGCGAGCCGAAGTCCCGTCGCGACGTCGCCGCCGCGGATCTGCACGCTCTTGTTAGCGCCCACGCCGGTCGTGCGGCCATAGGCGGCGTGGCCAGGCAGGCTCCGGACGGCTGCGGCGGCTATGCTGGCGCGCGCCCGGCCGGCTGCGCCGACTTCGACCTGAGCGAGGCGTCTGCCGATGGCCGCCACATCGGCACACGTCAGCGACGCGCCGTCCAGCACGATCATCAGCCGCTCCCTCTGGCGGTGCACTAGTCGCCGGACCTAACTGTCTGCCCGCCCACGCCAGAGCCGCAAGCGGCGCCGCGTCAGCGCAGCCGGCGCGCGCCGTGTGAGGGCACGGCCGGCGCGATGGACGGCGGTGTCCAGCCTCGGCTGGCGTAAGCGGCGGACACCGCTTCCTCAATTTCCGCGACCGCCCCGACGGGCGCAAGCGCGATCACGGCGCCGCCGAATCCGCCGCCCGTCATGCGGGCACCGGCCGCCCCGGCCGCGATCGCGGTCTCGACCGCGACGTCGGCCTCGGGCCAGGACACCTCGAAATCATCGCGCAGCGACGTGTGCGACTCGGTGAGCAGCGGGCCGACCGACGCCACGTCAGCACGCCGGAGCAGGTCTGCCACGGCAAGGACACGCTGGTTCTCGCTGACCACATGGCGGGCCCGGCGACGTAGCTCTGGGTCGTCGAGCGCGCTCAGGTTATCCAGGCCGTCGGGCAGTTCGCGCAGCGATGCGATGCCGAGCGCTGTCGCGGCGGCTTCGCATGACCGGCGCCGCTCCGCGTACCGCCCGTCTGTCAGCAGACGCCGGATCTGGGTGTCGATCACGAGGATCGCGAACCCGGCGGGGGCCGGCTCGAGCGGCACATCATCGGATGCCCCGCTTCGGCAATCGAGCAACAGTGCGTTGCCTGCCTGGCACAGCAGCGCAGCGGACTGATCCATGATGCCGGTCGGCGCGCCTGCGAACTCGTTCTCGGCCTTGCTCGCCAGCCGCACCAGTTCCGAGCGCCCAACCGGCAGACCGTGCAAGTCAATGAGCGCGAGGCCGGCCGCGCATTCCACGGCCGCCGAGGATGACAGGCCCGCGCCCGCGGGCAGGTCCGCGTCGATGGCGATGGACGTATCACCGGGGCGACGGTCCGCCTGCGTGAGTGCCCATACCATCCCGAGCGGGTAGGCGCACCACCCCTCGACCGCGCCGGGGGCTAGCTCGTCGACCGAAGCTGTCACGGGCTCGCCGGGCCGTTGCTTCGACCAGACGCTGACGCCGTGACCGCCGCCACCAGCCGCCACCGCAACGCCCCGCCCAAGCGCGAACGGCAGGACGAAGCCGTCGTTGTAGTCAGTGTGCTCGCCGATCAGGTTCACCCGGCCCGGTGCGAACCAGACTCCCGCAGGTTCCCGGCCGAAGGTGTCCGCGTACTCGCGAGCGACGGTGTCACCGAGATCGCGCGGGCTCACTGAGCCACTATCGCAGCCGTGCCAACGCTGCTGCAGCCGCAGCCGGCGATGACCGACCGCTACGCGGGCTCGGCGACGGATTCGAGCAGCTCGGCCCGCGCCTGGTCCACGGCGGCCAGGATGGCGCCGCGCAGCACGGGGCCGCCGTTCACCGCCGTCGGGACCACTGTTGGGCGGGCCGGGCAGATCCGGCCGACCTCGGCCGCGACCCGGTCTGCGAGCGCGGAACCGCCGGCCAGGCCGACGCCGCCGCCGAGGACTACCAGTCCCGGGTCGAGCACGACGGAGACCGCGGCGACGCCCGTCGCCACACGCCCGGCAAGCTCGCGGAGGAACTCATCCGCCCGTGCCTCCCCCGTCGCCGCGGCGGCGACCGCCGCCGAGACCGCGTCCGTGGCGATCGGCTCCGCAAAGCCGTACTCAGCGGCGAGCGGCAAGAGCGCCTGCGCGCCGACGAGTCGCTGGAATGCACCGGTCGCCGGGTGCGTCACGTCCTGCGGGAGCGGCACTCCTGGCACCGGCAAGTAGCCAATTTCGCCCGCCGCCCCGCTGACACCGCGGTGCAGCCGACCGCCGAGAACCGTCGCGAGGCCGAGACCGACTCCGATCCACACCAGCACGAAGTCTGCGACGCCGACCGCCGCCCCCACTGCCTGCTCGGCCATGGCGGCGAGGTTCACGTCGTTCTCGAGCGTCACTGGCCGGCCCAAGTCAGACCTCAGCGCGGCGACAACGCCCTCGTGCCAAGCTGGGAGGTTGACTGCCAGCCGCGGGTCGCCGGTCCGCGGGTCCAGCACGCCAGGGGTGCCAATCACGAACGCGCGCAGAGAATCTGGCGGCACGCCGGCCGACGAGCACGCCGCGAGCACGGCGTTACGCACTAGCGCTACCGGATCGGCCGCGTCACTCGGATTGACCGAGACCCGGGTCACCACGTTCCCGGTAATGTCCGCGACGCCGGCGCTGATCTCGTCTTGCTCGACGTGCAGGCCAGCCACGTATGCCGTGGACGGGACGACGGCGTACAGGGCGGCGTTGGGGCCGCGGCCGCCGGCGAGCTCGCCGGCGACGGCGACGATCCCGCGCTCCTCGAGCCGGGCCAGGAGCTGAGACGCGGTGACCTTCGAGAGGCCGGTGTGCGCACCGAGCTGCGCTCGCGTCATCGGGCCGCCTGCCAGCAGCAGCTCCAACGCCGACCGGTCGTTCAGCTCTCGCAACAGGCTCGGCGTTCCCGGCCGTCGCTGCATGCCCCCCACCCCTCACTGGCGCTGACAGACCCGACTGTACGGCCGGGGCTGTGCATTCGCGCCCTACGACCGCTACGTCCAGAGTCTGTGTCTCAATCTGGCAACGGACTCTATCTTATAGGAAAGTTTCCTGTTAGTTTCTGCGCAAGCAATCAGAGGGGCAACGGCCCCTGGCAGGTACGAATCGCTCGGAATGGGCTGAACTACTCAAGTCCGCCACCTAGCGTAGGTGCCGGCCGCCAGGCCAACGCCCGGCCGGAGACGTCCGCCCGGAGGACGTCACTTCCGCTGACACAGCCGGGAAGGGAGATCGGTCAGTGACTTTCACCAGATCGGCGGCCGCGTTGGGTGCAGCCGTCGCGCTCGCGGGAACAGCCGCGGGCATCGCGGGCTGCGGCTCGAGCAGCCCATCATCGAGCTCGTCGGCCCCCGCCAAGCTCGTCGTGTGGCGCATGGGTGCGTCCGTCCCGTCCCAGGTCACCTGGATGAACGGCGTGGTCGCTCAGTTCCACAAGCAGTTCCCGCAGTACAAGAGCACCAAGGTCGTCGTGAGCTGGATCCCGTGGGGCAACCGGACCACCGACTGGACCAACGCCTTGACCAGCGGTAAGGGCGGGCCTGACGTCACCGAGCTGGGCAACACCGACACCCCAGGCATCGCCACACAGGGCGCGCTGGCCAGCATCACCAGCAGCGTCAAGGCATGGTCGAGCGGCTCGGACATCATCGCGGGCAACCTCGCCAACGACACGGTGAACGGCCAGAACTACGCCGTTCCGTGGTTCGGTGGCGTGCGCGGCATCTGGTACAACAAGAACCAGTTCGCCAAGGCCGGCATCACTTCTCCGCCAGCTACCTGGGCCCAGCTAGTCAGCGACGCCAAGGCACTCATGAAGGCATACCCCGGCACCTTTGGCTTGGGCGCACCGAGCAACTACACCAACGCGATCGTCAGCTTCATCTGGGGCGCTGGCGGCCAGGTTGCGACGCAGACGGGCGGCCAGTGGAAGGCAGAGCTGAACAGCCCGGCGTCCGAGGCGGGCATCAAGTTCTACTCCGACCTGCTGCTCACCCAGAAGGTCTCCCCGGCCAAGTACATCGGCCAGACCGAGCTTGGCGCTCCTGGCGCGACGTCAGGCGGTAGCGACGAGGACTTCGCCAAGGGCACCCTCGACATGTACATCGATGGCCCGTGGGCACAGTCTTCGCTGTCAGCAGTCAGCGCCGCGAACAAGACCCAGTGGGCGTCGTTCCCGATCCCGAGCCAGAACGGGCCCAACCCGGCTCCGGCCTTCGCTGGTGGTTCGGACCTCGGCGTCTGGGCCAAGAGCCAGAACAAGACCGCGGCCTGGGACCTGATGTCTGTGATGGACAACCCGACCAACGCCACCACGTTCGCCAACGCGCAGGGCTTCTTCCCGGAGTTCACCACGCAGCTGTCGAACCCGACGTACGCGAGCAGCCCGCTGCTGTCCGGATTCGCCAAGGCGGCCGGCTACACCCAGATCTCTCCGCTTAACTCGAAGAACTGGGGCACGGCCGACGCCACCGACCAGATCATCCCGAACATGATGAAGGCACTGATGCAGGGCGCCAACTTCTCGGCCACCGTGAACAAGGCGAACACACAGCTGCAGAACGTGCTCAACACCGGTAAAGAGTCCTGACGAATTACTGATACTCCCGGCCGGCCCGCGAGGGGCGGGCCGGCCGGGACTCCAGCCTGCACAACTAGCCCCGCCGTGAGGTCACCGGCGGAATAGGCCGCATTCACACCGCTGCGCCACGCGCGCGATGGCGGCCGCGGGCGCGACGATACCTATACGCGCGATGGCCATTGAAGGGAGCGACAAGCCAGATGGCCGGAATGATAGGCCAGCAACCGCACGCCGTCCTGCCAGCCGGACTTCCGCGCGGACAGGCCGACAGCGGTCACAGCCCCGAGAGCGGACCAGTGGTCCGGCGTGGCCGTGCCGCGGCCTTCATCCGGCGGTACAAGCTCGCGCCGTATCTCTTGCTCACGCCGGCTCTGATCGGCATCGCGCTCGTCCTGCTCTGGCCGCTGATCCAGGTCGTGATCTTCTCGTTCCAGAACTACAGCCTGATGCAGATCACTGGCGCAGCGCCCACGCAGTGGGTCGGCCTGGCGAACTTCACCAGCACGTTCAAGGACGCCGAGTTCTGGCTTTCGCTGCGTAACACGCTCCTGCTCGCGGCTGTCGTCGTCCCGGCCACGCTCATCGTCGGCACGATCGTCGGCATCGTGCTCAACCGGCTGGGCAAGAAAATGGCGGTCTTTGTCAGCACCGCGGCGCTGATGGCCTGGGCGACGCCGCCGATCTCTGCGGCCGTCTTGTTCTACTGGCTCGTGAACCCTGACGGCGGCGTCGTGGACTGGGCCCTGTCGAAGATGCCCCACTGGCTCGTCGGCAGCACCAACTGGGCCCAGTACAACTGGACGACGACCGGTGCCTTCCAGGCCTACGTGGTCATCGCCGTGCTCGTCGTCTGGCAGTCGTTCCCGTTCATCGCCGTCACGGTGCTGGCCGGCCTGAAGACGATCCCGGCTGAGCTGCTGGAGGCCGCGAGAGTGGACGGCGCGAGCTCGTGGCGCGTGTTCCGGAAGATCACTTATCCGTTGCTGAAGCCCATCTTCCTGGTGCTCCTGCTGCTGTCAGTGATCTGGGACTTCAACGTCTTCGCCCAGAGCTACATCGTCACCGGCTTCCCCGGTAACCAGAACGAGTACAACCTCTCCACCTACCTCTACGACAAGGCGTTCGCCAGCCTGCCGCCGAGCTACGGCCTGGGCGGGGCGATAGCGCTGATCTTCGCCCTGATCCTCCTGGTGATCACCATCGGTTATGTTCGCACCTCGGTCCGGCAGGGGGCACTGACATGAGCGCCGAAAGCGCCGATCTGAGCGCGCTGCGGCCTGCGGCCCGGGCTAGGGCCGACCGGGTCAGCGCGCCCGGAGCGAGCCGGGCTAGGGCTAAGCGGCGCGCGCGCTGGGCTGGCCTCAACGGCTTTGGCGTGATCATCGCGCTCGTGACGCTGTTCCCGCTGTTCTGGATGATCTCGACAGCGTTCAAGCCGTCCCACGAGATCTACTCGCTGACGCCCCGCCTGCTGCCGTCCCATCCGACCGTCAACAACTTCCGCCAGGTGATCAGCGGTCAGGTGTCCGGCATCGGTTCGGTCTGGCTCTTCTTCCGGAACAGCCTGACCGTCACGCTGGCCACCGTGCTGATCGCCTCGCTGGTGTCCTTGCTGGCATCGGTAGCCGTCGCCAGGTTTCGGTTCCGGCTACGCGCGTCATTCCTGGTCATGCTGCTGATCGTGCAGATGATCCCGGCTCAGGCCCTGATCATCGCCCTGTTCCTGGACTTCGAGCGGCTGAACTTGCTGCAGAACCTGCT
>DATIOU010000020.1:0-44091 GCA_035472835.1 Streptosporangiaceae bacterium | reverse complement strand
GGCGGCGGACAGGTCGCGGCCGCCGACGCCGAGTGTGGCGCTGATCCCGGTGCCCGCGTGGTCCAGCAGGCACATGACCTGCTGCGCACCTGTGCCCGACGCGGCGACAAGTCCGATCGGCCCGGCGGCGACCGTGTTCGCGAAGCCGAGCCCGACACCGCCGATGACGGCCGTGCCGCAGTCCGGACCCATGACCAGCAGATCGTGTTCGGCAGCGACCTCCTTGAGGAGTACTTCCTCCGCAAGCGGCACGTTGTCGGAGAAAATCATGACGTCGCACCCGGCCTGGAGTGCGTCTATCGCCTCCGCGAACGCAAACCGGCCGGGCACGGAGATCAGGGCCAGACCTGGGCCACTGGCCCGCACGGCGGTCTGCGTCGTGCGCGGCGGCTCAGCATCGGCCACGCCCGCTACCACCGGCGGCCGCGCGGTGAGCGCGGCGTCGACGACTACCTCGGCCGCTGAGAGCGCGGCCTTGTTGCTGGCCCGGATGGCGATCAGCAGGTCGTTAGGGCCGGCACCAGCAGGCGGCCGGAATCCCATCGTCGCCGCGAGCGCGAGATTCAGCTCGGTCGCCATGGCAACCAGCGCTGCCTGGACGCCGTCGGCCCGCTGCGCGTCGGCGCTGACCTGCATCAGCGTCACCGAGTCCGCGTAGGCGCCGGGGCGGCTCTCGACGTGCTCGGCGCTCACGCGGCCTCGCCCGCCTGCCAGGCGGGCAGCGCAGCCGTCATCAGGCCCGTCGCCAGCGCGGCCCCTGAACTGTGCCCGATCCGCAGCAGCCTCCTCATGACCGGCCCGGATGGCTTAGCGACAACGGCGGCGACCTCGTCGATGCACTCGCCGCGGGCCGCGTGCCACAGCAGCGCAGCCGACAGGGCCGTAGTGCGTGCGGACGCCATCGTGGCGACGGCGGCCGCTGCGCCGGTCGCGTCGAGCCCGACCGCCCTAGCGCCGAGGAGGAACCCGGCCAGCGCGTCGTCGCCGGCCGGCGTCAAGCCAGGTCCCCGGCCGAGCAGCGCGGCGACCGCGGCGGCCGGCTCGGTCAGCAGCCGGTTGAGCAGCCCGCCATCGATCCCGAGATCGGCCGGGGCGGGCAGCATGTCGCGCAGCAAAGCGAGTGCGCTGGCGGCCATCGCACCATGGCGCACCCGCGCCGGCGCCCATTCCCGAACGACGCGCACGATGACGGGGCCAGCCGGACCGGTCCACGCCAGGCAGCCGTCGCCGGCCATGACGGCGCCAGCAATCCGGTCCCCCACCGAGGTAAGTGGCAGCTCGGCCGCGGTGGTCGGCAGCAGCACGGAGAACGGCAGCCGGACGGCGTCGTGGGCCAGGACCGCGAGCACTCCGGGTTCCGGCGACGTGGCCAGGTAGAGTGCCGCCGTCGTCGTGCCTAGCCAGGTCGCGGGCCGCGCTGGGCAGGCCAGCGCAGCCCGCAGCGAGGTGCAGGCGGCCGCGTCGAGTCTCACACCTCGCATCCTGACATCCGGTCGGATCCGAAGCGGCTAGCAGTGCGGAGTGGAGGAGGAAATCCCGTCGCGGCCGGGATGCGCCTGGTGGTGGAACCGGCAATTAGGGCACAGCGGACAGTCTTGGGCTCCAAACGACCAGCAGTCCTGACGTTTCACGGCGCAGGTGCAGGTCAGCGCCCGACTTGGGGCTTTTGCGCGCACCTCCGCCGTGAAACGTCGGAAGCAGCGTTTGCTCAACCGCTGCGGAACCTCCCCCGCGCGAAGCGCCGCGGTCCGAGGCCTCCGCGATGGTCTCGACACAATGTGATTTCTGCGGTTCGGGGGGCTTCATGGGTGTGTCCCCCGGCACGTCAGCGTAACGTCGCGCTATGAACGTAACGGCGGTTGACCGGACCACCGGGCGGGAGGTGTCGTGAAGCCGCCGCCGTTCCGCTACTCGCGGCCGGAGTCGATCACCGAAGCGCTGGCGCTGCTTGACGACGAGGCCAAGGTGCTCGCGGGCGGGCAGTCCCTGGTCCCGCTGCTGAACTTCCGCCTAGCCGCGCCCGAGCACCTGGTGGACATCAACCGCCTGACCGCGCTCAGCTACGTCGACACCGCCAACGGTGCCGTCCGGGTCGGCGCCCTCGCTCGGCACGCGGACCTGCTGGCGAGCGACGCGGCCGCAGCCGCGCAGCCGCTCCTGCGCCAGGCGCTGCGCTGGGTCGCGCATCCGGCCATCCGCAATCGCGGCACCACCGTCGGCAGCCTCGTACACGCCGACCCGGCCGGCGAGATGCCAGCGGTACTCGCGCTCCTGGGCGGGACCGTGCACGTGGCCAGCACCGCCGGCGAGCGGTCGATCCCGGCCAGCGACTTCTTCCTCGGGCCGCTCGAGTCGGCCGTCCAGCCAGACGAACTGGCAGTCGAGGCTGAATTCCCGGTGCTGCCGCGCACCGGCACCGGCACGGGGTTCGCGGAGATCAGCAGGCGCCGCGGTGACTACGCGGTCTGCGGTGTCGCGGTACTGGCCTGGCTCGCCGCGGACGCCCGGATCGGCGGCGCGTCTGCGGCCTACCTGTCCATGGGACCAGTCCCGGTGGTAGTCGACCTCACCGAGGCCGTCGCCGGGACCGCAGCGGACGCGGCCACGTTCCCGGCCGCTGCCGGTCTGGCCCGGGACCGGCTCAACCCGCAGCCCGACATCCACGCGACGGCCAGCTACCGCCGCCACCTGGCCGGCGTGCTGACCGAGCGCGCACTGCTGACAGCCGTCGCGAGGGCGCGGGAGGCGAGGGACGCATGACGGCCTACCAGGACGCCAACGGCGAGGAACTGCACGAGGTGCGACTGACCGTGAATGGTACGGCCAGGGCGGCGCGCGTGCCGGCGCGGCGGCTGCTATCCGACTGCCTGCGGCACGACTTGCGCCTGACCGGCACGCACGTGGGCTGCGAGCACGGCGTCTGCGGCGCGTGCACCATCCTGCTCGACGGCGCGGCTGTACGGTCCTGTCTGCTGCTCGCGGTCAGCGTCGACGGCACAGACATCACCACGGTCGAAGGCCTGGCCGGCCCGGACGGGACGCTGTCACCCGTACAGCAGGCGTTCGCCGAGTGTCACGGCCTCCAGTGCGGCTACTGCACGCCTGGCTTCCTGACCACGATCACTGCCGGGCTCGCGGTGACGCCCGACCCCGACGACGAGCAGGCGCGCGACATGATCGGCGGGAACCTCTGCCGGTGCACGGGCTACCAGAACATCCTGGCGGCGGTCCACCGGGCCGCCGAGATCACCCGCGAGCGCGCCGCCGACGCTGGGGGACGGTCATGAGCTCGCTGTTCGGCACCCGCGTGCAGCGGGTCGAAGACGACCGGCTTATCCGAGGCCATGGGGCGTACGTGGACGATCTCGGCGCCGGTGCGCTGGCGGCCGCGTTCGTGCGCAGTCCGCACGCTCACGCCCGCATCACCGACATCGACGTCAGCGCCGCGCAGGACGTGCCCGGCGTCGTGGCGATTTACACTTACGAAGATCTGACGGGCCGGCTAGCCGAGCCGCTTCCGCTGCTGATCCCGCATCCGGCGCTCACCCACGGCCGGACGCCGTACCCGCTGGCGCACGGCGAGGTCAACCACGTGGGCGAGGCGGTCGTCATGGTGGTCGCGACCGACCGCTACGCGGCCGAGGACGCCGTGGACGTGATCGACGTCAGCTACGAGCCGCTGCCCGCGGTCGTCGGGATCGAGGCCGCGCGGACCGCTGACAATCTCGTGCACGACGACGTCCCGGGCAACCTGGCGGCCAACGCGACCCAGGAGCATGGCGACGCAGCGGCGGCGATCGCGGCAGCGACGCACGTGCTCGAGCTCGACCTGGAGATCGAGCGATCGGCGTCCACGCCGCTGGAGGGCCGCGGCGTGCTCGCGGAGTGGGACGAGCAGGCGGGCAGGCTGCGCCTGTGGACCTCGACGCAGACGTCGACCGGCGTGCGGGCCGCGGTCGCCGCGAAACTCGGGCTTGACCTCAGCCAGGTAGACGTCATCACGCCGGATGTCGGCGGCGGCTTCGGCGTGAAGATCGTGCACCCGTGGCCAGAAGAGGTACTTGTCCCGTGGGCCGCGCGCGGGCTTGGCCGGCCGGTCAAGTTCACCGAAGACAGGCTCGAGCACTTCATCGCCAGCGCGCACGAGCGGGCCCAGTTGCATCACGTCACCGTCGGATACGACGACGACGGCCGGATGGTCGGCCTCGACGTCAGGTTCTGGCATGACAACGGCGCATACGTTCCCTACGGCCTGATCGTGCCCATCGTCACCTCGACGCAGCTGCTCGGCCCGTACAAGCCGCCGGCCTATCGCGTCGAGTTTGACTCCCTGTACACGAACACGGTGCAAGTCACGCCGTTCCGCGGCGCCGGGCGGCCGCACGGCTGTTTCGTCATGGAGCGGACGATGGACGCGATCGCGGCCGAGCGCGGGCTCGACCGGGCCGTCGTCCGGGAGCGCAACTTCATCCAGCCTGACGAGTTTCCGTACGACCAGGGCCTGATTTTCCAGGACGGGCGGCCGCTGATCTACGACTCTGGCGACTACCCGGCCTTGCTGACCAAGCTCAAGGACCTGGTCGGGTGGGACGCGTTCCCAGCCGAGCAGGCCGCCACGGCCGCCGAGGGCCGGCGGGTCGGCATCGGACTGGCGTGCTACGTCGAAGGCACGGGCGTCGGGCCGTACGAAGGCGCGCACGTCGTGGTGGAGACGTCAGGCAAGGTCAAGGTGGCGACCGGCCTCACCACGCAGGGCCAGGGCCACCAGACGGCGTTCGCCCAGCTCGTCGCCGACGAGCTGGGGGTGCCGCTGCACGACGTCGACGTCGTGACCGGCGACACCCGGCGGTTCGGCTACGCGGTCGGCACGTTCGCGTCCCGCGCCGCGGTGATGAGCGGGTCCGCGGTCACGCTGGCCGCCCGCAAGGCGAAGGACAAGGCGCTGCGGGTCGCCGCCGACGCCCTGGAGGTGGCGGCGGCCGACCTGGAGATCACCGACGGCGTGGTGCACGTCAAGGGCGACCCGGACAGCGGGATCGGCCTCGGCACCGTGGCTGTGCTGTCCAACCCGTTGCGCTATGCATTCGACGAGGCGGCTGCGGCCGCGACACAGTTCGCCGGCGGCGCCGACCTGGCCAAGCCGCCCATCGCCGCGGACGACGAGCCTGGCATCGAGGGCCGGGCCTTCTTCTCGCCGCTGCGCTCGACCTTCGCCAGCGGCATGCACGCGGTAGTCGTCGAGACGGATCCGCAGACGGCCGAGGTCACGATCCTCCGGTATTGCGTGGTGCACGACTGCGGTCCGCTGATCAATCCCTTGATCGTCGAGGGGCAGATCCACGGCGGCGTCGCGCAGGGCGTTGGCGGCGCCCTGTACGAGCGCATGGCCTATGACGAGACCGGCCAGTTGCTCAACGCGTCGTTCATGGACTTTCTGATGCCCTACGCCAGCGAGGTGCCGCGCACGCTCAAGATCGATCACCTGGAAACGCCGTCGCCGCTGAACCCGCTCGGCATCAAGGGCGCGGGCGAGGCCGGCGTCATCCCAGGCGCCGCGGTCCTGGCGGCCGCGATCGAGGACGCCGAGGGCATCCCGATCCGGTCCATGCCCATCTCGCCGTCCGACCTGTTCGAGCTCCGCGCCACCCACGGCGGCCGCTGATGCTGCGCGTCGGCATCGACACCGGCGGAACGTTCACCGATGTGGTCGCGCTGGACGAGGAGACCGGCGCGCTGACCGTGACCAAGACGCCCTCGACGCCTGCCGACCCGGCCGTCGGCTTCATGGCCGGGCTGACTAAGGTGCTCGGCCTGCTCGGCACGGGCCCCGGCGACATCGCGGCGATCAGTCACGGCACCACGATCGCGACGAACCAGCTGCTGGAAGGCGAGATCGGGGATCTCGGCTTCGTCACCAGCGCGGGCTTTGAGTCCATGCTGGAGATCGCGCGCCAGTCGGTGCCCGACGGGTACGGCAATTCCTACTTCTGGGTCAAGCCGGACCGGATCGTGCCGGCGGACCGGGTCAAGACGGTCGGCGGTCGCATCGACCACACCGGCGCGGAGCTACGGCCGTTCGACGAGGCGCAGGCGGTGGCCGTCGCCCGGTGGTTCGCCGACCGCGCCATCGCCACGATCGGCGTGTGCTTCCTGCACTCCTACGCCAACCCGGCGCACGAGGAAGCTATGGCGCGCGTGCTGGCGCGCGAGCACCCCGGCGCCGTTGTCTCGCTGTCGTCGCGCGTGCTGCCGGAGTACCGCGAGTACGAGCGATCGATGACGACGCTGGTCGACGCAGCCGTCAAGCCGCGCGTGTCCCGGTACCTGGCCGCGATCGCGGCCCGTCTGCATGACCTGCGCGACGGCGGCGTGCCGCTGCACGTCATGACCTCCAGCGGGGGCGTCGCGACCGCTGCGGAGGTGATCGGGCGGCCCATCGCGACCGTTCTCAGCGGCCCGGCCGCTGGTGCTGTCGGCGCGGCGATGATCGCGCACCACGCCGGTGTCACGTCCGTGCTGACCTGCGACGGCGGCGGCACGTCCACAGATGTCGCGGTCGTGGTGGGCGGCGAGCCCGCGCTGACGACCGAGGGCACAGTCGGGGCGTACCCGGCCAAGATCCCGATGGTGGACGTCGTCACCGTCGGCGCTGGCGGCGGTTCGGTGGCGTGGATATCGCCGGAGGGCCTGCTCAAGGTCGGCCCCCGGTCCGCGGGCGCCGATCCGGGGCCGCTGTGCTACGGCAAGGGCGGCCGCGAGGTCACCGTCACCGACGCGCACCTGTTCCTCGGCCGAATCCCGCCGCATCTGCTGGGTGGCGAGATCCCGCTGGATGCCGCGGCCGCGACGTCTGGGCTCACCGATCTGGCGGCAAAGCTCGGCCTGTCCGTGGCTGACTGCGCCGCCGGGATCCTCGAGGTCTCAGCGTGGAACCAGGCCAACGCGGTCCGCCAGATCACCGTCCGGCGCGGCCTCGACGTGCGTGACTTCACGCTCGTCACGTTCGGCGGATCGGGCTCGCTCCTAGCGTGTCCGCTGATCGAGATCCTGGGCGTTCAGGGCGTCCTCGTGCCGGTCAACCCCGGCAACGTGTCGGCGTTCGGGCTGCTCACCGTCGATGTCCGCGCCGACTTCGTCCGGACTTGCGTCGCCCGTGAGTCCGAAGTCGACCTGGCGGCGATGGAGGCGATCTACGCCAGTCTCGCCGCGGCGGCCGGGACCGCGCTGACGGCGCAAGGGTTCGCGCCTGCCGAGCATCGCCTCATCCGCACCGCCGACATGCGTTACTACGGGCAGGCGTACGAGGTGCGAGTCCCGGTCGCGCCAGATCCGCTGACCCCGGCGTCCGCCGTGGCCGCGGCCGAGGCGTTCCACGCGGCGCACCGCGCCCTGTACGGGTACGACTTCCGCGGCAATGCGCGCCAGCAAGTGGAGTGGGTCAACCTGCGCGTTACCGGCATCGGGCCGATCCAGCGGCCAGCCCTGGCATCCGTGTCAGCCGGAGACGGCGATCCAGCGCGGGCGCGTACCGGCCGGCGGCCCGTCGTGTTCGCGCGCGGGGCCGACGCCGACGACGCAGCCATCTACTGGCGGCCGTCGCTGCTGGCCAAAGACGAGGTGACCGGCCCGGCCATCATCGAGGAGTTCGGGGCGACGGTGCCGGTGCACCCCGGCTACGTCGCGCGGCTGGATGAGCTCGGCAACCTCCGGCTCGGTGCGGCATGACCGCGAGCCGCGCACCGCGGCAGCCGGACCCGGTCCTGCTGGAGATCATCGCTGGCAGCCTGGCCGCCATCGAGAAAGAGGTCGAGACCGCGATCTCGCGGACGTCTCGATCGCCGATGATCAGGGACGCGCACGACTTCCGCGCCGGGATCCACGACCGGCGCCTGCGCAAACTCACCGGACGGTCGTACAGCGCACTCGTTCACCCCATCGTCCGCGACTTCCCGCTGACCACGATGCGGCCGGGCGACGTGTTCTTCCACAACGACGTGTACCTGTCCGAGGGCGGCATCGGCCACTTGCCGGACCTCTGCGTCACAGTCCCGGTGTTTGCTGCCGCGCCCGACGGGGGCGAACCGGAAGTCGTGGCATTCGTGCAGGCATTCGGGCACCACGACGACATCGGCGGGGCCGTGCCCGGTTCAATGCCGAGCCACGCGACGAGCGTGTATTCCGAGGGCCTCATGGTGCCGCCGATCCGGCTCTGGGACGCCGGCGGGCCGAATCAGGCCGCGCTCACCATCATGACCCGTAACTCGCGGATGCCCGAATCGCTGGCCGCCGATCTGGACGCGGAGTGCTCGGCCTGCCTGGCCGGCGCCCGGCGGCTGGCTGAGCTGTTCGAGCGGTACGGCCGGACCGCGGTCGAAGGGTGCTTCGACGAGATCGTAGCGAGCACGACGCGGACCTACCGGCAGGAGATCCTCGCGAAGATCCCAGTCGGCACCTGGACGTGGGAGGACTACGCCGAACACGACGGCGTGGATGAGCCGAGGCTGCACGCCCAGCGGATCACGCTCACCCGCACCGATGAGCTGGAGCCGCGACTGATCCTCGACTTCACGGGAACGGGGCCGCAGGCCAGAGGGCCGATCAACCACGCGGCGAACTACGCTGGCGGGAACTTCCTCGCCAAGTGGCTAGCGCCGATCTTGCGCAACCTCGCCGATACGCCCGAGCGGGCGGCCGACCTCGACGTCAACGAGGGCATCGTGGACCTCATTGAGATGCGCTTCCCGCCGCCGGGCACGCTGCTGACCCCGGTCTTCCCGGCGCCGACGAACGCGCGCACGTTCGTGATCCTGCGACTGCTCGGCGTGTTTGCTGGCGTGCTGGCCAAGGCCGTCGGCGGCCGGATGCCAGCGGACCAGGAGACCATCCGGTATACCGGCGTCTACGGGGAAACGGCGAGCGGCGAGCCTTACCTGATGCGGGAGGTGCTGGGCGGCGGTTCTGGCGGCCGTTACTATGCCGATGGCGAGGACACCATTCATGTGGTGCCCGACTCGCGTAACCTGCCGGCCGAGTTCACCGAGGCGCGTTTCCCGCTGCTGGTCGAGCGCCTCGGGCTGGCGACCGACTCTGGCGGTCCCGGCCAGTTCCGCGGCGGCCTCGGGTACGAGAAGGTGCTGCGGATGCGCGCCGACGGGTATTTCATGTCGATCGCCGACCGCTCCATCCTTTCGTGCTGGGGAGTCAACGGCGGCCAGGCCGGGCGGCCGTTCCAGATCACTATCGATCCTGGTGGCCCAGCCGAGCGCGACGTGGACGCGCTGGCTGACGGTGAGTTCGTGGCCGCCGGGACGCTAATCCGCATCCGCACGACCGGAGGCGGCGGCTGGGGCGACCCGCTTGACCGCGACCCCGCCCTGGTGGCCCGCGACGTGCGGTGGGGCAAGGTGTCCTTCGCGGCCGCAGCCGCCGACTACGGCGTTGCGCTGTTCGGCCCGGCCGATGAACCGGTGCCCGACGAGGACGAGACTGGCGCGCTGCGCGCGAGCATGCGGGCGACCCGCCCGCCGGACCGGCCGTTCTTCGACCGGGGACCCGGTTACGCCCGGCTTTCCGGCGGGCGGACGACAGCGGACGTTGACTGGCTATGACCATCTTGATCGCGCTCGGCGGCAACGCCATGACCGCCCCCGATGGGCGGGCCCGGCCGGAGGATCAGCGCGCGGCCGTCGCTGTCGCGGCCGAATCGGTCGCCAGTATCGTCGCCGACGGTCACCCGGTCGTCCTCACGCACGGCAACGGCCCGCAGGTCGGCAACCTGCTAGTGAAGAACGAGATCGCGGCGTCCGTGGTCCCGCCGGTGCCGCTGGACTGGTGCGGCGCGCAGACGCAGGGCACGATCGGCACACTTATTCTCAACGCGCTCGACGCCGCGCTGGCCAGGCGGCGCGTCAGCACGCGTACCGCGGTCGTAGTTTCGCGGACGCTCGTTGACCCGGACGATGGCGGGTTCGCCGATCCGACGAAGCCGATCGGCCGGTATCTGCCGGCGGCGGAGGCCGCGAGCTTCATCGCGCACGGCCAGATGTGGCGCGATTTCGGGTCTCCAGGCTGGCGGCGCGTCGTCGCGTCACCCGAGCCGCTCGAGTGCCTGGATGCGGCCGCGGCCGCAGCGCTGCTCGCGGCGGGTTTCGTCGTGGTGTGTGCTGGCGGAGGCGGCGTGCCAGTCGTCAGGGACTCGGGCGGCGGGCTGCGCGGGGTGGAGGCGGTGATCGACAAGGACCTCACCGCCGCTGTGCTCGCCCGCCAGCTCGGCGCCGACACGCTGATCATCGCCACGGACGTCGAGGCCGTCGTCGAGGGCTGGGGCACCGCCGCGGCGCGCCCGATCGGCGAGATCCAGGTCGCGCGGATGCGCGCGCTCGCGCGCGACGTTCACTTCCAGGCAGGCAGCATGGCGCCCAAGGTCGAGGCCGCCTGCCGGTTCGCGGCAGGTGGCGGCCGTGCGATTATCACGTCGCTGCACCATATTGCCGATGGCCTGGCCGGGCGGGCCGGCACCGCCGTTATTCCGTGATAGCCAGCATCTCGTGATCCACAGCCAGCAAGCCAAGGAGGCAGGCCCGTGCCCGAGCCGATCGAGGTCCGCAAGGTCCCGCTGCACACCGTGTCCGACGCCAGTGAACTAGCCAAGCTGATCGACGCCGGGCCGCTGGACGCCGACCGGGTCGTGGCGATCATCGGCAAGACCGAGGGCAACGGCGGCGTCAACGACTACACGCGCATCCTGGCCGATCGGGCGTTCCGCGAGGTGCTCGTCGCCAAGGGCAGCCGCAGCGCGGACGCTGTCGCGCAGGTGCCGATCGTGTGGTCCGGCGGCACCGACGGCGTGATCAGCCCGCACGCGACGATCTTCGCCACCGTGCCGCCAGGCGAAGCGCAGGTCACCGACGAGTCGCGCTTGTCCGTCGGGTTCGCGATGAGCGAGCAGCTGCTGCCCGAGGACATCGGCCGCGGCGCGATGATCACCAAGGTCGCGGCGGCGGTGCGGGAAGCGATGTCCCGGGCCGGGATCCAGGATCCGGCCGACGTGCACTATGTGCAGACCAAGACGCCGCTGCTCACGATTCACGCGATCCGGGACGCCAAGAGCCGCGGCCACAGCGTGTTTACCGAGAACACCGGCGAATCGATGGACGTGTCCAACGGAACGACAGCGCTGGGCATCGCCGTCGCGCTCGACGAGATCACGATGCCTGCCGACGACGACGTGCTGCGCGACCGCTCACTGTACTCCTCGGTCGCGTCGTGCTCGTCCGGCGTCGAGCTGGATCGGGCCCAGGTAGTCGTGGCCGGCAACGTGCGCGGGATCGGCGGCCGGTATCGCATCGGCCACGGCGTGATGCGCGACGCGCTCGACGCCGACGGCATCTGGGCCGCCATCCGGGACGCCGGACTTGACCTGCCGGACCGGCCGCACCCAAGCGACCTGGACGGCCGATTGGTCAACGTGTTCCTCAAGTGCGAGGCCAGCCAGGACGGGCAGGTCAGGGGCTGGCGCAACGCCATGCTCGACGACTCCGACGTGCACTGGCACCGGCAGATCAAAGCGTGCGTCGGCGGCGTCGCCGCGGCGGTGACCGGCGATCCCGCGGTGTTCGTTTCCGTGTCAGCTGCCCATCAGGGACCAGACGGTGGCGGGCCGGTCGCCGCCATCGTCGACCTCGGTTCGAGACCGGCGTAAGCGACGGCGACCCTCGCGGCGAGCTCAGCGTTGTCGGCGATCAGCCGGCGGTTGACTTCGACGCTGCGGCCGTCGCTCAGCTCTTCGACCGCGGCGAGCACAGCGGGCGTGACCGCCTGGCCGGTGACCCCTGCCTGTCGGACGCGCTCGACGGCCTCGGCGATTAGCTCCTCGATGTCGAGTCCCCCGGCGGGCGGCCGGGCGAGGATGAGGCCGCCAGCAGCGAGCTGCCAGTGCGTTGCCGCGATCGAAGCCGCCTCGGCCGCATCCGTCACCGTCGCGGACACCGGCGGACCGCCCTCGGCCGTATAGAACATCGGCAGTGTGGTCGTGTGCCAGCCGAGCACCGGCACCGCGAGCGTCTCGAGCAGTTCGGCGGTGGCGTTCACGTCGAGGATCGACTTGGCGCCGGAGCACACGACGACCGCGGGCGTCCGGGCGAGCTGCGGCAGGTCGGCGGAGATGTCGAGCGTTTCGGTGAACCCGCGGTGGACGCCGCCGATGCCGCCGGTGCCGACGAAGCGGATCCCGACGGCGAGGCAGACGGCCAGCGTGCCGCCGACCGTCGTTGAACCGAGCGCGCCCTGCACGACGCAGGCCGCTATGTCGCGCGCGCCGACCTTGCGGGCCTCCTGGCCGGTGTCGGCGAACCGCTTGAGCTCGTCCGCGGAAAGGCCGACCCGGACGGCGCCGTCGAGCACGCCCACGGTCGCAGGCGTGGCGCCGGCCGCGCGGACGCGCTCTTCGGAGTCCAGCGCGGCCGCGAGGCCGCGGCCAGCCGAGAAGCCGTGCGACACCAGCGTCGTTTCCAGCGCGACGACCGGCCGGCCACCAGCGATCGCCGCGGCTACCTCGGCCGTGAGCTGCGGTGCGAAGGTCACGGCATCGCCCCCATTTTCGCAACGGCCCGGGCCGCCGCGCTCAGGCCGAGCTCGACACCGCCGAGCAGGTACCCGGCCGCGAACGCGTCACCGGCTCCGGTCGCGTCAACCGGGACGGTGGGCAGCGCCGGGTAGTGCGTCCGGCCGACCCGCACGCCGTCGGCGCCCAGCTTAACGATGAGGTTCTCGGCCGCGAGCAGGCCCTCCAGCAGGGCAGCTTCG
The DNA here is from genome assembly GCA_035472835.1 of Streptosporangiaceae bacterium. GTDB lineage: Bacteria > Actinomycetota > Actinomycetes > Streptosporangiales > Streptosporangiaceae > JAJYUU01. The sequence goes on along the minus strand of DATIOU010000020.1, from coordinate 31,287 downwards.
GCCCCGTTCCCGAATATCGCGTCGGGTGTGACCGCGGCCAGGAGGGCGCCGAACGGTGCCACGCCGACGGCTTCGATCAATGCCGTAGACGCTAGGTCGACGCTGACGCGCGCCGACGCCGCGCGGGCCGCGCTAACGGCCGCGAGGGCAGCGCCGCGCATCGGCTCGCTGGCGAACGCGTACGCGCTGAGGTGCAGCCAGTCGCAGCCAGCGAGCCAGTCCGGCTGTACCTGCGCAGGCGTGAGGCCGATACCGACGCCGCGGTCGGTCAGCATGGACCGTCGGTGTCCGCCTTCCGACAGCGACACGACCACGCCAGTACTACCGGTAATGACGGGACCGATAACCTCCACGCCCCGGCGGGACAGCTCCGCGCTGACCAGGTCCGCGGCGAGGTCGGTGCCTCGCGCCGCGATGAGCCGGCTGCGACCGCCGAGCGCCGTCACCCACGCCGCGACGTTGGCGGCCTGCCCGCCGACACCGACCGCCGTCGCCGCCGGCGTGTCGGTCTCCTCGACGAACGGGCCGGCGAGCCGGATAACGACGTCGAGGTGCGCATCACCGAGGACACAGATCATTGCTTGAGTCTGTACCCGTCGGCGATCACTCAGTTCACCTACTTCCGCTGCCGCAACACCGTGCTTTACGCTCGCTTTGCGTGATCACACGGCCGGGAGGTCCTTCCATGGCAACCGAAAGTCCAGCAGCCGAGCAGCTCGTCGCGGGGCAGCCAAAGCTCCGCCGCAACCTAAGCGTCTGGGAGGCCATTGGCATCTCCCTGGCTCTGATGGCGCCGTCGATGGCGGCGAGCATCAACCCGCAGGGCACCGCGGGCACGATCGGCCGCGCGACGCCGGTGGCGTTCGCGCTCGCCTTCGTCGGCGTGCTGCTGGTGGCCTACACGTTCGTGCGCTTGACCCAGCGCTTCCATCACTCCGGCTCGGTGTACGGGTTCGTCGGCGCGACGCTCGGCCCGTCGGCCGGCGTGATCTCCGGCTGGGCGCTGGCCGGAACATACACGTTCTACGGCGTGGTGACCTCGATGGCCGGCGGCCGGTTCGCGAGCAACTTCCTCAACGCGATCGGCGTCTGGCACAACCCGCCGACGTGGTCGGGGTTCCTCATCGGCGCCATCGCCATGGTGCTGATCTGGTACCTCGCGATCACGCCGGCCCGCAACGGGACCAGGCTGCTGGTGGCCGCCGAGGCAATTACGGTGCTGCTCATCGTCATCGTGATCGCGATAGTGTTCGCCAAGCTGCTGGGCCACTCCGGGCCCGGCAAGCTGGGGGTCACCAGCCAGATCTTTAGCGTCCCGCACGGCACCGGCCTGTCGACGGTGTTCCTCGGTATCGTGTTCGGCTTCCTGTCCTTCGCCGGGTTCGAAGCCGCGTCTACTCTCGGCGAGGAGACTAAGCAGCCCAACCGCGACATCCCGCGGGCAATTCTGGGCGTCGCGATCTTCGGCGGGATCTACTTCTTCCTCGTGACGGCCGTGGAGGTGATGGGCTTCGGCGCGTCCGCGAAGGGCGTCGCCACGTTCATCAATTCCTCGTCGCTGATCGGTGACCTGGGCACCGCGTACATCGCGTCCTGGCTCGGCAACGTCATCACGATCGGCGCGATGGTCTCGGCCTTCAGCTGCGCGCTCGCCTGCACCGTCGGCGCGGCGCGGCTGGTCTACGCAATGGGCCGTGACGGCGTGCTGCCGAGAGGCCTCAGCCGCGTCGAGGAGCAACGCCGGACCCCAATCGTGTCGTCTGCCGTGGTCGTGCTCGCGGTGTACGTCGTGATCGCGTTCACTTGGTTCGTCCTGCGCGGCGACCCGTTCGGACTGTTCGTGCAGAGCGGCGTGATCGGCACGCTGATCCTGCTGGTGGTCTACGTCCTCGCCACCATCGGCATGGTGCGGCTCGTGTTCTTTACCGGCCAGTCTCAGGTCCGCAGATGGGAGCTGGTGATCCCGGTGCTCGGGATCATCGTGCTGGGCTACACGCTGTTCCGGAACGTCTGGCCGCTGCCGCACGGCGCGAACTGGTGGGGGCCGTCGGTCGCCATCGGCTGGCTACTCGTTGGCATCATCTTGGTGCTGGCGCGGCCCGCGGCCACGAGGAAAGCGGGCGAGATGCTGCTCAAGGCCGACGGGCTGACCTCGGCGACGCCGGAGACCGCGGCGAAGGGACTCTGACTATGCCACGACCGTTCAGCCGGCGGCGCGAGGATACCGAGCGCGCTGCGGACGAGCAGCGCGCCCAGGTGCTGCAGCGCCAGCTCGCTGACGAGGTCGCCGGCGTCGCGATCACGTTCGTCGACCACAGCGGGGCGGGCCGGATCAAGGCCGTGCCGCTGGCGGCGCTCGGCCGGGCGGCGCGATTCGGCGTCGGCTACTCGCCGGTGATCGACGCGTTCCTCAGCGACGGCGGCATCGACGCGGCGTCGCCGCTGGACACGCCGGACGGCGACCTGCGGATGGTGCCAGATCTCGACGGGCTGGTCGCCCTCCGCGACCCCGAGGGCTGGGCGTGGGCGCCGGGCGACCGGTTCCAGCAGGACGGAACGGTCTACGCGAACTGCCAGCGGACATTCGCCCGCAGTCAGGTTGCAGCTGGGCTGGCCCGCGGCATCAGCGCGCTGATGGCGATCGAGGTCGAGTGGATGGTCGGCCGCGACGAGGACGAATTCGAGCCTGCGTTCCGCGGCACTGGCTACGGGCTGAGCCGGTTCCTGGACGCGGCCGAGTACGTCAGGGACGTCCTCGAAAGCCTGGAAGCGGGCGGGGTGCGCGTCGAGCAGATCCATCCCGAGTACGGGCCGGGGCAGTTCGAGGTCTCGGTCGCAGCGCAGGACCCGGTCTCAGCCGCCGACACCAACGTTCTGGTGAAGCTCATCATCGCGGCCGTCTCGGCGCGCCACGGGCTGCGGGCTTCGTTCGCGCCCGCGGTGGTGAGCAACAACGTCGGCAACGGCGGGCACGTGCACGCAAGCTTCTGGAGCGAGGGGCGGAACCTGCTGGCCGGCGGCACCGGTCGCCACGGCCTGACCGGCACGGGCGAGTCGGTCATGGCGAGCCTCCTCGGGAACCTGCCGGCCCTGCTGGCTGTCGGCGCGCCGTCGCCGTCGTCGTACCTGCGGCTGCAGCCATCGCGCTGGGCCGGTGCGTTCCAGGTCTGGGGCCACGAGAACCGTGAAGCGGCCATCCGGTTCGTGGCCGGCAGCGCGGCTAATCCCGCGGCGGCGAACGTCGAGATCAAGTGCTTCGACCTGAGCGCTAACCCGTACCTGCTCGTCGGCGCGCTCATGGCCGTCGCGCTGGACGGTGCGGACCGCGAGGACAGCCTGCCGCCAGAAGTCAGCGGCGATCCGGCCGCGCCTGGCCATCCGCTGTCCGGCGCGGCAGTCAGGCTGCCGCGCAGCCTGACCGACGCGCTCGCCGCGCTGACCGCAAACGACGTCCTGCGCGCGGCGGCAGGCGACGAGCTCATCAGCACGTTCGCCGCCTCCCGGCGGGCCGAGATCGCCATGTCGGACGGCAAGAAGGATGCGGACGTTATCGCCCACTACCGCTGGCTGATGTGACGTGACGAGACGGCGGACAGCGCCGTGACCGGCCTCGCCCTCGTCGACCATCACGTCCACGGCATCCTGACCGGCGAGCTGGACGCGGCCGCGATCGAGCACGGGCTGATGGAGTCCACGGCCCCGCCGCCGCCGGGCACGACTGCGTTCGACACGCAGCTCGGTTTCGCCGTCCGCCGGTGGTGCGCCCCGGTGCTGGACCTGGAGCCGCTGGCGCCAGCGGACGACTACCTCCGGCGGCGGCTTGAGCTCGGGAGCACCGAGGCGGCCAGGCGCTTCCTGACGGCGGCCGCCGTCGACCTGTGGCTCATCGACACTGGCTACCAGACCGACGCCGTGACGACGCCAGCCGAGCTCGTGACGCTGAGCGGTACCCGATCGCGGGAGGTTGCCCGGCTGGAGTCCGTGGCCGCGCGCCTTGTGCAGTCGGGTGTCACGGCGGCCGGATACGCCGGTGCCGTCGCGTCGGCCGTACACGATGCTGCGGCGTCCGCGGTCGGCTTCAAGACTGTGGCCGCCTACCGCGGCGGCCTGGCCCTGGACCCGGCCAGGCCGGCACCCGCCGAGGTGGCGAACGCCGCGGGCCGGTGGCTGCGCGAGATCGACGCCGGAGCACCAGCGCGGCTCGAGGATAAGATCTTGATCCGGCACGGCATCTGGGCGGCGCTCGACACCGGCCTGCCGCTGCAGTTTCACACCGGCTTCGGCGACACCGACTCGCGGCTGGCGAGATCTGACCCCGCGCTCCTGCACGACTTCCTCCTCGCGAGCCAGCCGACCGGGACGGCGGTCATGCTGCTCCACTGCTACCCCTACCACCGGCAGGCCGCGGCGCTGGCCAACCTGTTCCCGCACGTGTACATGGACGTGGGCGAGGCGCTTAACCACGTCGGGGCGAGGTCCGCGGCCGTCCTGGCGGAGGCACTGGAACTCACCCCGTTCCACAAAATGCTGTACTCCTCGGACGCGTTTGGCCTGCCGGAGCTGCACTATCTGGGGGCCGTCGGGTTCCGGCGCGACATCGCGACCGTCACCAGCGCGTTCGTCACCGACACGCTGTGGTCGGCCGCCGACGCGAGCCGGGTCGCCGACATGATCGGGTCGGTCAACGCCCAGCGCGTGTACAAGCTGAGCGCTTCGTGACGTCAGCCACCAGCTCGACGACCGGGCCGCCGCCCGGATCGTTCGACAGACTCGGCTCTGCGCTATCGCCGCAGTCGCCGCTGTCCGCGCTGGTGGCGGCCGAACTGCCCGCGGCGGTTGAACTGCGGCATGACCTGCACCGGCACGCGGAGCTGTCGGGCGGCGAGGCAAGGACGGCGGCCGCAGTCGCGGCGGCGCTGGGTGACCCGGATGCCTTGGTGGTCGCGCGCACGGGCCGGCTCATCCGGATCGGGCCTGCGGCCGGCCCAGCGGTGGCGATCCGGGCAGAACTGGATGCGCTGCCGATTGCGGAGGAGACCGGCGCGGCGTGGTCGTCGGTAACCGGCGCGATGCACGCCTGCGGCCACGACGTGCACCTGGCTGCGTTGACCGCGGTCGGCCGGGCCGTGCGGCGTGCCGGGCTGCCCGTCGCGATGCTCGCGGTGCTCCAGCCGCGCGAGGAGACCTCACCGTCCGGTGCGCGCGACATCGCCAGCGATGCCAGCTTCGCCGCGCAGCGGCCGGCCGCGATGATCGGCGCGCACCTCCAGCACCAGGTGCCGCCCGGGACGGTGGCGGCCGCCGCCGGCGCCGTCAACGCCGCCACCGACGACTTCGAGATCACCGTTCGTGGCACGGGCGGACACGCGGGCTACCCGCACCTGGCGGCTGATCCGGTCCTGGCGCTGTGCCAGTCGGTCGTGGCCCTGCAGCACCTGGTCAGCCGCCGGATCGACCCGACGCACGCGGCCGTGGTTTCGGTGGGTTCGCTACGCGCCGGAGCGGCCGCGAACGTCATCCCGCCAACCGCGACCGCTGCCGGCACGATCAGGACGCTCGCGGGCCCGGACCGAGAGTTCTTGCGCGGAGCTGTGACGCAGACCGTCGCCGACACGTGCCGCGCCTACGGCTGCGAGGGCGCGGTGGCCATCACGCCCGCCGAACCCATGCTGGTCAACGACCCGCGGCTGACCGCGGCCTGCCAGTCGCTGCTTCGCGCCGCAGGCCAGCAGGTCGATGCCGAGTTCCGGTCGTGCGGGGCCGACGACTTCTCCTACTACTCAGCCGTCGTGCCGACCCTGATGCTGTTCGTCGGCAGCGGCACAACCGAGAGCCTGCATCACCCGCGATTCCTGCCGGGCGACGACGCGATCGGCCAGGTCGCCACGGCCATGCTGGCTGGGTACCTGGCCGCCGTGGCCGGCCTCGCTGGCAGCTAGCCGGCGAGGGAGCCGTATACCGACGCGACGTACTTCTCGCTGCGCTCGGAGCCGACGATGCCGGCGCCCATCTTGTTCATCATGTAGGCGATGGTCATCTTGCGGCCGACGTCCATGATGATGAGCGAGCCGCCCCAGCCGCCCCAGAAGCAGATCTTCTCGTCCGGCACGTACGGCAGGATCTCGAGCAGCGGGAGGCCGTAGCCGATGCCGAACCGCAGCGGAACGCCGAGCACGACGTCCAGGCCCTTCGCTTGCTCGCGGAAGATCAGGTCGATGGTCTCCGGGCGGAGCAGGCGGACTCCGTCGACTTCGCCGCCGCGGGAGACGACCGACAGGATGCGGGCGACCGACCTAGCGTTACCGTGGCCGTTCGCAGCGCCAATGTCGGCCCGCCGCCAGCCGGGGGTGTTCGCGTCGTTAGCGTCGGCAGGCGGCCCGGTCATCGTCTTGAACGTCGGGCTGTCCGGGGGCAGGGTCGCGAAGTCGAACGGGAGCGGCGGCGGCGGGACCACGGGTGCGATGCGGTCCCAGTCGCTCTCGACGGCGCCGATCTGGAAGTCGGCGCCCAGCGGGCCGGCTATTTCCTCGGCGACGAACTGCTTGAGCGATTTGCCAGTGATCCGGCGAACGACCTCGCCGACCAGATGGCCGTAATTCAGGGCGTGATAGCCCGAAGCGGTGCCAGGCTCCCACCACGGCGTCTGCGCGGCGAACCTGGCCGTGGCCTTGTCCCAGTCATAGAGATCCTCAACGACCGCAGGCTGCTCGAGGCCTGAGACTCCCGACGTGTGCGACATGATGTGCCGGACGAGCACGCCCTCCTTGCCTGCGGCTGCAAACTCGGGCCAGTAGGCGGCGACCGGAGCGTCCACGTCGAGCTGGCCGCGATCCACCAGCATGAGCGCCGCGAGGCTCGTCACCGTCTTCGTGGTCGACCAGACGTTGGTGATCGTGTCCGACACCCATGGCTGCGTGCGCGCCTCGTCCCGGTAGCCGCCCCACATATCGATCACGACGTCCCCATCGAGGTCCAGCACGATGGACGCGCCGAGCTCCGCACCGGAGTCGAGACACTGTGCTAGCTCGTCGCGTACCGCCTCGAACCGCTCGTCACAAAAGCCGTTGATGTCCGCCATCGCCGCGTCCCTCCTGGTTGTTGAGTCGCAGCGTAAGGCGTTATAGGCCACCGCACAATGAATCCGAGGTCGGTCCGGACCGGTCCGCTAGGCACCGGATCTTACGGGCGAGTGCCGCCAGGCTCGGAGCTAGGTTGGGGTTGTGCGCTTGAGCCTCGTCACCGTGGTCATCCAGGATTACGACGCCGCGATCGACTTCTTCACCACGTCGCTCGGATTCGAACTCGCCGCGAACGAGCCCGCGGTCACTACCGGTGACGGACGCCCGAAGCGCTGGGTCGTGGTCCGGCCACCCGGCGCGGCGACCGGTGTGCTGCTCGCCCGCGAGGACGGCGACGAGCAGGCTGCCGCTGTTGGCAACCAGACTGGTGGCCGGGTTGGCTTCTTCCTCGAGGTAGACGACTTCGACGAGTCCTATGCGCAGATGTCCGCGGCCGGAGTCCAGTTCGCCGGCGAGCCGCGGTCCGAGGCGTATGGCCGGGTGGTCGTGTTCCTGGACGTCGCCGGCAACAAGTGGGACCTGCTCGGGCCGGCTTGACCGCTCGGAGCGGGGCAGGATGTGCTCGCCGGACGTGCTAGCCGCCAAGGCCACGTTGCGCCAGGATGTGTGGGATGCGATGCGTGCTGCGAAAGCTGCCGCGGCTGGCCGAACCGGAGCCGTTCTTCGCCCTGGACCCCGACACGCTGACCGAGTCGCCGCGTAGGGCCGCGTCGATCAGTGGCGCGGCGCGCTCGGCCAAGCGGGCTACGCTGGCCGAGCTGTCGCCGGTCGATCTGGTGGTTATGGGTTTGCGCGACATCGAGGCTACAAAGCGACGAGATTGTCACCCTAATGTGTCGCTTCACACTGGGTCAGGCGACGGGGAGAGTGCGTCACCCTGATGAGAGGGCCACGGTTGTGCACTGCCGGGAGAATCCATGCGCTCGTCGATCAAGTCCCGGGTGATCTTGCTCTGGGTGACGACGTCCTTGTGCGTGCCGGCCAGCTGGATGCACGATTCTCACGTTCCCCACCATGAGGAACGACAGCCTGAACGGCGTGTCTTGTATCGCAGCGAATTCTTGCGTCGCGGTCGGGTCGGAAGTCACCGTTACCGGACAGGTCGGGATCACGGCCCCACTGGCGATGCGCTGGGACGGTTCGCGGTGGCACGCGCTGGCCGTGCGGCTGCCTTCGAGTGCGGTCCAAGGCCAGCTGTCAAGCGTGTCGTGCAAGCCCGGCGGATGCCTGGCGGTCGGCGGTTACTCCCTCAAGTATTCGGGCTTATTCGTTCTCGCTGAGTACTGGAACGATTCCACCTGGGCGCTGGCGCGCCTGGCGTTCCCGCCCGGTCCGCAACACCCGTCGCTGCGAGCCCTATCGTGCGTGACGGTCGGCCAGTGCGTCGCGACGGGCGGCTACGACAAGCTCGGAAGCTTTGCCTCCCCGCTGGCGGCACCTGGGACGGCCGTGAGTGGTCGTGGTCCCAGCCGCCCGTGCGCGCGGGTGTCGAGGGCAACCATGTCCTCGGCAGCGTCTCGTGCGTGACCGCGAGGTACTGCGTAGCCATCGGGGACGTTTACGGATCCAGGAACGGCAGTACCGGCTTCACCGAGATCTGGAACGGCCGTGGCTGGACCTACGCGTCGGTGCCTGGGAAGGCAGGCGAGGCCGCGAGCCTATCGTGCCCGGCGTCCGGTTACTGCGTCGCTGCGGGCACGCAGGACGGCGGCGTTCCCGCCGGGTTCGGCCAGCTGTGGGACGGCACGCACTGGGCCCAGACCGCGATGCCGTGGCCGCACGAAACGCTGTCCTACTTGTACGGAGTCTCCTGCGCCGGAAAGACATGCCAAGCGGTCGGAGCGGCCGCGGCCGAAGCCGCCGACGGCAACGCTGGCCAGCCAGCGGCCCTGACCTGGAACGGAACGTCCTGGATCCGGCAGGCCACTGCGCCGGGCACCGTTGGCACGCTCTTCGGCGTCACGTGCGTGACTGCCGCTGATTGCGTCGCTGTCGGTAGCCAAGCGGGCGGCAGCACGCGCAGCTTGGCCGAGTTTTGGAACGGCACGGCCCGGACGAAAGTCAACCCCACCTGACAGGGGCAGGGCCCACCTCGCACCCTGCTGCGCGCAAGACAGCTTAGGGATTGACCGGATAGCTTGTGCCGGTGATCATCTGGATCAATGGCGGGTTCGGAGCGGGCAAGACGACGCTCGCGGAGGAACTGCACCGGCGGCTCCCGGACGCAATTCTGTACGACCCGGAGGACGTCGGCCTCATGCTATGGAAGTGGATGCGGCCCGACGGCGATTTCCAGCACCTGCCGAGCTGGCGGGAACTAGTCGTCGCGACTGCGCTGTCGCTGCGCAGACACCACGCGGAGACGCTCATCGTGCCGATGTCGCTGATCCGCGACGCATACCGGGCCGAGATCCTCGTCGGCCTGGCCGACGCGGGCGAGGAGCTCCTGCACGTCTTCCTTGAGGCGGATGCCCATGTCCTCCGGGAGCGGCTCAACGCCCGCGTGACCCGGCCTGACAGGGACTGGGACCAGGCGGCCCGCGAGTGCGGCATGACCCCCGTGGATGAGATGGTCGCTGCCGCTGCCCGCCAGCCGGGCGGAACGCTCATGCTGCGCTCGGACAGGCACATCCCCGCCGAGCTGGCCGACGAGGTGCTGGCCAGGATGAAGCTAGGCATGTCATCGTCCAACTGAGCCCCGCCCCGCGAACCGGGAGCGACGGCCCGCGATGACGCCCATGGGCGACAACCACGTTTGTGAACCCGGAATCCGGGCACCAACGGATGTTCGCGATGGTCATCGCCAAACTGGAGGGGGCAAGCGCAGGTGCAACACTTCATCGGCACCTACGGCTACCTCGCGATCTTCATCCTGATGGTTGCCGAGTCGGCGTGCATACCGATCCCGTCGGAACTCACGATGCCGCTCGGCGGTGCGCTGGCCGCGGGCGCGGCACCCGGCGTTCACCTGAGCCTCGTGCTGGTCATCGCCGTCGGCGTGGCCGGCAACGTGGTCGGCAGTTATATCGCCTGGGCAGTGGGCCGGTATGGCGGCCAGACGGCCTGGCGGCGCCTCACCAGGTTCGTGGCCGGCAGCGATGACGGGCTGGTGCGTGCACAGCGGTGGTTCGATAAAAACGGCGCGCGCTCGGTCTTCATCGGCCGGCTGCTCCCTGTAATCCGGACGTTCATCTCCCTTCCGGCGGGATTCGCCAAGATGGCGCCCGTACGGTTCGGCCTCTACACGGTCGCGGGCTGCATACCGTGGATCACCGGCCTCGCCGTGGCAGGCTACGCGGCCGGCACGAACTGGCATCGCGTGACAGGTCTGGTACAGGATGCGGGATATGTGGTCGGGGCGCTGGCCATCCTGCTTGTCGTCGTCCTGGTCATCATGATTGCGCGGGTGCGCCGCAAACGGCGGGCGGCGCCGGGCAAGGCGCGACACACGCCTATCGACGAGCGTGGCGGCCCAGATCGCCGCGACGCAGATGGCCGCCCCGTGAACTCAGATCGGCGCCACCTGAACTCTGCGACAGCAGAGACACCGCGGCATCGAAAGGCAGGCTAGGCATGCGTGGCACGACCGTATGGGAAGGCGTCGAGCGACAAGAGCTGCGTCGGCGAAACCAGAAGATGGAGCGAGCCCAGCCGGGGCAGCGCCCCGATCCGTCCGTGCCGGCCGGCACGGACCGGCTGCCGCAAATCAAGCACATCGTGGTCCTCATGATGGAGAACCACTCGTTCGACAACTACCTCGGCACGCTCGGCCGCGGCGAAGGCTTCACGCAGGGCGAAGACGGACAGCCAGACGCGGAGAACCCGGACACCTCAGGGCAGGCGGTGCGCGCCCACCACCTGCCGACGACGGTGCAGCACTCGGGCGTTCCGTGCCAGAGCTGGCGGGCAGCGCATGCACAGTTCGCCGGCGGCAAGATGAACGGCTTCGTCACCGCCACCCAGAACGCGTCCCCAGCTGCCGACAAGAGTGTGGCCATGGGCTACTGGACGGCGGCAGACTTGCCGTTCTACCACGGCCTGGCGCGCACGTTTCCGCTGGCCGATCACTGGTTCAGCTCATGCCTCGGGCCCACGTTCCCGAATCGGCGGTTCCTGCTGGCCGGAACGGCGCACGGGCTCATGGACGACCTGCCGGTCAATATCCTCGATTACCCGCCGGCCGGCACCATCCTGGACATGCTCACCAAATACGGAAAATCATGGATCAACTATCGTCCGGACAGCGACGACCACTCGCAGTTCCGGCGGTACCTGAACTACCGGCGGCGGCGGTCGCAGCATCACGTGCGGGCCCTCGGACGGCCGTTCCAGCGTTGGCGGAGCGGAATCAAGCGGGACCTCCAGTTCACCGCCGGCCTGTTCCCGGTCGGGATCGCCAACTACATGCTGCACGTCCGCGATATCGAAACCTTCTTCGCAGACGCCGACGCCGGCCGGCTGCCGGATTTCTGCATCGTCGACCCGGACTTCAGCCAGTACTCCGAGGAGAATCCGCAGGACATCCGCAAGGGCGAGTCGTTTGCCGCCGAGGTCATCAACCGGGTCATGCACGGTAAGGGCTGGCCTGACACGTTGCTCATCTGGGCCTACGACGAGAACGGTGGCTACTACGATCACGTCGCGCCACCCGCCGCCGAGCCGCCCGACGATGTCGAGGGGCGGAGCCTGGTTGCGCATCCGTCCTGGCTGCGCACCATCCTCAAGCCGCTATTCCCGAGCTACGTCAAGCACGCGCAGGACCTCGTGTGCGAGCCGCTCAAGTACGACACGTACGGGTTCCGCGTTCCCGCCGTTATCGTCTCGCCGTACGCCCGACCAGACTGCGTCGTCTCGGCGGTCTTCGATCACACGTCGGTGCTGAAGCTCGTCGAGGAAAAGTGGAACCTGCCGGCGCTCACGTGCCGGGACGCCGCGGCGACAGCGCCACTCGCGGCCCTTGACCTCGGGTCGCCGCCCGCCTTCCTTGAGCCGCCCGACCTGCCAGCGCCCAGCCTGGCCTGGGGCTCCTGGTGATCACTGCGAACCGCCGAATGCCGCCGCGATCACGGGAACGCGGTCCGGGTCGGCAATCGAGTCGATCGCAACGATCTTGCCGCCGGAGATGGTGAAGCCCATCACCGTCATGGGCCGTCCGCGCATGCTGACAACTACCCCGGCAGCTCCGTTTACGAGCGCAGGCTGAACGACCGCGGCCCGCAGAATCGAGGTCAGTCCGGTAAGTGCCTGGCGGGCGACTTCGGGCGCACCGGTGACGGTCGTCGAGGCCGAGGCCAGCCTTGCCCCGCCGTCGATCCGCACCACAACGTCGGGATCCAGCACAGCGAGGAGGGCGTCGAAGTCGCCGTCGCGCGCGGCGAGGAAAAAGGCGTCGACCACCTCCCGCTGGCGGCCAAGGTCACGATCCGGTGCGTGGGTATCGGCGCCCCGCACGCGGCGGCGCGCCCTGCTGGCTAGTTGCCTGGCCGCCGCCGGGGTTCGGTCCACCACGGCGGCGACCTCCTCAAACGGGAGGTCGAACATGTCGTGCAGGACGAACGCCAGCCGTTCGGCGGGCGGAAGCGTGTCGAGGACGACCTGGAGAGCCAGGCCGACGGAGTCGGCCAGCAGAGCCTCTTCCTCGGGCTGTAGTCCGTCGTCCGAGCTGACCACCGGGTCAGGCAGGCGGGCTTGCAGGGGTTCCTCGCGGCGGGTTCTGCGTGACCGCAGCATGTTCAGGCTGACGCGGGCGACGATCGTGGTGAGCCACCCGCCGAGGTTGTCGACGTCGTCTGCGCCTGCCCGGTTCAGCCGGAGCCAGGTGTCCTGAACTGCGTCATCGGCGTCGGCCAGCGAGCCGAGCATCCGGTAAGCGACCCCGCGCAACCGCGCCCGGTGCTCCTCGAACCGGGCCGCCAGCCAGTCGCTGTCTTCCATCTGTCACATCCTCTCGCGGCCAGGGGTCAGTACAGGTGACCCCCGTGATGGACTGAATGTGACCGGCAGCCGGTCGCAGGCAAGGAGGCAGGCGATGCGAGTCCTGGTCGTGGGTGCGAGCGGCGCCATCGGAAGCCGCCTCGTCCCGCAGCTCATTGACAACGGTAACGAGGTGATCGGAACCTTCAGGTCGGCGGCCAGCGCGGACCGCCTGCGGGTTCTGGGCGCCGAGCCGCTGGCGCTCGACGCGCTTGACTCCCGCGCCGTCCGCCAGGCAGTCCTCGACACTGCGCCCGACGCGATCATTCACCAGGCGACTGCGCTAGCGAACGTGCGGTTCTCCAGGAGCCTCGACAAGACCTTCGCGGCGACTAACCGGCTCCGGACCGAGGGAACCGACGCTCTGCTGACAGCGGCGCGCGAGGCGGGCGTCCGGCGTTTCGTCGCCCAGAGCTTCGCGAGCTACCGGTATGCGCGGACGGGCGGCCCGGTCAAGAGCGAGGACGATCCGCTCGACGCGGCGCCGCCAGCAACGGCGCGCGAGACAAATGCCGCGATGCGCTATCTCGACGACGCCGTGACCGGCGCGGGCGGGATCGCGCTTCGATACGGCGGCTTCTACGGCGCCTCGGACGAAGCGCTCGTTTCGCTCGTGCGCAGGCGGTACTACCCGGTCATCGGCGACGGCGCCGGCGTGTCCTCGTTCATTCACCTCGACGACGCCGCGTCCGCTACCGTGCTCGCACTCCAGCACGAGGGTCCTGGCCTCTACAACATCGTGGACGACGAGCCCGCACCGATGCGCGAATGGCTGCCCGAAGTTGCCCGCATCGTGGGCGCCAAGCCCCCTCGCCATTTCCCCGAGTGGGTCGCGAAACTGATTGCCGGCGAAGGCATGGTGGTCATGGCAACCCAGTCGCGGGGGGCGTCCAACGCTAAGGCCAAGGCCGAACTCGGCTGGACGCCGCGGTATCCGAGCTGGCGCGACGGTTTCCGCTCGGCGTACGGCAAGCCGGCGTCAGTACCGGCCCGGACGTAGTGGTTCAGGCCGCGATCTTGCGTATGTCCGTCGGCAGCGCGCCCATCGCCTCGTCGATGGCGCCGGCCGACACGTGGTGGCGCATTACCTTGGTCACCAGGCCGGCTGCGCGCTTGACCTCGGTGTTGTGAATGTTGGCGTCGCGGGCGAACCGCCGCACATATTCTTCGTCGTCGTACTTGTCCGGTACGTGACTCGGACTCCAGCCGTCGTAGAAGACCCCGCGCAGCAGCTCAGGCAGCTGCGCCGCGAGATGCGCCGCCACCGTGACCGGCAGCCGGTCCCGCAGTGCGTGCATCCACGCTCGGGTGACGCGATAGGCAAACGGCCGGTCTTCGGTCCCGAATTCTCGGGCGACCTCCGCCAGCCAGGCGTTGGCCTTTTCGATGCTGTGATCGAGATTGCTGACTCCGGTAGCGGACACGGCAAGTCTCCCCTCAGCTGGTCCCCGTTACCTTCCCGTTGAGGGACTGCCTCATGCAGGGGCCGGCTGCCGCGCGGCGTCAGTCTGGCCTCGAGTAGCGCACCGTCAGGGCGGCCGGGAAGCCAAGGTCAGCAGCGGCGATCGCCGCCGACAGCGGCCCGGCTAGTTCGGCCAGCCGAGTGCAGCCATCCGCGCCGATAGCCTCGTAGGGGTAACAGGCCAGCTCGTCGGTGCGGTCCTCGATCGACTGGCGGCGTACCTGGCCCGCCGCACTGAGTGCGAGTTTCGCGCCGTCAGCGAGCCAGCCTTGCGCGCGGAGGCGGTCAATGCCGGTCGCCCACTCCCGCTCACTCCAGGCTCGGGTGGACCGCAGCGCCTCGGCCGAGATGCCGCCCGTCGCGGCGTGGGTAATGAGGGCGGCCATTCCATCGAGGCCTTCGGTCAGCAGCAGCGCGACGTGGCCGTCGCCGCGGTACTCACGCAATAGGGTCTGCGCGTGCCACAGCACCAGGTGCGGCGCATCGGGCCACGGCAAGGCGGCGTGCCCGCCGAACAGCGGCCTGCCCTGCGGTCGGCTGCATGCCCGCTCCGCCGCCCGCCGGGCCAGGACGGCCGCCTCGCGCACCGCCGCGCTGGCGACGCCGTCGCGCCAGGCCAGCTGCAGTGACCGGTCGACTGCTTCCAGGCGGGCCGCGAGTACCTCAGCAGGCGACGTGATGTCCCACGCGGCCGGGATCGCCTCATGGACGAGTGCCGGGTTGAAGTTGAAGAACGTCGCGACGACCGTTTCGGCTGGCACCGGCCCCATCGCGGCCGAGCGCGAGGCGAAGTACGCCATGCGCTGATGGGCGATGCCGACCGCACCGTAGGCGGCCCGCCCGTAAGGCGTGAAGTAGATCATCGCGTGGATCGGCTCGGCCCAGCGGAACGCGCGCCTCGCGGCCCGCGGCGCGACGGCGCTCATCGGGCCTCGCTACGGCGGCGCGGGTGATAGCTGGCAAATCTCCTCATCTGCACAGTCTGCCGGCGATCGATGGCGAGCGCTATGGCCACCGTGCCCGCATCGGTATCGCCCGACAAGATCGGAACGGGGTTGGGTTAGCCTAGAGCCGGTGAAAGCGCTGCTACTGGAGAACATTCACCCCGAAGCCCGCCGGCTGCTCGAAGGGGCGGGCCTGGAAGTCATCGAGAAGCGATCCGCGCTCGATGAGGGGGACCTTTGCGCAGCTCTTCCCGGCGTCCAGATCCTGGGGCTCCGGTCCAAAACGCAGCTGCCGTCAGCTGCGCTCGCCGCCGCGCCGGATCTGCTGGCCGTCGGCGCGTTCTGTATCGGTACCGACCAGATTGACCTGGCTGCGGCCTCCGGCGTCGGCATCGCGGTGTTCAACGCTCCCTACTCCAATACCCGCAGCGTGGTCGAGCTGGCGCTGGCCGAGATCATCGCCATGACCCGGCGTCTCACCGAGAAGGACCGGGGCATGCACGCCGGCGTCTGGGATAAGTCGGCGCGCGGCGCGCACGAGGTCCGCGGTCGCACGCTGGGCATCGTCGGCTACGGAAACATCGGCGCGCAGTTGTCGGTCGTCGCCGAGGCCCTCGGCCTGCGCGTCCTCTTCTACGACACCGCCGACAAGCTGGCGCTCGGCAACGCCCGCCGGTGCGTCAGCATGGATGAGCTGCTCGAGAGCTCTGACATCGTTTCGCTGCATGTGGATGGCCGCCCGTCCAATAGCTCGCTGTTCGGCGAGAAGGAGTTCAGCCGGATGCGGCCGGGCGCGCTGTTCCTGAACCTGTGCCGCGGCTTTGTCATCGATCACGAGGCGCTGCGCGCGCACCTGCTGTCCGGCCATCTCGCGGGCGCAGCGGTCGATGTCTTTCTCGACGAGCCGCGGTCAGCCGGCGAGGAGTTCCGGTCCGTGCTGCGCGGCCTCCCCAACGTGATCCTGACCCCGCACATCGGCGGGTCGACCGAAGAGGCGCAGGCCGACATCGGCGCCTTCGTGGGCGGCAAGCTCGCCGACTTCGTCCGGGAGGGAACGACGTCCCTGTCGGTGAACCTGCCGCACGTGGCGCTGCCGCCGCCAGCTGGGACCCACCGCCTGGCGCACCTGCACCACAACGTGCCCGGCGTGCTGGCCGAGATCAACTCGGTTCTGGCCGAGCACCAGGTGAACGTCGAGGCGCAGCTGCTCGGCACGCGCGGTGACCTCGGCTACGCGCTGACTGACATCGGGATCGATTACGCCGATACCGTGGTGGCCCGGCTCAGGGAGATGGCCGCCACAGTGCGGCTACGGGTCCTGTCTTGACGCTGGCGGAAGCGCTGCGGACCGTGGTCGGGTCCGAGCACGTCCTGCTCGACGATGACCTGCGGTCCTCTTACGAGACGGACTGGACTGGCCGGTTCACCGGGATCTCCGCGGCCGTAGTGCGGCCGGCAACCACATCAGAGGTCGCGGGCGTGCTCGCGGCGTGCTGCGACGCGCGCGTCCCGGTGGTGATCCAGGGCGGTAACACCGGGCTCGTCGGCGGCTCGGTCCCCGCGGCAGACCATGCCGACGGCCCGCCAGTTGTGCTGCTGACTACCCGGCTCACCGAGCTGGGACCGGTGTCGCCTGCGTCTCGTCAGGTGACGGCCGGCGCAGGCGTGACGCTCGCGGCGCTTTCGGCTCATGCGCGTGCAGCCGGGCTTGATTTCGGCGTCGACCTCGCCGCGCGCGACTCGGCCACGGTGGGCGGCATGGTGGCCACAAACGCGGGCGGCATCCGGGTCATCCGGCACGGCAGCATGCGCGAGCAGGTCGCCGGCGTCGAAGCGGCGCTCATTGACGGCCGCGTGGTTTCCCGCCTGGCGGGCCTGGCCAAGGACAACACCGGTTATGACATCGGGCACCTGCTGGCCGGGTCGGAGGGAACACTGGCCGTGATTACCCGCCTCCGGCTGCGACTAGTGGCCGCTCACCAGGAGCGCGCGGCCGCGATGATCGCCGTGCAGAACACGGCGGCAGCGGTTGAGCTGCTGGCCGGCCTGCGGGCCGCGCTGCCCGCCATCAGCGCCGCGGAGGTCTGCTTTAACGCCGGGCTTGAGCTGGTTGCCGGCCACCTCGGCGCAGGACTACCGCTTAAAGGGGCAGGCGGCGCGTACGTCCTGCTGGAGGTGTCAGGTGATGCCGATCCGCTCGACGATCTGCTGGCCGCCCTGGAAACAGCCGAGCAGGTGCTCGACGCCACCGTTGCCGCGAGCGCGGCCGACCGCGCCCGGCTGTGGGCCTTGCGCGAGGGTCACACCGAGGCGATCAGCTCGGTCGGCGTGCCCGTGAAGCTGGACGTGTCGGTGCCGATGGACCGGCTCGCGGAGCTGGTCGACCGGCTGCCGGCCGCAGTCGCCGCCGCAGAGCCTGGTG
Organism: Streptosporangiaceae bacterium; assembly: GCA_035472835.1. GTDB lineage: Bacteria > Actinomycetota > Actinomycetes > Streptosporangiales > Streptosporangiaceae > JAJYUU01. The sequence continues at coordinate 13,407 of DATIOU010000020.1, read as the reverse complement.
CCGAGCTGGTGATCTTCGGTCATCTCGCCGAGGCCAACCTGCACGTCAATGTCCTGCGGGCCAGCGAAAACGCCGTGGAGGTGACGGAAACAGTGCTGGCGCTTGTCGCCGACCTGGGCGGTTCGATCAGCTCGGAGCACGGCGTCGGACGAGCCAAGGCACCGTGGCTTCCGCTCTCTCGCAGCGAGGCCGAGATCGACGTCATGCGATCGATCAAGGCCGCATTCGATCCCCTCGGCTTGCTGAACCCTGGCGTCTTGTTCTAAGCCTGCGGGTTCAAGCCGAACATCGGGGCAGTGACCGCGAGCACAGGCGCGGAGTCCTGAAGCCGCGGCTGCGTCCGGGCGCCAGCCGTTACCTGAATCCACAGGCAGCGGTTCGCGGTCACCACCACGGCGGGCGCGCTCTGTCTGGAGACCGCGAAGGCCAGCCTGAAGATTACATCGATTGGCGGGCAGCTTGGGAGCAACGTATATGGGGCTGCATGCAACCGGTTCAGCACTTTAGCCAATTGCATGATGAGGGCCGACGACGTGACGACTCTGTGAATCGTGTGCGGCCGCGCGCCGAAGATCGTGACGTCGATCCTCAGCACGTGATACGTGGCTGCGTCGATGTACTCGGCGGCAGTGCGTGCCGGGTACCAGAGCACCTGGGCGTCGACCCGCAGGAGTGACCCGCCGGATGGATTTGGCGCGATGGTCAGGACTAGCTGGGCAGCGTTGACGCCCGCCGGGACCGATCGAGGCTTGTACGCCAGGTCCGTGTAGGCGGTCTCCGCGCCGATCGGACCCTGACGCCCGGTTCCCAGGGCCCTGATGGAAAGTGACATGCCAGGCGGGACGTGCGCAGACAGGAAGGCAGCGGCCGGAGCCATCGGCTCGGGCAGCCGGAACAGCTCGTGTACGTCAACGCCGTCGGAGACGACGCCCCACAAGGCGGACGGGTCGACCGACCGCGGCACCGGATTCGGCGGCAACCGACGCGAGCCCGGTGGCAAGCGCAACCGGGCCAGCATTAGCCACGCCAGCGCGGCAGCCTCGGTGCGACTCCCGGCAGGTGGTCCGAGTCTGGCAGCTACGGCGCGGACGCCGGGCGAGCGCGTCGCCCGTTGACTAGCCAATGGCGCCGCGCTGTCGCAGGCTGTTATGCCTATGCACGCTGCGAGCGTCGCCGCGGTCGCAAGCGCTAGAGCCGATCTGAACGTCATGGTTGCCGACCTGCTGCTGAAAGAGCGTCAGCAGGCTGGCAACCATGACGTATTGGTGCGGCCATCGCTTGCCTCCTGCCGTTGATTGTCGCTTAGACGGCGGGCCGATCACCCAGGTTTCAAACGCTCGGCTGCTCATTCCAGGCAAGCGCTGCGCCCGTCGCGCCCGCCACGGCGAGGGCGCGTACAGTCCTCTGAGGAAGATTCCGGACTCCTGCGGAGGTGCCATGTCCGCGACGCAGCGCTTTCTGGCCCCGTTGCGCCCGCCTGCGCGGTTCCTGACTGGATCCACATACGTCCTGCTCGGCTTCGATGCCCTGCGAGCGCCGGGCGGCCGCGTCGATCTGGCTGGGCCGGTACTGGCCCAGATGCGGAAGGTCGTTCCGCTGCCCGACGATGACGAGGTGCTCGTTCGCGCTAACGCGGCCGTACAGGTGGTCGCGGGGGCGGCGCTGGCACTGGGCTTGCGCCCGCGGCTGTCCGCGCTGGCGCTAGCCGCCTCGCTCATTCCCACAACACTGGCCGGACACGCGTACTGGAATCATGAGGATCCGGCCGCCCGGTCAGCGCAACGGATCCAGTTCCACAAGAACATGGCCCTGATCGGCGGACTGCTCTTCGCGGCGCTCGACCAGCCCGACAGTTAGCAGCGGGATGGCAGCCGTGACGCATGCCCCGAACTAGAGGATGATCGGCTCATGCGGCGGGTGCGGCCAGGGCCCGAGCGTGATGCCTTCATCCAGCGGATGCGCGATCGGTGGACGGCGGACGAGGCAGCGCTCAGGGCGGCCCCGTTCCCGATCCTCGGCCTGGCGCCGCCCTTCCCCACTCCGGTCGGCCTGGGCACGTTCGCAACGGTGAACGGCCAGGTTACGGACGTCCAGTTGCGGTACGGCGAGCCTGGACCTGCGCCTGGTCCGGTGGTCACGGTATCCACGGCCGTCGTGGCGGGCAATCCGGGCTGGATCACAATCTCCGACGCGCTGCGTGACCTCATGGGCGAGGTTGCGGCGATCGAACACCCACCGCCACCCAAGCGCGCCGACGCTGAAGCCGCCGAGATTCTCATCGAGAGCGTTCCCCGGTCGGCGCGCATCGTCGACAACGGCCTGGCGTGGGCGGCGATTGCTGAGCTATACGTCGATGACGTTGCGCTCGTCGTCACCGTCGCCGCGCGTGGCTTGCCGTTGTCTGGGCTCGCGCTGACCCGCGTCGATGACCTAGGACCGATCCTGGCGAGCCGGCGCGAGCGCTTCGAGACAGCGCTGGCTCGCTCCAGCTCACTGCCCAGCCCCGAGGACTGGGATCTGCCACCTGCCCGCGGCCTCGCCGGCCATCAGGCCCTGGCTACGGCCATGATCGCAATGACACGAGAGAGCAAGGCCGCGGGCGGCGTTCTTCGGGATGCGCCACTCGGCAGCGGCTACGCCCAGCGGTGGGAAGTAGCGACCAGGGCACAGATGGACCTGGCGCGTCAGGGACGCGACGAAGCCGAGGACGCGATCCACTCGATGGTCAACCACTTGTGCCAGCTAGCCCAGTCGGCGAACTGGTTCACCGAAGCTGACCTGGCAGACTACGCGGTTGCCGAGACGCTCGACCATGTCGCGCACCGTCGGCACGTGCCGAGTGCTGAGGCCCAGGAAGCGTGGTCCCGATACTGGGGCCTGCACGGGCAGGACCCACCGGCGTTCGCTGAGCTGTCGTCGGCTCGCGCCGCGTGGCAGGCGGCTTGGCAGCGCTGGGTGGAGCGCCGCTAAGACCGCGCGATCAGGCGAGCAGGTCGGCGATCGCGGCGATGCCGGGCTCGATCGCCCGCTCGCTTATGTTCCCGAAACCGAGCACGAGCTGCGGCGGCGCGGCCGCGGAAGTTGCCCGGTAGCTTCCCATCCCGTAGAGCCCGACCAGCCGCTCGCGGGCCGACTCAACGACGGCTTGCTCGTCTGCTCGGCCCGGGAGATGAGCAACGGCGTGGAATCCCGCGGCCAGGCCCGTCAAGCGAAGCCCAGGGGCATGCCGCGAGAGCGCGGCGATGAGCTCGGCGCGGCGACGGGCGTAGACGCCCCGCATTCGCCGCAGGTGCCGGTCATACCGCCCCGACTCGAGCAGGGTGGCTAGCGCCAGCTGATCGAGAGTAGACGAGCCGCGGTCGCTGAGCTCCTTCTCCGCCGCGATGGCATCGACCAGCGACGGTGGCGCGAGCACCCAGCCGAGCCGGACTGCCGGGGCGAGCGCCTTGCTGGCGGTACCGACCGCGAAAACACGGTCGGGAGCCAGCCCCTGCAGCACGCCGATTGGGTCCTTGTCGTAGCGAAACTCGGAGTCGTAGTCGTCCTCGATGATGAATGCGTCATTGGCCCGCGCCCAGCTGGCCAGGGCGTGCCGGCGCTGCGCCGTGAGCACCACGCCCATGGGCGACTGGTGTGCCGGTGTGACGATGACGACATCGGCCCCGCTAGCGGCTAGTGCCGCGACGTCAATGCCCTCGTCATCGACGGGCACGTGCACAACACGCAAGCCCATCGCGGCAGCGCCACGAACGGTCTCGTCGGTCTCGGCGCCGCCATAGCCCGGGTCCTCGAACGCGACGCACCGCATGCCGACCTGAACCAGTGCCCGCAGCACCAGCACAAGGCCCTGGGCGAATCCGGTGCTGACTACCAGTCGCTGCTGATCGGCGTCAGCGGCGCGCACGCGGCGCAGATACCCAGCGAGCACGTGACGCAGGACGACGCTGCCGCGCGGATCCCCATAGTCAAGATCGGGGCTGGCCACCTTGTTGCATGCCTCCCGAGTCGCCCAGATCCAGTCACCACGCGGAAAGCTGGCCAGGTCCGGGACTCCGGCGCGGAAGTCCGCCATCAGCCGTGAGGGAGCTTCCGGGCGGGGCGAACTCTCCGGCGGCGTGCCGGACGCGGCCGAGGCGACCCGGGTAGCCGATCCGACCTGACTGGTGAGGTAGCCCTCGGACAGCAGCTGGTTGTAGCACTCCTGTACGAGGCCACGGGAGACGCCGAGCTCTCGCGCCAGTTCTCTGGACGACGGCAGCCGCTCGCCGGCGGCCAGCCGGCCGACCCGGATCGCCTCGCGAAGGCCAGTTTCCAGCTGAGAGCGCAGGGGCTGGCCGCTGCCGCGTTCGAGCCGCAGCAGCAGCTCTGGACCCAAACCGGACCACAGAATCGCCATGGAATTGGAACTTATCAGGGTCCCAGTTCGCGGCTTACGGTCACGAGCATGGCCACATTGAGGCATGCGGATTCCGGCCCGGACACCAGCAGCGCACCTCCTCCCAGGATCATTTCCGGCCCGCTCGCTGCGGTATTCGTCATCGCCTTCGGCACCCTCACGAGCTTCTACTTGCTTCTGTCGGTGACGCCGCGGTACGCCGCGCAGGCCGGCGCCGGGACCACTGGAGCCGGACTGGTGACTGGCGCACTGCTCGCGGGGACGGTCGTCGCAGAACTCGGCGCCGCGACGCTAATGAAGCGATACCGATACCGGACCCTGCTGGCGGCCGCGGCCGCGCTGCTCGGCGTTCCGGTGCTTGCGCTGCTCGTTACGCACGGGCTGCCCGTCGTCGTCGTCGCCAGCATTGTCCGCGGGTTCGGGTTCGGCCTCACCATGGTCGTCGCAGACGCCGCCACTGCTGAATTGCTGCCGCCGGAGCGCCGCGGCGAAGGACTCGGCATCTACGGGGTCGTGGATCTACTGCCGGCCGTGCTGGCGCTGCCCGGCGGCGTCTGGCTAGCGGACCACGTCGGCAACACACTCGTCGTCGCCCTAACGGCCGCGACTGCCCTCATGCCTGTCGCTGCGCTCCGGTGGCTGCCACGTACGGCCGGCCGTCGCGAGGCCGGCACAGCCCACATAGACGCTGACCCCGCGCCGACGGTTGGCCTGCTGGCCGGCCTGCGCCGTTACGGGCAGCTGAGGCCATCTCTCGTCTTCGTCGCCAGCACGGTGGCGGCCGGCGTTGTTGTCACGTTCCTTCCGCTGGCCGCCGGGGTAGGAGCCAGCACCGTGGCCATCGGCTTGCTCGTCCAGGCGGTGACTGCGACGATCGGCCGGTGGTGGGCTGGGCGCTACGGCGACCGGCACGGTCACGCGCGCCTGCTCGTGCCGGGACTCGCTGGTGCGTCACTTGGGATGCTGGCGATGATCTGGCTGACGTCTCCGGCCATGGTGATCGCAGCCATGTGCGTGTTCGGCGCGGCATTCGGTATCAGCCAGAACGCGACCTTCGCGCTGATGATCGATCGCATTCCGGCTTCTGGGCTGGGTACGTCGAGTGCGCTGTGGAACCTGGCGTACGACGCCGGATACGGTGCCGGGCCAGCCGGCTTCGGCCTCGTCGTCGGCCACACTGGTTACTCGGCCGCCTTTGCCCTGACGGGGGTGCTGATGCTGGCCGCGCTGCCAGCCGCGTGGCGGGAGCGAGCCGACCTTTCCCCAGGCAACCGCGCCGACTAGCATCGGCCTCGCTATGGCTGAGTCCGACCCGCTGATGGTTATCCGGAGCGAAACTCGGCTCGGCCCGGTGCCGCTGGTCCCGGAAATTCGGCTCTACCAGGCCAGCGACCCGATCACCCTGTGGCAGCGCATGGAGGCCTCTAGCGGCCGGGCCGACCTCGATCCGCCATTCTGGTCGTCGGCGTGGGCTGGCGGCCAGGCGCTGGCCCGCTACGTGCTCGACAATCCGGAGACTGTCGAGGGCCGGCGCGTGATCGACATCGCGTCTGGCTCGGGGCTGGTAGCGATCGCGGCCGCCACGGCCGGAGCCGCGACAGTAACCGCTTATGACGTAGACCCGTTCGCCGCCGCCGCTATCGCCGCGAACGCCGCCGCCAACCGCGTCACGGTTCACGCGGTCTGCGCCGACATTCTGGACAGGGACGACCTTCCGCCGGTCGGCACTGACGTGCTCCTGGTTGCTGACGCGTTCTATGAACGCGACCTGGCCGGCAAGGTCATGCAATTCCTGGAACGGGGCCGAAGGCGCGGGTCCCACGTATTGCTCGGGGACTTCGGCCGCGCGTTCCTGCCCGTCGACCGCCTGCGGCCACTGGCAACTTACGAGGTAGCTGGCCTGCGTGCCGTGGAAGGAACTGACGTCAAGCGGACCACCGTCTGGGCGCCAGCCAGCAACGGGGGCCGAAGGCGCGCCGCCGACCCCGTTCCCATGATCTGATCGGTTGATGAAGTTCAACCACGTTGGCATCCCGGCGTCCGGTTCGTTCGACGGCGAGATCCCCCTGCCGCACCTGCAGATGACGGTGAGCGATCACCTGAATAACCCGTTCGGGATTCAGTGGCAGCGGTACTGGGAGCGCGCGCCGTACCCGGATCTCGTCAAGTCGGTAGCACACGTGGCGTTCGAGGTCGACGATCTGGCGGCGGCCCGGCGCGGATTACAGTTGTCGGCATGTCCGAACACACTGTTACCCGCTTTCCAGGCGAGTCAGACGAGTACCGGGCCGCGCGCGACGAGCTGCTCGCGGCCGAGATCGAGCTGCGGCGTGCGACCGAACGCGTCGCCGCCCAGCGGCGGGCGCTCCCGCCTGGCGGCACGGTCCCCGAGGATTACATCTTCGAGGAAGCCGCCGATGGCAGCGAGGTGAAGTTCTCCGAGTTGTTCGCGCCGGGCAAGGACACGCTGGTGATCTACAGCTTCATGTTCCCGCGGTACTCCGGCGACACTCGGCCAGGTCCGACGGCGGGCGAGACTGCCCGGCTGCCGGTGGCTGAAACGCCATGCCCGTCGTGCACCTCGATCCTCGACTCGCTCGACGGCGCCGCGGTCCACCTCGCCAAGCCGATCAGCCTGGTCGTGGTCGCGAAGTCCGACCCCACCCGGATTCGCAATTTTGCCCATGACCGCGGCTGGCATAACCTCCGGCTGCTCTCCTCGCGGAACAACAGCTACAACCGCGACTACCACGCCGAGAGCCCGGACGGTGACCAGGCACCGATCCTTAACGTGTTCACCCGCAGCGGCGACGCGTTTCAGCACCGGTGGGCGACCGAGCTCATGTTCGCACCCCGCGAGGAAGGCGAAGATCCGCGCCACGTCGACTCGATCTGGCCGATCTGGAACGTCCTCGACATGACGCCGAACGGGCGCGGCGACGGCTCGGACATCCCGGCGATGCAGTACGAGTAACCACGGCCTTAGCGGACCCGCCTGTCGCTGGCACCTCGAGACAACACCCCGGCAACAGTGGTCGCAAGCTGCATGGCCTAAGTTCCACCGCGAAAACTAGACGCCTGCCGCAGCCCAGTTGGCTGTTTGCCGGTGAGGCGTGTCGGCCAAGTGGGTAACAGTCACTCGTGACGCGCCCGCGACCTCAGCGGAGGATGCTTGAGTGGCGATCCACGCCGCAATCACCGGTCGCGGCTAGCTGTCCTGGTCCGTACGGCTGAAACCGTTCTGCGGAGCAGAATCCAGTACTGGCAGCAGTCCAAGTTGGCGCGCCGGCTCCAGCAGGCGGATGTAATCAACCGTGGTTTGCTGTTCGCTGCCACCCTGCTGCTGTGCCTTGTCCCCTTCCTGCTCGTTCTCCAGTCCCTGGCCGGCCGGAATCAGGCAGCCGGGCTCATCAGGCGTTTCGGCCTGTCAAATGAGGCTGCCCACGCGGTTCGGCAGGCTCTCACCTCGCCTGCGGCGACATCTGGCGCCATCGACGGGCTGAGCTGGGTGTTCTTCATCGTCGGCGGCATTGCTGCCGCGGCCGCGATTCAGGAACTGTACGAGCGGATATTCGAGCTACAAGGGCGTGGGTTCAGGGCAACGCCGCAGCGAATCATCTGGCTCGCTGTCGCGGTCGGGGCATGCTTTCTCGAGGCGTGGGCGCAACCCGGGCTTCATCGCGTCGGCGGGGTGGGTTTGGTCGACCTAGCCGTGGTGATCGGCGGTACAGCCTTCTGGTGGTTCTCGATGTGGATCCTGCTCGCAGGCAAGCTGGGCTGGCGCGAGCTGTTTCCGTCCGCGCTTGCGACTGGTATCTGCTTCGTCGGGATGGAGGTAGTGTTCCGGCTCACGCTGTCAACGGCCATCGTCTCCGACTACCGTAAGTACGGGTCGATAGGAGTGGTGTTCGCGATCATGTCGTTGCTGATCGCGATCGGCGTCGTCATCATGCTGGGTGCGCTCCTCGGGCTCGTGTGGCGCGAACGGCTGACAAGGCGATCGCCTGGTCAGCAGCAATCCCGCTTACTGGGCCAGGCGAGTCAGGTCGCGAGCGGGCCGCATCAAGCCGGGTACGATCTAGCCGCATGGTCGTCCCCGCTGCCCCCGATGTTCCTGCTGACCTCGACATCGTCTTCGAGGCCGACGCTGTCGACCTCGTCCGCGATGGCCGCCTGCTGCTTGATCAGGTGAGCGTCGCCATCAGGGCCGGAGAGAACTGGGCTTTGCTCGGACCGAACGGGGCCGGCAAGAGCACGCTCTTGCTGATCATGGCGACCTACGCCTATCCGAGCCGGGGGCGCGTCGACGTGCTCGGCCGCCGCCTCGGGCGAGTGAATGTGTTCGAGCTCAGGCCGTGGATCGGCCATGTAAGCCCGCACCACCAGGTGGATGCGCATCGCACTGTCGAGGAAGTCGTACTCACCGGCATCACCGGCACAATTCAGCTAGTCCAGCGTCGGGAAACCAGCGTGGAAGAGGTGTCGCGCGCGGCCGGTCTCACTGAGCTGATGGGGCTGGCCGACCGGGCTGACGCGCCGTGGCAGGTCCTGTCTCAGGGTGAGCGCAGCCGGGCGCTGATCGCACGAGCGCTGATGGCACAGCCGCGCTTGCTCCTGCTGGACGAGCCGGCGGCCGGCCTAGACGTTGCCGGGCGTGAGCAACTGCTGGCGAGCCTGGATGACCTGCGTCATCGGCAGCCAGGTCTCGCCACCGTGCTGGTGACGCATCATCTGGAAGAGCTGCCCGCCACTACGACCCACGCGCTGCTGCTCCGGGCGGGGTGGGTACTGGCCGCCGGGCCGATTGGCGACGTGCTCACCACCGAACTGGCCAGTGCCTGCTTCGGTCACCCCGTCAGGGTCAGCCGGCACGCCGACCGCTGGGCTGCTGTGCCGAGGCGCAGAGCGCGATCCGAGACTGGCCTTCCTACCACAGGCCGGGAATCAGCCTGAACTTCACAACCTGGCGGTAATCCTGATATGCCGGCGAGCCAGACAAGACCTTTTCCTCCGCCAAGATCCGGCCGATATTGCATGCCGTCGCGAAGACGAGCACGGCAAGATTGCGCCAGGAGGCAGCCTGCGCTACGTAGCCCACCTGAATGAGGAAATAACTCGCGTACACGGGATGGCGCACTGCCCGATACGGCCCGCGGGTCACCACTCCCCTATCGGCGGCGATGAAACCGAATGACCGGCCGAGGGCGACTAGCGATCCGATCACGAGAATGAGGCCCGCAACCTGCAGGGCGAACCCAATGCGGACGCCCCACAGCGCGTGGACTCCGGCTGGCCTTAGTAGCACACCGCCGAAGGTCCCCCCGGCTGCCAGCAGCCAGCTCGACAAGCGCGTGCTCACTGCCCGGGCCGGGCGACGAACTAGGAAAGCAATGACAAACCATGCCTGCTCGACGCAGAACAAGGCGCCGATCAGGCGGTGGGTGTGGACAAAATACGCAATGCTGGCTTGGGCGAACCACGCTGCGAAGGCGGCGCCCGCGACGTTCACCACGACGCGCACGGCGCGATCGACCGACTGGGAGCGGTAGCGGTCGCCTAGCACAGAATCACCCACCGATTTGCAACGTAATCTGGGGCCGGTTCGTTCAGGCCGGAGCCGGACGCGGCGCCAAGGTCAGCGCCTCACAGACCTGACTTGCGACCTCACTCAGAAGGCGTACACGCAGCCATCCCAGTACGCCTCGACGTGCGGTCGGCGCCTCCCACGTAGGCAGATCTCCAGCACGTCGGGCACCCTGCCAGCGGGAGCGCGGAACCAGATTTCAATGCTGTCATGCGGCACCACGCCGAACCCCGCCAGGCCTGACGGCGGCTCCGTGGCCGCGTGCATGTAGGCAGGCGTTCCCCAGCAGCACACCCGCGGACGCGCCGACCAGACCCACAGCCGCCCGCCACGGTCTCGGACCAGGTCTTCTGCCTCAGGGCTGATCTCCACCTGCACGACCTGTCTCCTTCCCGACTCATCGGGCCAGGTTCGCCGCTGCGCCGCCTGTCGCTACAACCCGGCCGGGAACGTGATCCGCTGCGGACCGACGATCGGCGTGCCTACCTCGAGTTGGATCTGAGCATGGGCGGTGAGCGGAATGTTACGCGGGTTGCCCAGATAGGGCTTCCCGTTGTAAAACGCCGTGACATGGCCGGTGGCCGGGCCGACGCGGTCAAGACTCAGCTGCTGACCCCACTCGTCGAAGAAGTTGCCGAGCGTGTAGGTCCGGGTAACCGGTGACTCGATATGAATGATGCCGTCCGCGGCGTGGGTGTGCAGCCAGTAGAAGCACGTCCCGGAGCCGATGAACGGGCCGCGCGCCGTGTTCTGTGCCTGCGCGCCTGGAATGCCGATGGCGGCGGGGATCTGCAGCGGCTTCCCGTTCACGAAGATCGCCAGGTGAGCGTGAACGTGGAACAGCGTCTGCTCGCTGGTCTGGCACGCGATCCCGTCGATGGGCTGCCCCGTCGTCGACGCCGATATGCCGGCCAGCGACCGCGCGGCCGGAACCGGCACGCCCTCGGGCCCCAGCGCGCCCGCTGCAGGCCCGCTCCCGTTTCCGTTGTTGACTACAGCCAAGGTGATCCCGACGGCTGCTGCGGCAACGACCACGGCACTCACCGCGCCAGCAATCCAGAGGCGACGCCGGCGACGGCGACCCTCCTCGGCCCTCATGCGCGCAACCTTGTCTCTGGTCGCTTGCCTGTCCCTGTCGCCCTTGGACACCAGCGCCTTCCCTCCGCCGCCGTTTTGGTCCCTGCATGACCTTATGACTGGAGCCAAGCTGAATCCACGCTGCGAGCTGGCGGAGAGATTGCTCCTAGCGCGTCCCGAGGCGTTTCAGTCTTCGGGGATCCAGTTTCAGTCTTCGGGGATCCAGTTGCCGTGGAAGCCGAGCGGAACCCTCGCCGGCAAGTGGACCCTCGCGACAGGGTCGGCGGTGAAGTCTTGCGCGGCGAGGATGACCAGGTCGGAGGCACTCCGCTCAGGGTTGTGGACGAACGCCATGACGTAGCCGTCGTCCTCGCCGGCGTCGGCTGACGAGGGCGCGAACACTCCCTCGCCGACAGTGGCGTCGCGCCCGAACTCATGCGCCTGCATCGTGCCAGCGGCAAGATCGTGGCGCAGGAGCGCGTTGGCGAACGCGTCGTCGCCGAAGTCGCCGGAGGCGGTGATGGCGCGATTGACCTCGCCGATCACGGCGCTATACCCGTACCGGTGCGGACGCGAGACGATCCGGTCGTCCACCCGGGGGAACTCCTGACCCCTGTCGTCGAGGCGGTGTTGGGTCACGCTGCCGACGGCTGGATCGATCACCCATCGGTCGAGGGTTACTGGTCCACGCGCGGCCCACAGCGTCGACACGTCGAACGACTCGTTGTACTGGCAGAGGTCCACGACTACCCGGCCGTTTTCATCGTCGTAAGCGTTCAGGCAGTGGAACACCCAGCACGGCTCGATCTCGATCCAGCGCACGCCACCACTGCCGTCACGCGGCAGCAGGCCGATCCGAGCTTGATGATCGGGGTTCCACACGTAGGGCAGCTCACGTCCCGCGCTAACCGCATTCAGGCTGAACGTCACTGGCAGGTCGAGCAGCACGACATAGTTCCGAGTCAGCGCGAAGTCATGCATCATCGGCCCATCGGTCACCGGGATGTCGGTGGTGCGGACCACCGTGCCGGCTGCGTCCACGGTCACGTGCTGCACATGATCCCAGGCCCAGAAGTGGGCGATTGCGTGCAATTCACCGCTGTCGTGGTCCAGCTTGGTGTGGGCGGCAAACCCGCCCGGCAGTGTCCCCCCGAAGTCGCACGGCCCTACCGTGTCCAGCTCGTACGTCAGCTCATACGGCCGCGGCCCGGCCTCCACAGTCGCCAGGGTCTTCCCTCCGTGGAAGATGATGTGCGTGTTCGCCGCGAAGTCCATGTTCTCGTGCAACGGGCCGCCGGGCCAATGCTCCGCGTGCGCGTCCGCGACCGCTTTCGAGCGGACCCAGCGATTGCGGTACCACTCGGCCTTGCCGCCGCGCAGGCGGACGCCGTGCACCATGCCCGCACCCAGGAACCAGTGATAGTTCGGATCGTCGAGGCCCAGCGGGTTAGGCCCGTTGCGCAGGTAACGGCCGTTGAGCTCTGCCGGCACGGTCCCGGTAACCGGAAGATCGAAGGCGGATACTTCCTCGTTCACCGGAGCGAACGCCCCCTGCCGGAAGCGGTTCTCAGGAGGCATCGACTGTCCTTTTACGCCCGTCACAGGGTCATCCTGGCCCACACACGACACTCCCGTATATCTAGCCACGCGAGCAACTGCTGAATACCGCCGGGGCCTATGGGTTGCGCGCCACGGTCGCGCCCAGCTCTCCTCCGCTCGTGATGAGGCGGATGTGGTCGATGAGTACGTCGCCGGGCAGGTTCACGGTCAGGTGTTCGCCATTCGCCCAGTAGTACTCGACGCTCATCAGCGCGCCGTGATCGATGTGCCCGACAGTGAGGTACTGGCCCTGGCCATGGGCGATCTCGGTAACCTCCACGTTGCGGTGCGGCCGGAATCGCCCGACCAGGTCGCCGACGTGCTGGTGATAGACGACCTCCCTGGTATGCAGGAACGGATGGCAGGGCAGCCCGGTGCCGACGAACCCGATGTTCGGATACCGTCGGCCGGCCTGGCCGCAGACCGCGATGTCTTCGGCCGCGACGAACGCGCCACCTGGGATCATGACACGCTTGCTGTAGCCGTCATGGAGGTGGTATTCGGCCCGTCGAAGTTTCGACCCGGCCGCATAGGGGTCGGTGATGGTCATGGAACCGCTACGCCCGCTGCCACGTTCAACGGCGGTCACGACATGATTGCCACCGCGGATGTGGGCTCTGCTGTTGGTCTCCTTGTGCACCGGGGCTGTTGATGAGCAGGCAGTCAGTACAGCCGTGGCGAGGACGGCCGCCGCCACTACGCGCAACGCCACGAACCGGGCCATCGTCCCTCCGGAATCAGCTCCCGCAGG
>DATIOU010000019.1:0-3786 GCA_035472835.1 Streptosporangiaceae bacterium | reverse complement strand
CAGTGGCAAGATCGCCTGATGCTACAACTCCTAGGTTTCATCATCGACTGCCCGGACCCGATGAATCTGGCGGCCTTCTACTCCCAGGTGACGGGCCGCGCCATCAGGGAAGGCAGTAACGACGACTTTGCCGGCATCACTTTCGGCGAGGTCGACCTGGCCTTCCAGCGGGTGGAGGACTACCGCCCTCCGCGGTGGCCCGACGACGAACACCCCAAGCAGTACCACCTCGACTTCGAAGTGAACGAAGTCGAGCCCGAACAGCGCCGCGTCGTCAAGGTCGGCGCGACACTGCAGAAGGACTTCATCGGACCCGAGGGGTACGGCTGGCAGGTCTACACCGACCCGGCCGGGCACCCCTTCTGCCTGTGCCGCCACAACGAGGTGACGTGGACCGACAAAGAGGTGGTGTGGCCCTGAGCTGGGCCACGGTTCGGCGGCCCACTGACGGGTTTCACGGCTGTGGTGGTCCGTGATTGCGCACTGGTCCGTGGCCGTAGAGTGACCGGGTCCCGTATGCGCCGGCAACGCGCCGGTGGAGCTGAACAGGTTCGTCCGGCTGTCCGGCGGCACCGCACGGTGAACCAAGAGCTGGAGAACAAGGCCAGGTCACTGGCGGGGCTGACGGGCTACGTCTCGAACCTGCGGGCATGCCCTGCCGGCACTCCGGTCACGGCCGGGTTCGTGATCGCTGCCACCAGCTGTTGCAGGTCGAGAAGTCATTCCGCATGGTTAAAAGCGACCTGCAGGCCAGGCCGGTCTACCTGCGCAAACGAGACTCGATCGAGGCTCATCTGACCATCGTGCTCGCCGCGCTCCCGGTCAGCCGGTGGCTATCCGGCTGTGGGTCGACGGGACGCGGCGGACACGTTCGGCAGGCCTGGATCTGGATCACGCCGCCGCGATGGTCGCGTCACGGACGAGCGCAAGATACCGCGCCTAGCCGAAGACGCGGACGCGGAGCTCGCGGCGAAGTAGGACCGGATCTCCAGCGCCCAGGCGAACGTCTCGGGTATCACGCGCTGGCTCGACCGGACCCGAAAGCTTGCTAGCCGCAGATCACAGGTCTTCGTCGAGACCCTGATCGGCGATCAGGTCATTGTCGCCTTCCGAGTCGAGGTCCGGTCCAGCATGAAGATCGTCGAAGCTGTAGTCGTCGAGCTCCTCGTACCGCTCCGCCGCATCAGTTTCGCCCTCGACGTCCGCACTCGCCGCCCGGCCGAACCACTCGCGTGCCTCTTCCGCGCGGCCGGCCCCGAGAAGCGCGTCGGCATACGCGTAATAGAGCCGCGTGTACTCTGGCCGGACTCGGCCGCTGGTCAGCTCCGGGCCCTGCAAGGCGACGACTGCGGCGTCGGCGAGGCCCTGATCGCGACGAATACCCGACTCGACGATGCGCAGCTCGAGCTGGGTCGCGTGATCGGCAGCCCGCGCGTCCGGACCGGTGACCAGGTCAAGCGCTCGGTCCAGCCGGCCCAGCGCCCGCTCGCAGTCAGCCATGAGCGGCAGATAGCTGGACCGCCCGGTGAGCCGTCGCGCAGCCCGGAATTCGGCCAGCGCCGTGGACCAGTCCCCGGCCTGATACGCGGCGATCGCGCACGTCTCGCGCACCACTCCGACCCGGGCGGCCAGGTCGCGCGCCTTCTTCGCGTATGCGTACGCCTGACCAGCATCTTCCGTGACGCTCGTGGCTACCAGCAGTCTGGCGACCGCGCTAGCCAGATCGCCGGGCAGCGTCCGCAGCTCGGCCAGTACTTCCGGATCTAGCTGATCGGCGGTGATGCTGTCGGGCAGGTCCAGCCGCACTTGCCCATCGACTGACGCGGCTGGATCAGATCTCGGCCTACCGCGACCTTCGTTGCGTCGCGTCGGCTGGCCAGCACCTGACCGTCGCGGCCGCTCGTCTCGGTCGCCAGTACGCTGCGGACGATCGCCAGCCCTCCAGTTCGTGCGGTCGCCGTCGCGCCCCTGCTGGTCCATGCGCCCCGACCCGGTGCGACGCGGCCCGCCGCCGGATCGCTGCGGGCGATCGCCTCCCTGCCAGTTGCTGACTGCCGTGCGCGGTCGACTGGGCCGATCGCTGGCTGGCTGCTGCCAGGTAGCGGCCTGCTCGCCCGAACGCGCGGGCGTCCGTCGGCTGCGCGATTGGCCTGCATCTCGCTTGGTGCTGTCGCCGCGCCCCGGCCTGTTGCTTATCCCGTCGCGTATGCGCCTAGGGCGCGTGCCGCCTTCACCGCCATTGTCGTAGCGCCCAGCGCCCTCATCGCTCGGTGCGCGCCGATAACCTCTGTCGTCATTTCCAGGGCGGCCGCCATATCGCCCGCGGCCATTCTTCGTATCGCTTCGGCCGGAAAACTCGCCGTCATTATCCCGGCGCCTGGCGGGACCGTCTTGGTAGCTGCTGCCCGTCGGGCGGCGCGCGCCGCCACCGCGGATTGGCTGCCTGCCGGAGCTCGCTGTGGCATAGCGATCCTGGCCGCCGCGCCCGCCACCGGGGAAGGCCCTGCTCCGAGAGGATCCTCCACTGGTGGAACTGCCATCGCTTCGCGCGCTCTCGCCGCGCGAACCGCCGGTGCGCGGGCTGGCATCGCCTCGCCAGCTGCCGCCGCGCCGACTTTCGCCGCGCGCGCCGCTGGTGCGCGTCCTGCCGCCGCTGGTGCTGCCGCTGGCGCCGCCGGTGCGTGTGCTGCCGCCACCGGTGCGTGTGCTGCCGCCACCGGTGCGCGTGCTGCCGCCACCGGTGCGTGTGCTGCCGCCGCCGGTGCTGCCGCTGCGCTGACTTTCGCCGCGGGCGCCGCCGCCACGGGTGCCGCCATCGCCGCGCGCGTAGTCGTCGCCTGCTTCGCGGTCCGCTGAACTGCGCCGACGCACCGAACTACCGCGATCTACTGAACTGGACCGCCCACTAACACGGTTCCCACCAGTCCCGCCGGCATCTGCTCGACGGGTGCCGCCGGCTCGGCCAGCGGCGCGGCTCGAGCTGGCCCGCGACCCGCCGCCTGAACGGCCGCGAGCCGACCCGCTCGAATTCCCCGCCATCAGTCCATCCTCCAATATCGCGCAGGCTTCGGCACCCGCGGGCGGCTCACTTGCCTCGCCAGAGGCACAAAAATGCGCTGAGGGCCACTACCAGGTAGGTAACGGCCCTCAGCGGGAAGATGTCCGGCGGCGTCCTACTCTCCCACCCAGTCCCCCGGGCAGTACCATCGGCGCTGAAGGGCTTAACTTCCGGGTTCGGAATGGAGCCGGGTGTTTCCCCTTCGCCATGGCCACCGAAACACTATGGAGATGTTCAGGACGCCGAGCCCGGAGGCAGGCGACCGACCGCATCTCGGGAACCGCACAGTGGACGCGAAACAAGATCTGTGAATAGAAGCCAAGCCGCTCGGCCTATTAGTACCGGTCAGCTCCGCGCGTTGCCGCGCTTCCACCTCCGGCCTATCAACCCAGTCGTCTAGCTGGGGGCCTTACCAGGTTAACCCTGAGGGAGTCCTAATCTTGAGGCGAGCTTCCCGCTTAGATGCTTTCAGCGGTTATCCCTTCCAAACGTAGCCAACCAGCCGTGCTCCTGGCGGAACAACTGGCACACCAGAGGTTTGTCCGTCCCGGTCCTCTCGTACTAGGGACAGCCCCTCTCAAGACTCCTACGCGCGCAGCGGATAGGGACCGAACTGTCTCACGACGTTCTAAACCCAGCTCGCGTACCGCTTTAATGGGCGAACAGCCCAACCCTTGGGACCTGCTCCGGCCCCAGGATGCGACGAGCCGACATCGAGGTGCCAAACC
>DATIOU010000018.1:0-1849 GCA_035472835.1 Streptosporangiaceae bacterium | reverse complement strand
TCGATGAGGGTGACGATGAGCTCGCGGACCGCGCGGCCTGGATCGGGTTCGCCGGCGAGCCGGGACGCCTGTTCGTTGAGCCGGTCGAACTGCCGGACGAGCGTCGCCTCGATGAGCGCGTCCTTCGTGGGGAAGTGCCGGCCCGGCCGGAGCTGTGCGTGATCAACACCCATCCGGTGGCCAACCATGACGGTGACTGGTCCGAGACGAACCGGTTCTATCCGCTGCACCGCGCCCAGCTCGCCGTGCTTGCCCGCGTCGTGACCGAGGCCGGCCCGCGCGCCGTGGTGTGCGGGGACTTCAACGTCGGGTACGAAGACAAGGACCTCCAGCTCCTGACCGGCTTCCTGCGCCGCACAGCCGACGCCGCCCGAACCGCCGCCGAAAGGCTTGACCGCACGCCAGCCGGGCAGCGGCAGCCGCGCAGTGGGTCCGGCTCGTCTCCTCGGTCAGTCAACTTAGAGCCGGTCGTCGTGAACCCGCGTCAGGCGGCGCAAGCATCTCCTGGTCTGCGATGTATCGACGGGCGGACACCCTGGCCGCTGGCGACTATCCGTCAATGTCGGTGACCAGCTTGACCGGCTGACCTGTGACCGAGGCCACGACCTCGAAGTCATGATCATCGCACAGCACGATGAGGCGCTCGCTTTCCGCGGTCGCGGCGATGAGCAAGTCGACGGGCCCCGCGGAGCGGTGCCTGCCGGTCTCGGTCAGGCGTTGCTGGATCTCGCCCGCCCTGTCATAAGCCCGCTCGGGCATCGGCACCCAGCCGAACAACTCTCGCAGCAAACGCCGTTTTTCCAGCCGGTCAGCCAGAGATCGCGCGGAGTACAAGAACTCCAGCTCTACGATCGGGCATACGGCGATGACACCGGCGGTCAGCTGATCGGACCACGCCTGCCGCAGCTTGTCCTGCAGGATCCGGAACAGGCCCGACGTGTCGATCAGGTACAGGGCAGGACTCACCTGCGGTACGCGGCCTTATTGCCGAGGAACTCATCGAAATCGCCGCTGTCGGCCATCTCGCCGAGCCTGGCCAGGGCCCGCAGCCGCACCATGCGCTGCCCGACTTCGCGAAGGGCGGCGTTCACCGTGTCCTTCTTCGTCTTGGTGCCCAGCACTTCGGCCGCCGTGGCCAGCGCTTCCTCATCAATCTCGACCGGCGTTTTCACCATGCTCATAAAGACGCCCTCCGCCTAGATATCTTAGATATCCACTTAGGATATCTAAGGAGATCGACTTAGCCAAGGTGGTGCGGGTTGCCGGTCGGAGCGCTGCGGGCGCTGATCGCGGGCCTGGTCGGATTCGTCGCCGCCCTGATCCTGGGCCGGGCGCTGCGGGCGACCGAGTCCGGGAACCTGGCCGCGTTCTTCAGCGTCGCGCTGGGCGTTCCGCTGATCGTCGCGATGATCTTCATCGTGGCGGCGGAGGCGCTGGTGCCCACCGCGGGGCCGCAGCCGGTGGAGATCGTCCTCGGCGCACGGTCGCGCGCTCGCGGCGCTACGCGCAGATCAGCCGGATCCTGGCGCGGCCGGATCGTCCCGGCCGCGAGAGGTATGAGGTTGCAGGCGGCTTACCTGCCTTGTCCGCCTGGCAGCTCTTCGGGTCGCTACTGTCGTCGCATGTCCGAGAGTACGAGCATCACAGGCCGGTGGCGTATCACCGAGATGGACAACTGGGATCAGGAGGCCGTCGATCTCGTCCAGCCCGGCTTCATCGAGTTCGATGATGACGGCCTCGGCAGTCTGGGCTTCATCGTGGTGACGGGAGAACTCGACTGCCGCGACGCTGAACGTGATGGGGAGCCGGGCATTGAGTTCTCGTGGCAAGGCTCCGACGAGGGCGACGA
>DATIOU010000017.1:0-2275 GCA_035472835.1 Streptosporangiaceae bacterium | reverse complement strand
CATCTACAACGGGCTCGTCGCCAGCGGCTTCAACCAGCTCGGTGCGATCGCGGCTGGCGAGGATCTGCTCGCCGGCCTGGCGGGAGAGGTCGCGCATGTCCTCAAGAACGGCTTCGAGCTGGCGGCGGTTTGCGATCCACTCGCGGTAGAGGGCGGCGTCCTCGGCGGAGAGCCGGCGGGTGATGGTCTTGCCTTGTTCCTTCCAGGTCAGCTGCCAGTAGGGGCCGTGGCGGTGCTCGGGGTCCCGGCAGCGGCAGTTGGGGTTGCCGCAGGAGGTGTAGAGCTCTGCGAGCGAGCCCTCACAAATGAAGCCGACCTCGGTCAGGCGCACCCTGGCGGCTTCATATTCGCGGCGCATGCGCTCTAGCCGACGCTCGAGCTGGGCCTTGGAGGGACGCCGTTCCGTCATCGACAAGTATCATACTTATCGCTAATGCGGAGCGTGGGCCCGGCGCTCACTCAAGCCGGTGGCCTTCAGGCGTTCGGGGAGCTTGAGCGGTTCCTGGCGCAGGCCGGCGAAGCGCGGCTTGCCCTCTCGGATATCGAGCGTGGCGCAGAGCCCCGCGGCCGAGAGCTTCTGCGTCTGCTGCTGCAAGCGCACTTCGACGCGCGCGGTGATGGCGATGTCGGGGAGGCGATCATCGCCCAGCTCCCCGCGGGCCCGGTGCGGCTGGGCTACAAGCGCCGCTACGCCCGCCCCGTGCTGACGCTGTTCGGCGAGGTCCGCGTCACCCGGATGGGCTACGCGGCACCAGGGCACCAGGCGATCTACCCGCTCGATCGGGAACTCAGGCTGCCGCGGCGGATCTACAGCTACGAATGCCAGCGGCGGCTGATGCGGGCCGTCGTCTGCTCGCCGTTTGACGAGGCGATCTCGTTCGTTGCCGAGATGACCGGAGTGATGGTTCCCAAGCGGGCGGCCGAGGTGCTCGTGCGCGAGTCCGCCGTGGACTTCGAGGACTTCTACTCGCAGCGCCCCGCGGCCGAGGTCAAGCCGGCCCGTGGCGAGATCTTGGTGGCGGCGATCGATTGCAAGGGCATCCCAATGGTCAAGCCCGAGCGCGCCCTGCGAGTCGTGCGCCGGGGCAAGGGCGAGAAGGCCAACAAGAAGCGGATGGCGACCGTCGCCGCCGTGCATAACCAGGCGCCCATCGCGCGCACCCCGCAGCAAGTCCTCGACAGCCTGTTCTGCACCGTGCAGCGGCCCGAGCGTGAGCCGCGCGTCCGGCCCAGCCACAAGCGCGTGTGGGCCAGCCTCACCGCCGACAAGGATACGTTCATCAACGATGTCCAGGCCGAGATGCAACGACGCGACCCACGCCGACGGCGCATCTGGGTGATCGTCACCGACGGCGAGCGGGCGCTGCAGCATCGCGTGGTCGAGACCTTCAAGGACGTCACCCTCGTCCTGGACTTCCTGCATGCGCTGGAGAAGCTCTGGAAATCGGCGCACGCGCTCCACCGCGAAGGCAGCCCCGAGGCGCAGACGTTCGTCTACGAGCGCGCCAAACGGCTCCTCGAAGGCCAGGTCGACCAGGTCGTCAAAGGCCTCAGGCTGATCGTCACCAAACGCGGGCTCACCGGCAACAAGTCAAAGACGCTGCTCGACGTCGCCGCCTACTTCAAACGCAACCGCGAGCGGATGCGCTACGACCGCTACCTGTCCAGCGGTTGGCCGATCGCGTCCGGCTCCGTCGAAGGTGCCTGCAAGAACCTAATCCGTGACCGCTTCGAGCGCTCTGGCATGCGCTGGACCCTCGAAACCGCCGAAGCCCTGCTGCGCCTCCGCGCCGTCCACCTCTCGGGCGACCTCAACGACTACTGGGAGTTCCACGTCACCCGCGACCAGCAACGCCTATGTCCGGACTGGCAGGTCGTTCTGAAGTAGCCACACCCAAATGAAAAAATGAAATACGAGCTCGACCCAGAGCTGGCACCGGCAATCGCCGCCCTCGCCGCTGAGGCGGCGGGGCGCCCACGCCCGGCGCGTGGGGACTGGCGCACCTTCCGCGACGCCATCTCGGCCGGCCAGGCCAACACGGCCACCCCCACACCCGCCTCGTCGGGCGTGACAACGACCTCGTTCACCACACCCACCACGGACGGGGAAGACGAGATCGAGCTGCGCTGGTACGCGAAAACCGGCGCCGCTACAGGATCAGCCGTGGTCTACACCCACGGCGGAGGGATGCTCGCCGGGAGCCTCGATCTCTACGACCAGGTCGTCTGCTGGTACGTCGCGCAGACCGGTGTGCCGTTCCTGTCGGTCGGTCTG
>DATIOU010000016.1:0-19555 GCA_035472835.1 Streptosporangiaceae bacterium | reverse complement strand
GTCGAGGTCCTGTCCTCGACCTGTTTGCGGGCGTCCGCCCACCTGCTCCGCAGTCCAGCCATGAGCCCGTTGAGCCTGTCTGAGGTCTCCATCGCGCCAAGATGCATCTGAACTTCCAGATCCTCGATGCGACCATGCCATTGGTCGAGCTGTGCCTTGGTCAGCTGCCTGTGTAGATCAGTCAGCTTGCCGCGCAGTTCGTCGATCTGCTCTTCCAGCTTTGCGATGCGCTCGTCAGTCGTCATGACGTCAATCTTTTCCCGCGGCGCGAGCTCAAACCAGAGGCCAAACGTCCGGCGCCTGCTCGACCGCGCCGGCCAGCACTGCAGCCGCACCCGCGCCGCTTAGCGGCGGGCAGAACCGTTAATGGGGGCAACCACGGTTCAATCGGATGCTTTACCCTGGCCGGAGCAGCGGCAACCACGCGTCAGACGCTGGTTGACCGGGCCGGTCAGCCGATGTTGTGCCGGTGGGCATAGCCGATCGCGGCCGATCGGTCCCGTGACCCTGTCTTCGCAAAGATCCGGCCGATGTGCGTCTTGACCGTGTGGTTGCTTAGGAACAGCCGTGCTGCGATCTCGGGATTGGTCAGGCCGCGGGCGATGAGGCCGAGGATCTCGGCCTCGCGCTGCGTCAGTCCGTCCGGCGGTGGCGCCGGTGCGGTGTCCGCTGCCTCAGCCGGCTCGCGGTTGCGTGCCGCGGCCGCGGCAGCCAGCAGCGTCGCGTGGACGCGGGGGTCGACGACCGTGAGCCCGCCGGCCGCCGCGTGCAGCGCCTGGGCGATCCGGGTGCGGTCGGCGTCCTTGGTGAGGTAGCTGCGGGCGCCGGCGTGCAGCGCGTCGAGGACCGACGTATCGTCCGCGAACGTCGTGAGCACGACGATGGCGACGTCAGGGTGCTCGGCGGCCAGCCGCCGGGTGGCGCCGATGCCATCAAGCACGGGCATATGGAGGTCGAGCAGGATCGCGTCGGGATTGTTCTCGGCAACGAGCTCGAGCGCTTGTTGCCCGTCCGCCGCGGCACCGACCACATCGATGTCGGGTAGCCCGGCCATGAGCAGCACGAGTCCCTCGCGCACGCTCGCCTGATCATCGGCGATGACGATGCGCAAGGGTGGCGCTGAGGAAGGCGTCATGACATCACAATCGGACGGGAACGGGGTAGCTGAGCGGTCACCATCCAGGCATGTTCGCGGCGACCGGCCTCAAGGGTGCCGTCCAGCAAGCGCAGTCGTTCTTGCATCCCGGTTAGCCCGTAGCCGCCATTCACCGTCTGCACTCCCGCGTACTCGCCGCCATCGGCAGCCCCAGGTGGCAGGGCGTTGCGGATGCTCAGCCGGACGACGGGCTCGCTGTAATCCAAGCGAACCGCGACCGGCTGCCCGGCGGCATGCTTGGCGGCGTTCACGAGAGACTCCTGGACGACGCGGAGGAGCGTGACCGTAGCTTCCGGCGGCAACGGCACAGGCACACCTCCGGTCACGAATGTCGCCGGAACGCCGAAGCGCCGGGCGTGGGTCTCGGTCGCCCGCGCGAGTTCCTTATCGAGCGGCATCAGGTCTGCCCGAAGCGCATGAACGGCCAGGCGCGTTTCCTCGAGGCCCTCAGCGGCCATCCGCTGTGCGGTCGCGAGCATCTCGTCGGTACCGCGAATGTCGCCGCGATCTGTCAGTACCGCGCGGGCTGCCTGAATCTGGATCCCCAGCGCGCCAAGGGAGTGTGCGAGCACATCGTGGATCTCGCGAGCGATGCGCGCGCGCTCGTCGAGGAGGTCAGCCCTCCGCTGCTCTGACTCCAACTGATCGCGCTGGGCCAGAAGTGCAGCCGATTGCTCGGCCTGGATCCGGTAGGCGCCCCGGTTGCGCCCGATCAGCAGGCCGGATACGACAATCGCGGGCAGTCCGAGCAGTATGCCGTAGCTGGCGCCGAACGCGAGACCGCTGACCTCGATCGCCAGAATGCCAGCTAGGGTGATGGCGAGACTTGCCGCGAGCGTGGTTTCGCTGCCCGCACTCATGGCCGCGACGAACCCGAAGACCGCTACTGAGCTCCCGCCGCCGCCCGCACCGGCAGCGGAACCGGCCCCCACCGCCATGGCACTGAGCACCGCCGGGAACAGCCAAGCGCGATACCGCTCCGCGACCGGCGGGGGGCCGAGCAGCGTCCACACCAGCAGCGCGGCGCCGACGACGCTGTAGCCCGCAATCTGCACCGCCATCGCGGCCGGGCTCTTCGGCGGGGCGACGACGAATGCCAGCACGCCGAGCCACGCGAAACCCGCGGCGCGGGCCACCAGGTTGACGGTGCGCAACACGGTTCCAGTATCCCCTGGCCAATCGCGCCATAGATCACCCCAGCCGCCCCGATCGCCGGATTCGCGCATGCTCCGACGCTAACCGTGAGCGCTCGGCTGGCGCGTCAGCCTAGGGGTCGACGCTGGGCTGAACCGGCGTCCTGCCTAGTACCAGGTGGTACCAGACAGCCTGGCCGGCTCATGCGGCAGACCAGCCCGGGCTCCGATCCGCGGCCGCGCACAACAAAAGATCGTAAATCCGTCAGCGGAGAAGGCGACTAAGCAGGAGCACAGAATGTCATCACTAATTCAAGCGATGATCGTCAACGCCGTGGTGCTGGCCACGGTTCTCGCAACCGACCTCGGCAAGGCCCGCAAGATCGGCCCGTTGCGGCTGCTGCGGCCCCTGATCGCGGCGGTTGTGATCATTCCGTTCTTCATCAGCCAACCCGTTACCCACGGCTCGGGCCTGGCAGTTGAGGCCGCGGGATGCGTCGCGGGCTTGCTCGGCGGGCTGGCCGCGGCCGCTCTGATGAAGGTCTATCGCAGCCCGACGACCGGGCGGCCGGTCAGCAGCGCCGGCATCCCCTACGCAGTCTTCTGGACTGTCATCGTCGGCGCCCGGGCTGCGTTCTCGTACGGCGCTGCCCACTGGTTCACCCCGCAGATTGTCAGCTGGGCAGTAGCGAACCGGGTCACGGCGGCGGCGATCACCGACGGACTGATCTTCATGGCCATCATCATGATCCTCGTGCGAACGATCGGGCTCGGCCTGCGCGCCTCGCGGCTGCCCGACGGCACGGGCGGCTCTGCTCCCGTTCCCGCCGTTACGCGCAGCGTCTAGCCCGGCCGCAGGCCGACGCGAGCCGCGACTGCTGCCAGTCCGCTCGCCAGGGATCACGGCCCGGCGAGCGGCTTGGCGTTTCACCTGTCACGGGGGATGGCGGACTGGCGGCGGCGGGTCAGGCTAAGCCTGTAAGCGGGCATTTTGCCGGGTGGGAGCCGCCTGGCTGCCCGGTGGCGGGATTGGTGATCCTATGTCTGACCAGGACAGGCCCGGCGCGGCGGTAAGCCACTCTGCGTCCGCGCCCGGCCCCGATGAGCCGACCGATGACGAGCGCGCCGAACTGCAGCGACTGCGCGACGAGGTCCTGGTGCTCCGGCAGCGCGAAGCCGGCCGATCGCGACGGCGGCCGCGGTGGCGCACGCCGGTGGCAATCGGGCTCATCGTCCTCGGCTGCATACTCGCGCCACTGTCGGTGCTTGGCGTCTGGGCCGCTAATCAGATCTCCAACACCGACCGGTACGTCGCCAACATGTCTCCGCTGATCAGCGAGCCGGAGGTGCAGCGGGCGCTGACCGACAGACTTTCGAATGCGCTTACTACGCGCCTCGACGTGCAAGGTCTCGTGCGCCAGGCGGCGGCTTCGCTGACGCGCCAGGGTGCGACCACAGCGGGAACCCTGCTGACCGCGACGTCCGGGCCGATCGCCAGCGGCGTGGACGGCTTCGTGCATAGCCAGATCGGCACGTTCGTGGCGAGTCCGCAGGCCGCCCGGCTATGGACACAGGCCAATCTGAGACTGCACACGCAACTGGTGAAGGTGCTATCCGGGCAGAGCGGGAGCCCCGTCACGGTGGTTAATGGTCAGGCGGTGCTTAACCTGGGGCCACTGATCGACCAGGCAAGAAAAAACCTGGCCGCGAAGGGCCTGACCGTGGTGAATAAGATCCCGCCGGTCAATCCGACCTATCCGCTCTTCCCGTCCAAGTACCTGGTGCGAGCGCAGGGCGCCTATCAGCTGCTGAATACGCTCAAGATCGTCCTTGCGATCGTCACGGTCGTCTTCCTTGGCCTCGGGGTGTATGTGGCCCGTAACCACCGCCGTGCCCTGATCGGGGTCGGGCTCGGCGTGGCCGCGTCGATGCTGGTGCTGGCTGCTGTCCTGGCGATCATGCGCAGCGTCTACCTGGGAGCACTGCCCGCGAGCGCGTCCGCCGACGCAGCCACCGACGTCTACAACACGCTGATCCGCTTCATCCAGGATGGGCTGCGCACCATCCTGGCCGTCGCGCTGATCGTCGCCTTGGGCGCCTTCATTACCGGGCCTTCGGTTACCGCGGTGCGTACCAGGGGTGCGATCGCCAGCGGCCTGGGCTGGGTCCGCGCCAGTGGTGAAAGGGCGGGCCTGCGCACCGGACCCATCGGGGCTTGGACCTATCGGTATCGCACCGGCCTGCGGATCAGCGCCGTAGTGCTGGCTGCGCTGATCTTCGTGTTCTGGAGCCAGCCGACGGCGCTGGTAGCCCTCGTCATCGCGCTGATTCTGCTGGCGGTGCTCGGCTTCATTGAGCTGATCGGCAGACCCCCAGCCGCGCCTGCTAGCCGGACCGCGGGCGAGGCTCGCAGCGGCAGCAGCTAGCTCTCCTCGTCGAACACGTGGATTGCCGCTTCCTCTGCGGTTGCGCCACCGCCGTCAGCTCCTGCGTCCCGGGCGACGTAGTCGGCATTTGCGATCAGGACCGCGCCGTCGTCGTCGAACGCCAGCCGGCCCGCCCGCGGATCAGGGCCCGGGTCCTCGGCGAGCCGGGTGATGTCATCTTCGGTCGCGTTCTCGTCCCAGCCGTCTACGTCCGGTCCAGGATCAGGATATTCGAGGCTAATGTCCGGCTCCTCCGCCGACAGTTGCCGATCGAGCGATCGGTCAGCGTCCTGGCCGGCGACGGTGATGTCGGATCTGATCGCGCGCGACCAGCGCAGCGGCGCGACGACGCCCCGGTCCAGCGGATCATCTCCTGGCGCGCCGGCGAGGGTGTCCGTGGCGTCGAGTACCTCGAAGTCCACTAGGTCGTTGGACTCGTAAGGCAGGTCCTCCGGCATCTCTTACTCCTCCCGGTTGGACCCACGCCGGTAAGTGAGCCGTCTAATCCACGCTACTCGCGCGGGCAATCCGCCGGTCATCCGCTCTGCTGCGGAAGCCGGGGGCCTCGCGGTTATGTCCAGGGGCGTGGTTCCGGAACTGGCGCGCCTACGGCTTCGCGCCGGACCAGGCGCCAGAAGTCGCGAACCTTGGCCTTGACTGGTTCGGTTTCCTTCCCCAGCACCTTGTAGACAAGCCCGGCGTCGTTGGGGAGGAGGCTTGCCCCAGCGATGCAGCCAGCACTGGCGTCGGGCGTTGCGTCGACCCGCTCGAGTACCGCGTCGGACACCAGTGGCGGTGCGGCGAGCGTGACGGTCGCGAGCACGTCGAACTCGCTCATCACGCCAGCCTGGCGGGCTGGATACCGCCACGGCTCGCTGACGAGGTTGTCGGTGCACAATGCGACGCCATCCGGCCTTGTGATGGTCAGCGCCGACGAGTAGAGGTCGTACTCAAACAATTCGCCGCCGTGATGCTTGCGTCCCCCTGCGACTAGGTCAGCCATCAGCAGGATGGCGTTCTCGGCGACGGCTGCGGTTGTGCTGGTGATGAACCTGGAATGCCGGTGGGGGATCACCGGGCCAGGCAGCAGTTCCAGGTAGGCGTCCTCAGCTACGTGGAGCCGAACCGACTGCGCGGCGAAGTCGGCGTCCATCTGGTGAACCTTCGTGGCTGCCTGCGTTGTCACGTGCGCCATGGCGCCCGGGCCCACCGAAATGGAGACGTCCAGCCGGTCGCCCTGCAGGACGCACCCCGACGTTGTGATGATGAACACGCACGGCATGCCGGGAAGGTGCTCGTCCCAGTAGAGAGCCTGCTGGGCAAGCAGCGGGGCCTGCCGGCGCAAGTGCGTCAGCAGTGACCGGCTGCCCCTGCGGGCGAACTCCATCTCCAGCACGCCGTGCTTGCCCGGCGCGATGGTCATGACGGTGATGCGGCTTCCCCGGCGGGCGCTGTGTCGAACAGGACGTCGTGCCTGATGGTGGCGACGACCGCCGGGATTCCTTCACCAGTCATGCAGTTGGTAAACAGGAAAGGCTTGTCGCCCCGCATGAGCCTGGAATCGGCCTTCATGACCTGCAGGCTGGCGTTCACGTACGGTGCGAGGTCGATCTTGTTGATGACCAGCAGGTCGGACCGGGAGATCCCGGGACCGTCCTTCCTGGGTATCTTGTCGCCGGCCGCCACGTCAATCACGTAAACGAAATAGTCCACAAGCGCCGGACTGAACGTCAGCGTGAGGTTGTCGCCGCCACTTTCAATCAGGATCACGTCGCTGTCGGGGAAGCGATCCTCCATTTCCTCCACCGCCGCCAGGTTCATGCTCGGGTCCTCGCGAACTGCGGTATGCGGGCAAGCGCCGGTCTCGACGCCCCTGATCCGGTCCTCCGCGAGCACGCCGGCCAGCGCCTGCCTGACGTGCTTTGCGTCTTCGGTGGTGACGATGTCGTTGGTGACGATGAGCACCTGCAGTCCGAGCGCGATCAATCGCGGCGTCAATGCCTCGATGAGGGCCGTCTTTCCGGAGCCGACGGGCCCGCCGATGCCGATCCGTGAGGTACTGGGCACCTGGTCACCTCAGTTCATGAACATGCGCACATGCGCTCGGACGTGCATGGCGGCAAGGATGTCTGTCATTGGCGCGAACCCAGCCATGTCCGCGAGCGGCGTACAGCGGACCGCCGCGTAAAGCTCCTCAGTCTCGGTATTCATCTGGCGCAAGATGGCCTGAACCTCCCGCGGCTCGATCCGCATCAGCCGGAGCGCCGCGCCGAGCGTGGTCATCGCGACGCCGTACTGGTGCACGGCGAACGCATCTTCTTCAGGCGAGCCGAGGTCGGCGAAGAGCACACCCATCGCCACCGGATACGTGCCGGGCGTCTGGTGGCGTGTCACCTCGGTAAGCCACTGGCTCAGCATCGGGGCGGGAACAACGGCGCTGCCGAGCTCGGCGAGCTTGCGCCCCATCTGGACTGTCATGGTCCGTGCCTCCTCGCCGAGCTTGTTGTTGAAGAGAGCACGGTCAGCCGTCTTGATCTGGCCGAGGTTCGAAGCGTCGGCCCCGCGGTGTGCGGCCAGCAAGGCGACGCAGTCGGTGGTCGCGGCTCGTCGCGCTGCGGTCGCGGCGAACTCGGACAGCGTGGCTCCGTCATGCACGACACCCTCGTGAACCGCTGATTCCAGCCCGTTGGAGAACGCGAAGGAGCCGATTGGCAGCATCGAGTCGCCGAACTGGAGGACCGGCATCAGCCGGCTGATTCCAGCTGGCGCCGCGCCCGGGCGCGTGCTCATCACTTCGCCTCCGCAGTGCCCGGCTCAGCGCGATGGTGGGATTGGCCGGCGGACCCGGCGAACAGCAACCGCGCCTGCTGCGGCGCCAGCTCGGGCAAGACCTCTGCGCCCCGAGCGAACCACCAGCTCACGCCCTCTATCCGGTGCGCCTCCAGGACGGCTTCCATCGCGTCTTTCGTTACCGCCAGCGGTACGTACACGTGGCTAGCCCTGACCACCGCGGGCCAGTGCTGGCTGCCGACCGCGTGCCCGACCTCGATGCAACGGGACAACAGGGACTCGACCGGCTGGTCAAGCAGGCTGCTGAGGTCAATGACCAGGACGTCGCCGAGATCGACGCGGGCGACAACGGCCGTCCCGGCGTTCCGGTCAAAGTGCAGGACATCCCCGTCATGCAGCTGCACCCCGCGGTCTAGCGCGATTGCGACGTCAAGCCCGCTCTCCGTCCGCTTCCGGAAACGGCTTCGCTGGGTCTCCGCTGCGTCGAGATGCAGCACGTCGATCTGCGCTGCCGCCAACGTGGTCGGCCAGTCGGCCTCGCCCATGTTGCCGAGGGCGGCCGAGACTCGTAGTGGCGCAGCGCTGGCGTGGTCGCCGGTCCGCATGACTAGCTGAAGAAGATGAGCCGGTTCATGCTGATCGACTCGGCTGGCGGGACGGTCGCATGGCTGCCGTCGACAGACACCGCGAACGTTTCCGGGTCCACGTCTATGACAGGCAGCGCATCGTTGCGGATGAGATCGCGCTTGGTGATGGTGCGGGTCCGCTCCACCGGCCTGACCTGTCGCTGGAGTCCAAGGCGATCGGCGACACCGGCCTCGGCGGCGGCGGACGATACGAAGGTGACGCATGTCCTCGGCATGGCCGAGCCCAGCGAGCCGAAGCTGGGCCGGTAGTAAACCGGCTCCGCCGTGGTCACGGACGCGTTGACATCGCCCATGAGGGACCAGTTGATCATCCCGCCCTTGATCACGAGCTTTGGCTTGGCACCGAAGAACGCAGGCTCCCAGAGCACCAGATCTGCTAGCTTGCCCGGCGTCACCGAGCCGACAAGACCCGCCGTTCCCGACGTAATAGCGGGGTTGATCGTGATCTTCGCGACGTAGCGCAGGACGCGGAAGTTGTCGTTGCCGGCGGCGTCCTCTGGCAGCTTGCCGCGAGCTGCGGCCATCCGGTCGGCGGTCTGGATGGCCCGCAGCCAGGTCTCGCCGACTCTCCCCATGGCTTGCGAGTCGCTTGAGAACATCGAGATCGCACCGACGTCGTGCAGCACGTTCTCGGCGGCAATGGTCTCTGCGCGTACCCGGCTTTCGGTAAACGCCACATCCGAGGGAATCCGCGGGTTCAGGTTGTGCACCACCATGATCATGTCGAACAGCTCGGCCTGCGTGTTGACGCCGAACGGCAGGGTTGGGTTGGTCGAGCTGGGCAGCACGTTGTCTTCCCCGGTCACCTTGAGGATGTCCGGCGCGTGGCCGCCGCCCGCGCCCTCGCTGTGGAAGGTGTGAATAGTGCGGCCGTCGAAGGCGGCGATCGTGTCCTCGACGAAACCAGACTCGTTCAGGGTGTCGGTGTGGATCGTTACCTGCACGTCCATCTCGTCCGCGACCGCGAGCGTGGCGCGGATGACCGCGGGCGTTGCGCCCCAGTCCTCGTGAATCTTGAAACCAGCCGCGCCGGCCGCGACCTGCTCAACCAGCGCGGCATCGCCGGCCGCGGCCTTGCCCAGGATCCCGAGATTCACGGGCATTCCCTCGGCCGAGCGAAGCATCATCTCGATGTTCCAGGGACCCGCCGTAACGGTTGTGCCGTTCGATCCGTCGGTCGGTCCTGCGCCGCCGCCGAACAGTGTCGTGACGCCGTTGCTGAGCGCCGAGTACGCCTGCTGCGGCGCTACGTAATGCACGTGGGTGTCGATACCGCCGGCGGTCAGTATCAGTTGCTCGCCTGAGATCGCGTCGGTGCCGGGCCCGACGTCCAGGCCCGGGGTCACGCCATCCATCGTGCCCGTGTTCCCGGCCTTGCCAACTCCGACGATGAACCCGTCCTTCACGCCGACGTCGGCTTTGACGACGCCGAGGATGGCGTCAACAATCGTGACGTTCGTGATCACCAGATCGAGCGCGCCGCCCTCGTTGGTGAGCTGGTTGTTGACGCCCATGCCGTCGCGCAGCGTCTTCCCGCCGCCGTACAGCGCCTCGTCCCCCAATACCCGCAGGTCGCGCTCAATCTCCAGATACAGGCCTGTGTCACCCAGGCGAATCTTGTCGCCGACAGTCGGGCCGAACAGCCCGGCGTACTCTTGGCGCGAGATCTGAGTCATCGGCCCCGCCTTCCTGACGCCGGCCGGTCTGACCCCGGCCGGGCCGCTTCAGTCCGGCCGTCCGTCATGAAGCCGTACTCCTCGGCGAGGCGAGCCGCGTGGGTTGCGCGCGGCCGGTAGACACCGTTCAACGGCGCCCACCCGTCGACGAGGTCGTTGAATCCGTGGACCCGCATCTTCCCGCCAAACGGCACCAGCGTGACTTCTTTCTGGTCGCCGGGCTCGAAGCGCACGGCTGTGCCCGCCGCGATGTCCAGCCGCCAGCCGAACGCCTGCATCCGGTCGAACTCCAGGGCCCGGTTGACCTCGAAGAAGTGAAAATGCGACCCCACCTGGATCGGGCGGTCGCCAGTGTTCCGCACCGGCAGCTTCGCCCTCGGGCGGCCCGCATTGATCTCGACGGCTGCGGCACTAAGGACATAACCGCCGACAGGAGCGTCCATGCCGCTCTCCTTACGCTTGTCCCTGGTCACTGAATGGGCGAGTGAACGGTGACCAGGCGGCTACCGTCATCGAACACAGCCTCCAGCTGAACGCGCGGGATCATGTCGGCCACGCCTTCCATGACGTCGGCGCGGGTCAGGACCTTGCTGGCCAGCGTCATCACCTCTTCGACGGTCTTGCCGGCGCGCGCGCCGTCGAGCGCCGCCGCCGAGATCACGGCGACCGATTCGGGGTGATTGAGCTTGAGTCCTTGCTGCTTCCGCTTCATGGCCACCTCGGCCATCACGTAGATCAGCAGCTTGTCAACCTCACGCGGCGTCAGGTGCATGACGGTTCCCTTCCTCCTGGCCGGGCCAGGAATTCAGGGCCAGACCTTGACGGTCAGAACCCGGTCATGCCCTGCGGGCTCTGGTAAGGGATCTCCGCGCTGGTGATCTGCTCGAGCGCGCCGTCGGCGTGGATGGCGTAACCGATCAGCTTCGACGCGTTCGGATACAGCTGGTAGTAGAAGGCGCCAGTCGGGCATATCCAGTTGTCGGCCGGCCCGGAACCGAGAGTGCCGTTGAGGGGCCGGAAGGTACCGTCGCCGGGCACCCTCGGGCACGCGGGGTCCTGGGCGATGGAAATCACGTTGCCCTCGATGCGGAAGCTGCTCGCGTAGCCGTACCCGAAGTTCGCCGAGTACACCATCCGGTCGTCAGGGGCCAGGGAAAGCCAGCACAGTTCGCTGGGCAGGCCTCCGGTGGTATCGAGCTGAGCGATCGGGCCGATCTCCAGATTGCCCTCCTCGTCGATCCGGCCGAGTGCGACCCCGTCGCCAACGGCGTATCCCAGGGCGAAGTGATCGGGCCGGTGGCGCAGGAACTGCACGTTCCACGGCGAGGCGCCGCCGCCATCCTGGAACTTCGCCTTACCGAGCGTCCCATGGGCTTCGACCGGGAACACGATCAGCCCGTCGGGGTCAGGGGCGTTCGAGGCGATCGAATGCGGAGCGCCGTTCTTCTGTACCCAGATGATCGGCGAGCCGTCCGGGTTCGCCGTCGGCGGCTGGTCGAATGTGGTGCCGACGACGAGGAATTTCTCATCGGCGGTGAGCGCGGACATCGTCGCGACACGGTCGGGCTTGTCAGTGGTGTTCACCGTGTAGCCCTCAGGGCGTGCCGACAGCATGCCGTCGTCATCAACCGACATCAGCCGCAGATGGGCAGGGCCGAAGGAGTGCAGGACGTACAGCATCTTGTGCGACGGAGAGAAGGCCAGGGCTTTGGCCGTCCCGCTCCGGCCGTCCACTACATTCCCGGTCCGCTTGGCGTCCAGCAGCGAGAGCTTGCCGTCGACGTTCACGGCGAAGCTGGATACCGAGTTATCGCCACCGTTGGTAGCGAACAGGAACCGCCGGTCCGGCGTCATAATGACGCTGTTGGCGCCCTCGAACGCGTTCGGCGCGCTTTCCTGGCCGCTGACCGGCTTGAAAGTGCCCGATCCGGCGCCGGCCGTGAACACGCGCTCCATTTCGCTGAGCTTCCCGTCCGGGGCCCGGAAGTAGTGGATGACGCAGTTCCGGATCTCGTTGGTCTGGATGTAGAGGTGGCCGCCGGGCATCATGGCGGGTTGCGGCGTCATGCCTGGCTGGGTCATCATGCCTGGCTGCGTCGTCATCCCCGGCTGGGTCATCATCCCCGGCTGGGCCGCCATCGCCCCCTGGGGCGTCTGCATCTGCGTGGACTGCTGGGCAGGCATTCCGGATGCCGGCTGCACGTTTGACATCTTCATCCCCCTGTGTCTTGTTCGGTTAGACAGCCCCGATCGCCTCGGAGCCTCCACTGGCGGACGCGTCTTGCCTCGGCTGGACAACGGCCTGGGCCCTTATGTCATGGCCTGCTGGAACTCACGCGGCGCATGCTCGCAGCAATGGCGAGTGCCGGGGCCGACGTTCGTAATGGGCGTGCCTCGGGACGGCCGCTTCAACTCAACAGCGCAGCTCGCACAGATGGCCGCACACACTTCGAGTTTGACGTCGTTGGTGGCTGCCCAGCTGGCGTGCGTTGTTCATGCCCCCTTCGGCACGACCGCGGCGATAGTACGTTGGTACCCGCGCGCCGGGGCCATAACCGGGACCGGCAGGTCGATCAGCTTTGGGTCTGGTAGGGCTGGTCAGCGGCTGTCATGCCGTCAAGTGCCATCCCGATCGGCAGGTCCAGCAGGCGCTGCAGGTCGAGCGCGATCTCATCCAGCGCCGCCGGGAGATCCTCGTGCGTCTGGCCGGTGAAGACGATCGGCCCGCCGTCAGTGTGGAAGCGCAGAGGGTGAGCACCCCGTCGTCACGGCTAAAGCCGAGATTCTCGTACCTGTCGAAGTACGCAGGTTTAGTCATGTCTTAGGCCGTCGGATACTGATCGAGGGTGCCCGGCGGACCGGGTTGATGACGCGAACCGAGGGATCGCCCTTAGCCGGCTACTCCGGCGTGATGCGATAGCGGGGTGGAGATCAGGGAGCTTCGCGCATTCGTCGCGGTGGCCGAAGATGGCGGGATGTCGGCGGCCGCCCGGCGGCTGCACGTCAGCCAGTCAGCTCTCTCGCAAACGATCCGGTCGCTCGAACGGCAGCTCGGCATGCAGTTGCTGGTTCGCGACTACTCGGGCGCGCGGCCGACAGACGCCGGAAAAGTGCTGCTAGCGGAGGCCCGGGCGCTTATCGACCATCACGACCGGGTGCTCGCCGCCGTCTCGGACGGCTCGGCCGCCCCGGAGAAGCTGCGGATAGGCGTCCCCCTAGAGTTCCCGCCGGACGTGCTGCCCGCGACGATCGGCGAACTCGCGATGGCTCACCCGCACACGCGGGTCGAGGTTCGGCACTTCTCCAGCGCGGCGCAGCTGGCGGCGCTGCAGGCGGGCGACCTTGACCTCGCGCTGGTCCGGGACCGGCCGGCCGGCCCTGCACTGGACGCTGTCCTGGCCGTCGCAGAGGCAATGGGCGTCATCATCGCTGCTGCTCCCTCGGCCGAGATCGCCGGGCCGTCCGGCGTGGAGCTGCACAGGCTCGCTGGCCTGACCTGGCTCGGGTTCCCGCGTTCAGACGCGCCTGCCTGGCACGACCAGGTCACCGCGATCTTGCGCGGACACGGCATTGATACCGGCGGCGAAGGTGCGGACGGCCCCGTTACCTCGGAAGTGAAGCTCGCGGCGGTCGGAACGGGCCGCGCGTTCGCGCTAGCGTCGCCGAGGTGGGCACAGCCCCTGCCAGACGGGATTCGGTGGCACCCGCTCATCGGCGACCCGATCGTCCGCCGAACGTGGGCGGTCTGGCACGCCGACTCGCGGCGGCGAGACCTCGCCACGCTCGTCGCCGAGCTCGACGTCACCAGCCGCTAAGGCGCGATCGTTACACCGCGTCGGGCTGAACCGGCTGGCGACCAGCCGGTCCAGTCTCCAGAGCGGCTGGCATCAGACGGCGATCCGGCCGCCGTCAACCGGCAGGATGGCGCCGTGGACGTAGGCGGCGTCGTCGCTGGCCAGATACGTGATCGCGGCGGCGACATCCACGGGCTCACCTGGCCGGCCGTGCGGCGTCGTCGCGGCGAGCTGGTCGAGAGCGTCGCCCATCGGTGCGGTGCCTTCGGTGCGGGTCGGGCCTGGGCTGACGGCGTTGACCCGGACGCCAGACGGCCCGTACTCGGCGGCCCAGGCCTTGGTCAGTAGCACGAGGGCGGCCTTGCTCGATCCGTACATGGCCATGCCCGCCTGGCCGAACTGGGCGACCATCGTGGTGACATTGATGATCGCTCCCTTGCCACGCGCGGCCATCGCCGGTGCGAGCTCAGCCACTAGGAAGAACGGCACCTTCACATTCACGTCATAGACCGCGTCGAAATCAGCCTCGGTGGCCGTCTCGGTCGGGCCGAACGGGAAGATTCCGGCGTTGTTGACGCGAATGTCGACGTGGCCGCCGCCCAGGTCGACCGCCTGGCGCGCCAGGGCCCGCGCGCTCGCCTCGTCCTTCAACGAAGCGGCGACGAAGTCAGCCTTTCCGCCGTTCGCCCTTATCTGTGCGACGACGTCCTCGCCGCGAGCTGCGTCCCGGCCGGAGACGATCACGTGAGCTCCGCGCGCGGCCAGGTCGATGGCGGTGGCCCGGCCGATGCCACTGTTGCCGCCGGTGATCAGGGCGGTGGAGCCGTAAAGAGTTGCAGTCACGAGTTGGGTCCTTCGCCTAGACGACAGAAGATGGCCGGCATTTCCGCCGGCCGGACGCTCTAACTGCCACGCCAGGACTCGTATTGCGATCAGCTTCACGTAACTAGCGTTGCGGGCCATAAGTCGCGCTTCTACCCAGCCAGGCGGATCAGTAGAGCGCGGTCGCGTGACCGGCGCTAGGGCAGTGCGCCGCGATCGCGCACGCTGCACACGCGGGGCTGCTCCGCCGGCAGATGGTCTGGCCATGACGCCGGAGCAGCTTGCTGGCCCGCTGCATTACCGGGACCGTCGCGGGCAATGACATGCTCGCTGCGGCCTGAGCCTCTCGATAGCTGGCCGAGTAAGAACGCCGTGCTTCGCCATATCCCAGCCTGGTCAGGACGCGCATCGCGTTGGCATCGAGCGCGAGCACGGCTCGCGTCCCGCTGAAGAGCTCGATGCGGTCAACACCGGGAGCGCCAATTCCGGGGAAGGCGCGCCAAGGCGCGCCGGCGATAGCAAGCTCGGCGCATCGTCGCAGGCGCGTCACCCGGTCGGCTGGCCGGACTCCGACCACGATGCCCGTCAGCACCTCATCAGGAGCGGCAAGAACCTGCTCCGGCGCGAGCCCGACCTTGTCCTTGAGCTCGGCGAGCGCGTGCCACCGCTGCTGGTCATCGACCAGGTAGCCAATGTTCTCCGCGAGGACGAGCTCCCAGCCGTCCGCCGATGGCACCGGATCGGGTCGGCCACTCGCATTTTCCAGGAGGTCAAGCAGCGGCCTCAGGTCGCGCATGCGCGTGGGCCTAATGCAGCGGTTTCACCGCTGCTTGGCCACCGTCAGCAGGACCACGGAGTCCTCCTGGGCGGCTAGCCGGTGGGTGGCGTCTGGCACTAGCAGTAGGTCCCCGGACCTGCCGTCCCAGGCGTTTTCACCAGCCGTGAGCCGGACGCGGCCGGTCAGCACGTGGACGGTTGCTTCGCCTGGATTCTCGTGCTCGCCGAGCGCCGAGCCAGCTGCTATAGCGATGACGGTCTGGCGGAGCACCTTTTCGTGGCCGCCGACAACGGTCTCCGCGGCGCGGCCGCCGGTACCCGCTCGGGCGCGTTCCAGCAGTTCGCGGGCCATCGCGTCAAGCGAAAGCTTCTGCATAGCGACTCGCTCCGTCCTTCAGCGGCGGATCCACGTCCCCGAGGACCTGCTTGACGCCATCTTTCCATGCAGCAAAAACAGCAGGCGAATGGCCACGCGCTCGGCCGCCAGCGACGAGGACGGCCGTCGGCTCCGGCATTGCGTGGTCGGCCGCGCTGCGCGGCCAGCCGGTGCGGCACGGAAAAGGGCCAGTTAGAAGGCTATTTAGATAACCGAGACTAGTGATAGAGTGCGGATATGGAGCGGACTGAATCTGACCTCGAGACGGTGACCGGCCTTGCCGATCCGGTGCGCGCCCGGCTTTACCAGGCTGTGGCGAGGAGCGACAGCCCGATTGGTCGCGATGCGGCGGCGTCTGCCGTCGGCATCGGCCGGCCGCTTGCCGCATATCACCTCGACAAGCTGGTCGAACTCGGCCTGCTCACCGCCTCGTACCAGCGTCCGGCCGGCCGGTTCGGTCCTGGCGCCGGGCGGCCGTCAAAGGTCTACGCCCGGTCCGCGCGCGAGTTCGCAGTCACCGTGCCGCCGCGCGAGTACGAGCTGGCGGCCCGGCTGCTCGCGGCGGCCCTGGAGTCAGATCAGGTTGGCGCGAGCCGCTCGAAACTGCTCGACGCAGCTCGCGAGTTCGGGACGGATCTCGGCGTGCGTACTCGCTCTGCGGCTCCGGGGCTTGGTCCGCGGCGAGCTGTAGAAACGGCGCTGCGCCAGTACGGCTTCGAGCCGAGTACGGCCGGCGACGGGTCGGTGGAGCTGCGCAACTGCCCGTTCCATCGGCTCGTCGCCGCGCATCGGGATCTGGTGTGCGGCATGAACCTGGCTCTATTGCAGGGCGTGATATCAGGCGTGAACGAACCTGGCTTGCGGCCCAGCCTGGATCCAGAACCGGGGCGCTGCTGCGTAGTGATCGGTCCTTCCGGACAGCCGGGCGGCGCGGCAGCGGCGGCTCGGTCATGAGCGCGGAGCAAACGATGCACCCTGCCGGGCCGGCTGACCTCGCCGACTTCGTGCCGGACCTCGCCCAGTCCGAGAACGGGAACGGGAACGCCAACCCTTATGTCGACATTGAGGCGGCGCAGTGCGCAGCCGCCGACTTCCTGACCGCGCTCGGCGTCCGGCTCGGCAGTGAAGAACTGCGAGATACGCCGGGCCGGATGGCGCGCGCCTATGCCGAGCTGTTCACGACGCCGCCGCTACGACTAACCACGTTCCCTAATGACGAGGGATACGACGAGCTGGTTCTCGCGCGGGACATTCCGTTCCGCACTGTATGCGCGCACCATTTGCTGCCGTTCTCAGGTGTTGCGCACGTGGGCTACCTGCCTGGCGATCGCGTCGTCGGCCTGTCGAAGCTGGCGCGCCTTGTCGACTACTGGGCCGCTCGTCCGCAGACCCAGGAGCGCCTCACGAAGCAGGTCGCCGACTACCTGGACACCCGGCTGAAGCCGCGCGGCGCAGGCGTTGTACTCGAGGCGGAGCATTCGTGCATGACGATCCGCGGTGTGCGCGCAATCGGCTCTACCACCATCACATCGGCTTTGTCCGGGACGCTGCGGTCTGACGCGCAGTCGCGGGCAGAGTTCCTCGCCCTGGCCGGCGTGCATTGACGACAGCGCCGTCGGCACGATCATCAGACGAAGCGCTGCCGATGGCGCCGGACCCACACGGGAGCAGATCATGACTGCAAGTACGCCATACGTGATCATCGGCGCCAGCCTGGCCGGTGCAAAGGCCGCCGAGGGATTGCGGGCGGCTGGCTACGACGGGCCGATCACCCTGATCGGCGACGAGACCGAGCGGCCCTATGAGCGACCGCCGCTGTCCAAGGACTACCTGCTAGGCAAGACTGAG
The DNA here is from genome assembly GCA_035472835.1 of Streptosporangiaceae bacterium. Lineage (GTDB taxonomy): Bacteria > Actinomycetota > Actinomycetes > Streptosporangiales > Streptosporangiaceae > JAJYUU01. The sequence continues at coordinate 2,110 of DATIOU010000016.1, read as the reverse complement.
CGGGAAGTCATCTATGTCCATCCACCGGAGTGGTACGCCGACTCCGAAGTCGACCTGCGGCTTGGTATCAGTGCCACCAGCATCGATCGCGCTGCGCACGAGGTGAGTCTGTCCGATGGCAGCACGGCAGGCTACGCGAAACTGCTGCTGGCGACCGGCTCATCGCCGCGTCGGCTGCAGGTGCCGGGAGGCGACCTTGAGGGCGTGCTCTACCTGCGCCGAGTCGGGGACAGTGACCGGCTCAAGAGGGCGTTCGCGGGCGCGTCCCGGGTCGCAGTCATCGGCGGTGGCTGGATCGGACTGGAGACGGCGGCCGCGGCCCGCGCCGCCGGCGCTGAGGTGACCGTGCTCGAGATGGCTGAACTGCCGCTGGTGCGGGTGCTCGGTCCCGAGGTTGCGCGCATTTTCGCGGACCTACACACCGAGCACGGCGTGAGCGTTAGGTGCGGCGTGCAGGTCGGTGAGATCACCGGCCAGAACGGGAAAGTCACGGGCGTGCGACTGGCCGACGGTCGTGTCGTCGAGGCGGACACCGTCGTCGCCGGGGTCGGTATCACGCCTAACACTCAGCTGGCGGTTGAGGCTGGCCTGGAGGTAGACAACGGCGTGTGGGTCGACGCGCAGCTGCGCTCGTCCGATCCGGATATCTACGCGGCCGGCGACGTTGCGAACGCCTACCACCCGATCCTGCGCAAGCACATCAGGGTCGAGCACTGGGCCAATGCGCTGAACCAGCCGCAGACCGCGGCCAGGGCGATGCTCGGCCAGGACGCTGCCTACGACCGGATGCCGTACTTCTTCACTGATCAGTACGACCTGGGCATGGAATACACCGGGTACGTGGAGCCGGGCGGCTATTCGCGCGTGGTTTTCCGCGGCGACACGGAGCGGCGCGAGTTGATAGCATTCTGGCTCGATCATGATGAGCGCGTGCTGGCCGGGATGAACGTCAACGTCTGGGACGCGACGGACACCATCCGCGAGATCGTCCGGGGTGGCCGGCCAGTAGACGCTAGCGCTCTCTCTGACCTTGCAGTTCCGCTGGAGACGTTCGGCGGGTCGTGATGTGCTAGTCAGACGCGAGCAAGTCGGCTCGAGACGGGCTATCGCCCGCTGTTAGAAGGGGCGCCGCCCATGTCACGCGCACCCGCCGAACCGCTGCGGCTTGACTACCTTATTAGGGCCAAGACGGTCCACTCGATGGCCGGGGAAATATTCCGGTCCCTGGGCGTGCGAGGGCCCGAGATCGTTGCGGTGTCCGACGAGGTGGACGCGCTTGACCACCTGGCGGCGAACGACACGGTGGTCGCTGACGTCAGGGATCTGACCGTCCTGCCCGCGTTTGCTGACTCGCATGAGCATCTCATCGAGGCCAGCCGCAACAGCTTACTGGTGCCGGTAGACAAGGCGCGGTCGGTCGCGGAGTTCACCACGATGGTCGCCGAAGCGGCAACGGCAGCCCCGTCGGACAGCTGGATCCTGACATCGATCGGCTGGCATGAGTCAAACCTGGCCGAGAACCGGCTGCCCACACTCGCGGAGCTGGATGCGGTCGCGCCGGACCATCCGGTGCTGGCGCGGCGCGGCGGGCACCTGGCCGTGGTCAACTCGGCCGCACTGCGGACGGCTGGCATCGACGCCGACACACCAGACTCGCCAGGCGGAAAGATTGGCCGGCTGGCCGACGGCAGCCGGAACGGCGTCCTGGAGGGCGGCGCGGTCTATAAGGTCGCGGCGTTCGCGCCGGGACCGACTCGGGCCGAGCTCGCCAGCGCGCGGCACGACCTCGGCCGCCTACGCAGCGCTCGGCGTCGGCACCATCCGCGAGGCCATGGCGACCGTCGACGACCTGCTGGCCTACCAGGACGCCCGGGAACAGGGTCTGCTGCAGGTCAGGGTCCGTCCGATGGTGCGGGTCGGCAGTGAGCTGCCGACGGACGAGGCCATCGCCCAAATCCGCGGGCTCGGTGCGCGCAGCGGTTTCGGGGATGACTGGCTGCGGATCTGGGGCCTGAAGCTCGTATTGGACGGTGGGGTAGAGGGCGCCGCGCTCGAGGAACCGTACGCAAACGATGCTGCCGATTACGGGCACCTCAACTGGGATCCCGCG
>DATIOU010000015.1:0-63544 GCA_035472835.1 Streptosporangiaceae bacterium | reverse complement strand
TTGCCGTCCACCTCGATCAGCAGGCCGCCGCCGACCGCCAGTGATCCCGGTCGGCGCAGGCTCGGGAGAGTCGCTGTTGACCCGGCAGTACCCGCATGCCTAACTTAAGACCGACCGGCCGGTATGATGCTGGACGGAGACGAGCGACCCGGAGTGTGCGGCATGGCGGTTCGGTCAAGGCAGTCCGCCGGGCGGGCTGGAGGGAAGGCGTCCAGGCCTCCGGTGAAAGAGCGACTGCTACACGTCGCTACCCGTCTCTTTGCCCGGCATGGCTTTGAGGGCACGTCGGTGCAGGACATCGTCGACGCGGCCGGTGTCACCAAGGGCGCGATGTACCACTACTACGGCTCCAAGGATGACCTGCTCTACGAGGTCTACCACCAGCTGCTGAGCATGCAGACGTCGCATCTGGAGGCGATCGCTGCCGGGCCCGGCACCCCGGAGGAACGGTTGCGCGCCGCGGCTGGCGATGTCGTCATCACGAGCCTGGAAAACCTCGACGACATGATCGTCTTCTTCCGGTCGCTACATATGCTGCCTGATGACAAGCAGACACAGGTACGCGCAGAACGGCGGCTCTACCAGGAGAAGTTCAAGGCGCTGGTCGACGAGGGCGTCGCGGCCGGGACGTTCCGGAACGACATCTCCTCCGACATCGTCGTGCACTACTTCCTCAGCGTCGTCAACCAGCTCGGTTCGTGGTACAAGCCCGACGGCTCGCTGTCGCCCGCCCAGGTCGGCCAGCTGTTCACCGAGCTACTGATTGGCGGCCTCGCCACCCGGTAGCGGCCCCGGCGACACGCCAGGGAATTGTGGCGTCGCGGGTGGCTTGGCAGCTGGGCGGTAGCAATTATTCTCGGCCCTATCAGGGGAAATCACGGGCCACGTCCAGGCACTCATCGAGCCACGGCGCCGTTGGCCGAGTCGATGGAACGGGCTTCTTTCTTGCAGAGGACGACGGGGAGCGACCGGGCGGCGCCGCCTTTCGCGGTTCCAGGCCCGCGGCCGCGCCGCCGCCGACGGCAGCTAGCCATACTGGCTCGCCGGTTCGCCCTGGCCTGCGTGACCCTGTTGCTCGCGTGCTCCCTGACGTTCGGGCTGCTGCTGCTGATCACGCCGTCGACCACAAACGCCCCTGACCTGGCCAGGACCTTCGCCGAGGCGCACGGTGCGCAGTATCCCGGCCTCGCCGTGCCCTACCGGTTCGCCACCGCGCTGGAGGCGACCGAGGATCACAGGTTCGCCTCCGAGCCAGGGGTGGACCCGTTCGCGGTCGGCCGGGTCTTCTACAGCTACCTGAGCGGCCGCGGCGACCAGGGCGGTGCGACGCTCTACCAGCAGCTAGCGAAGATGCTGTACACGCCCGGCCGGTCAGGGCTAGCCGCCAAGACCGAGCAGGTAGCGCTGGCCGTCAAGCTCAAGTACGGCTACAGCCGGCCAGAGGTTCTGCGGCTGTACGCGGATGTTGTGTACTTTGGCCACGGCTTCTACGGGCTCGAGAACGCCAGCTGCGGGTACTTCGGCCTGGAACCGGCCCAGATGTCCTGGCCGCAGGCCGCGCTGCTCGCCGGGTTGGTACAGGGGCCGTCGGCGGATGACCCGATCGATCACCCCGCGGCCGGGCTGGCCCGCGAGCAGCACGTCATCGGACGGCTGGTGTCCGTCGGCGCGATCAGCCACGCGCAGGCACGCGCGTACCTGGCCGTACCGATCGGAAGCTTGCTGGGTCACGCCGGCGGCTGCCGCGGCTAACTGGCCTGCTGTGTCGCCTATCGAGAACGGCGGTGCGCCGGGGCGTGGTGGGAAGCCGCGGTCCGGTGTGCAGGGGCGCCGCGATGCGCGCCCGGGGCCGTGTGGTTGACCTGAGATGGCAACTGCTCGTGATGGGTCACCGGCGCGGCGCCCACCATGGCCGCGAGGTCTTCGGCCCTTTCCTCGGGCGGCTCGTTCGGCTCCAGGACCGAGTGGTCCTTGGCGACCCAGACCCACTTCCGGTACGACCAGAACCGGAACAGCGTGCCGAGGCCAGTGCCGATGATCAGCGCAACGTTGTACCAGAGCTTGCTCTTGCCCTGGCCGGCCAGGTCCGTCAGCCCGATGCATCCGTAATAAATGAGCAGGCCAATCCCGTTGAGGACGAAGAACACGGCGCTGTCACGGACCGTGCCCTGGCCCTGCCGGTGCCTGAACGACCAGTGGCGGTTGCCTAGGTACGTAAAGACTGTCGCGAGGATCGTAGCGATCGTGACGGCTTTGTACCGTCCGATGCCGTGCAGGGCGTTTGCCACACCGAACGTGATCACTGTGCCGAGTGCCCCGATAACCAGGAATTTGGAGCCCTCATGGATCAGGTGGCGGAACCGCTCGTAGAGCCCGCGAACCGTGCTCACCTCTGGATCCTGCCTCCTGTTCGCCGCCGCCTCGGGGTGACCTTGCGAGACTACCGTCCCGCCATTAATGGCGTGCCCATCTGGTCAGGCAAATCACCCCGCGGGCCCAGATATTCATTCGGAACTGACGGGCCCGGCGGGTAGTGTCGCGGGCGTGTCCGAACCCGAGATCCTTATCCGCGCTCACGATCTTACGAAGCGGTTCGGTGATTTCGTCGCGGTTGACGGAATCAGTTTTGAGCTCAGGCGCGGTGAGGCGTTCGGATTCCTGGGCCCGAACGGGGCAGGCAAGTCATCGACCATGCGCATGATCGGATGCGTCTCGCCGCCGAGCGGGGGCGAGCTCACGATCCTCGGCATGGACCCGGTTGCCGATGGGCCGGCGATCCGGGCCCGCCTTGGCGTCGTCCCGCAGGAAGACACCCTGGACGTGGAGCTGACTGTCCGGGAGAACCTGCTGGTCTACGGCCGTTACTTCGGGCTGCCGCGCGCGGTGATCGCCGAGCGCACGAGCAGCCTCCTGGACTTCGTCCAGCTCGCCGAGCGAGCAGGCGACCAGGTAGAACCGCTGTCGGGCGGCATGAAGCGGCGCCTGACCATCGCGCGGTCGCTGATCAATGATCCCGAGATATTGCTCCTTGACGAGCCGACGACAGGACTGGACCCGCAGGCCAGGCACGTGGTGTGGGACCGCCTGTTCCGGCTCAAGCAGCAGGGCGTGACACTGGTCCTGACCACGCACTACATGGACGAGGCCGAACAACTCTGCGACCGGCTGGTGGTCATGGACCGGGGCCGGATCGCCGCCGAGGGCTCGCCCAGGGACCTGATCGAGAGGTACTCAACTCGCGAGGTCCTGGAGCTGCGATTCGCCGTCTCCGACCACGAGCTCGCGGCCGACAAGGTCGCTCAGATCCCGGCGAACCGGACCGAGGTCCTGGCAGACAGGATCCTGCTGTACGTGGACAACGGCGACGCCGCCATGGCCGCCGTGCGCGGCGTCGGGCTGGAGCCGATCACGTCGCTGGTGCGGCGCAGCACGCTTGAAGACGTCTTCCTGCGCCTGACCGGCAGGCGGCTGGAAGACGGATGACCGCGTCCGCTGCACCGGCCAGGGCCGAGCGACCCCGTTCCCAATCACCTGGATCATGGGAGATGGCGGTCCGGGCCCTGGAATCCTGGCTCATCAACTATCGCCGTACGTGGCGCGGATCGATCTACTCGAGCGTGCTGAACCCGGTGCTCTACCTCGGCGCGATGGGCCTCGCCCTGGGCAAGCTGGTGGACCAGCACGCGACGACGAACCTCGGCGGGGTTAGCTACCTGGCGTTCCTCGCCCCAGGGCTGATGGCCGCGAGCGCGATGCAGACCGGCGTCGACGAGTCCCTGTATCCGGTCTACACGGCCGTGAAGTGGCAGAAGACCTATATGGCCGCGGCCGCCACGCCACTGCGACCTGGAGACATCTACCGCGGCCACATCTTGTTCACGCTGCTGCGGCTGACCATGAATATGACGATCTTCCTCGCGATCATGGCCGCATTCGGCGCGATCAAGTCAGCCTTGGCGGTGGCGTGCCTGCCCGTGGCAGTGCTGACGGGGCTTTCATTCGCGACGCCGCTGGATGCCTTTGCGGTGACTCAGCAGAAGACCGATCAGGCGTTCGCCCTGATCTTCCGATTCGGCATGATCCCGCTGTTCCTCTTCAGCGGCACCTTCTTTCCGATTAGTCAGCTGCCAGCGTGGATCCGGCCAGTCGCGTACGCCACGCCACTCTGGCACGGGGTCGCGTTGTGCCGGGCGCTGAGCCTCGGCACCGCCGACGTGACCGGCGCGCTCGGCCACATCGGCTATCTGCTGGTCATCGTTGCGCTCGGCCTCATTGCCGGGCAGCGGACGTACCGGCGGCGCCTCCATGTCTGAGCAGACCCTGCGGCAGCTGCCGCTCCGCATCCTGCCGGCCTCGATGCTGCTGGCTCGTAGCGGTGCCCTCGGCGGCCGGGGGAGCATCCACCTGATCGAACGGCACGCTCGGGTATATAGGCACACCTGGCTGGTTCTCGCCTCTGGGTTCTTCGAGCCGCTGTTCTACTTGCTGTCGATAGGCGTCGGCATCGGCAAGCTGGTCGGCGCGGTGACCTTCGCCGGGCACACCGTCCCCTACACCAGCTTCGTGGCGCCCGCCCTGCTGGCCACCTCGGCGATGAACGGCGCGATCTTCGACTCGACGTTCAATATCTTCTTCCGGCTCAAGTACGCCAAGCTCTACGACGCGGCGCTGGCGACCCCGATGCGATCGGGCGATGTCGCGCTCGGTGAGATCGGCTGGGCGTTGCTCCGCGCCGGACTGTACGCGTGCGCCTTCATGATCATCATGCTGGCGCTGGGCCTGGTGCACTCAGCCTGGGCGGTGCTGGCCATTCCGGTGGCGCTCCTGATTGGCTTCGCGTTCTCGGGAGCCGGAATGGCCGCCACGACGTTCATGCGGAGCTGGCAGGACTTTGAGTACGTCATCGTAGCCACGCTGCCGATGTTCTTGTTCTCGGCAACGTTCTATCCGCTCAGCGTCTACCCGCGGCCGATCCAGTTCATTGTCGACTGCACGCCGCTGTACCAGGGGATCGCACTGCTGCGTGGCCTGACACTCGGCTACGTGTACCCGGGTCTGCTGTGGCACGTCCTGTACCTGGCCGTGATGGGCGTCGGCGGGCTCGCCGTGGCCGGGAACCGGATCAGCCGCCTGCTGCTGCGGTAGCCAGCCGCTCAATGCGCTCGTGCAGCCGAGCGACGTACGCCTCGTGCTCGGGTTTCATGAGCACGCTGCGCAGGACCCTGGCGCCGCCGGTATCTGCAGCGATGCCGGGGTGCCGGCGGGCCATGGCGTCGGAAGTGACGCGCAGCGTGCTCAGAAAGACCGGTTCGTCGGGGTCGGTCATGCCGGCCCGAAGGATGCGGGCCGATGCCGCGTCGATGGCGGACATGCTGCGTTCCCCGGGAAAGTAGCTCACGATGTCGAGCTCGGGTTGCTGGTAGAGCTCAAGGTATTCCGACGCGGCGAGGCGCCGGGCCCAGTCGAGAGCGGCGCGCCGGCCAGCCGCGAGCACCTGGCCGAGGCCGTCGGGCGTCGGCGGCAGGAGGCGGAACGTCAGCCAGAGCGCCGCGGCGGCCGCGCCCGCGCGCGAGCACTCAAGGCTGATCTCGCCGAGGTGCAAGTCGCCCGACGTGAAGTACGTATAGGGGGAGTCGTGCAGGTAGAACCGGCCGACGTCGGGGTCGGCAAACAGCACGGCGCCGCACCCGTAGGGCTGGAGCCCGTGCTTATGCGGATCGACCACGACCGAGTCACACCCGGCGATAGCGCGCCAGGGCGCCGGGTCGAGCCCAGCGGGACCGTCCTGCCCGGCGAGTAGCGTGAAGAAGCCGCCATACGCGGCGTCGACGTGGACGCGCACGCCGTGGCGGCGGGCAATGGCCAGCACGTCGGCTACTGGATCGATGGCCCCGAGGCCGGTGGTGCCCGCGGTGGCGACGACGGTGCCGATCTGACCGCCGGCCAGCAGTCGGTCGAGCTCGGCTACGTCGATCCGGCCCGCGTGGTCGACGCCTACCGGGGTCCCCGTCATGCCAAGGACCGCGCACATGCGCCCGTGCGTGTAATGCGCCTCGCTGCTGTAGGCGACGCCACGGCCCGGATGCAGCTCCCTGGCCACGAAGAGGGCTTCGAGGTTGGCGATCGTGCCGCTGGTGGTCAGGTGCCCGAGGTGCGTGCCGAAGCCGAACATGGCCGCGAGCTGGCTGACGACTTCCTTCTCCATGGCGGCCGTCGCGGGGCCGCCGTCGAGCGCGTGGTTGTTCGGGTTGATGAGCATCGCGGCCAGGTAGCCAACCACGGCCGCCGGGTGTGGCGGCTTCAGCATCTGCCCGCCGTAGGCGGGATGAAAGAACGGGTAGTTCCCGGCCGTCAGCCGGGCGGTGAACTCGCCGAACGCGGCACCGAACCGCTCGTCGCTGACCTCGACGGACGGATGAGCGTCGTACGGACCGAAGGATCGCTGCCAGTCCGCGATCGCGTCGGCCGCCCGGGTCAGCCAGTGATCGAGATCCATGAGTTCATCCAAGTCTGGTGGTCGGTGCCGCGGGAACGACCAGCCGAGGCACAGGTGCCGCCGGGCTAGCTGCATGGCCGTGGTAGACAGACAGTCGTGAATATAGGGGTGGTGTTCCCGCAGACCGAGATCGGTGCGGATCGCGGCGCCGTGCGCGCCTACGGTCAGCGGGTCGAGGAACTCGGCTTCACTCATATCCTCGCCTACGACCACGTAGTCGGCGCCGATCCGGCCGTGCACCAGCCGTGGACCGGCCCCTACGACATTGACACGACGTTCCATGAGCCGCTGGTCATGTTCGGTTACCTGGCCGCGCTCGTCTCGGTCGAGCTCGTCACCGGCATCATCATCCTGCCGCAGCGGCAGACGGCGCTGGTGGCCAAGCAGGCCGCTGAGGTGGATCTGCTGACAAACGGGAACTTCCGGCTTGGTATCGGGCTCGGCTGGAACGCCGTCGAGTACGAGGCGCTCGGCAAGGACTTCACCGACCGCGGCCGGCGGATGACCGAGCAGGTCGCGCTGCTGCGCCGCCTCTGGACGGATCGGTCGGTGACCTTTCGCGGCGAGTATGAGACCGTGACCGCTGCCGGGCTGGCGCCGATGCCGGTCCAGCGCCCGATCCCGATCTGGTTTGGCGGCCAGTCTCGTCCGGCGTACGCCCGGATCGGCCGGCTCGCCGACGGCTGGTTCCCGCAGGTGCCGCCTGGCGAGCGGCTCAACGAGGCTAAGGCCATCGTCGACCACGCAGCCGTCGAGGCCGGTCGGGACCCGGCCATGATGGGCATGGAGGGCCGGGTTAGCTGGACCCAGGGCGGTGCGGACAAGCTGGTCGACCACGTCGGCCGCTGGCGCGCGGCCAGTGCGTCGCACCTGTCGGTCAACACCATGAATGTCGGCCTCGGCGGCGTCGACGGTCACCTGGCGGCGCTCGGTCAGGTCGCGGACGCGCTCGAGCTGGCCCGCCGGTAAACCGCAAGCCTCGTCCGGAGCGTCATGGTTGCCTACTTACTGCTGAAAGAGCGTCAGCAGAGTTCCAGCCATGACGTTTCGCCGCGGCCGAGCCGTTCGACGGCGGCGCCGAACCGCACCGACCCAGCCGCTAGAGCGTCAGCCGCCGAAATATCGCCGCGGATTGTCGACTAGCATCGCGTTGATCTGCTCCTCCGTGACGCCACGCGACGACAGGGCCGGCAGCACGTCATCAAACAGGTGCTCGTAGTTCCAGGCCGGGAAGAAAAGCGGGATGGCCTCCTGCGGGAACCAGTCGATGTAGCAGGCCGCGTCGTGCGACAGCACCATGCTGCTCGCGTACCCGCGCTCGCACATTGCCGCGACCGTCGCCACCCGGTCCTCGAACGGCGTAATGATGTCCAGTCCGAACCTGTCCATCCCGAGCATGCAGCCCGCGTCGGCTAGCTCGGACAGGTAGTCCACATCGGTGGTGTCGCCGCTGTGGCCGAGAACGACCTTGGTCAGGTCGGCGCCCTCCTCCCGGAGGACCCGGATAGCGTCGCGGCCTGTGCCTGAATGCGGATGTGTATGCACTGTGATCGGCGCCCCGGTCTCGGCGTGGGCCCGGCTGACCGCGCGCAAGACCCGCTCGACACCGGGTGTCAAGCCCTGGTCGTCGATAGCGCACTTGAGAAACGCGGCCTTCACCGAGGTCCCGGTGATCCCGTCGCGGATATCTGAGACGAACATCGAGACCATCGGGTCGACGCCGTCCTCGCCAGGCAGCCGGTACTTGAAGTAAAAGGGCACCTCGTTGTAGGTGTACAGGCCCGTCGCAACGATGATGTTGAGGTCGGCGCCGTCGGCGACCCGCATGATCCGCTTGATGTCGCGCCCGAGACCCACGACTGTCGGGTCGACGATGGTCTTGCACCCCCGCGCCGCCAGGGCGTTCAGCTTGGCGATGGCATCGTCGACGCGGTCGTCTTCGGACCAGTCCGCCGGATAGTTCCGCCTTACTTCCTCATTCAGGATGAACACGTGCTCATGCATCAGCGTGCAGCCCAGAGAATCGACGTCGACGGGGCCCCGTACGGTCTCGACCTGTGCCATGAGAGCACCGTAGCGTGGAGAGCGTACCGACCGGTAGGTAGCATTTTGTCGTCGGGAGTCGCAGGAGAGGCAGCAGATGGATTTCGCATATGACGCCCGCACCGAGGAGCTACGCGGGCAGCTTCAGGCCTTCATAGACGAGTACATCCTCCCGGCCGAGAAGGTTTTCGAAGAGCAGGCCGCCGAGATGGCCGCGCAAGGCCGTCCCTGGGAGCGGCCGCCCGTGATGGAAGACCTGAAGGCGGCGGCCAGGAAGCAGGGCCTGTGGAACCTGTTCCTGGCCCATCACCCCGAGGGCGCCGGCCTGACTAACCTTCAGTACGCGCCGCTGGCCGAGCTGACCGGGCGCTCGTTCCTCACCCCAGAAGCACTCAACTGCGCGGCCCCAGACACCGGCAACATGGAGGTGCTGGCCGAGTTCGGCACGAAAGACCAGCAGGACCGTTGGCTGCGGCCGCTACTTGACGGCGAGATCCGCTCGGCCTTCTGCATGACCGAGCCGGACGTGGCCTCCTCGGACGCCACGAACATCTCGACCAGCATCGTCCGCGACGGCGACGTCTACGTGATCAACGGCCGGAAGTGGTGGTCATCAGGCGCGATGGACCCGCGCTGCCAGATCTTGATCGTGATGGGCAAGACCAGCCTGGAGGCTGACCGCCACCGGCAGCAGTCGCAGATCCTGGTGCCCAGAGACACGCCCGGTATCGACATCAAGCGCGGCATGCACGTCTTCGGGTACACCGACGGTACTCACGGCGGCCACGCGGAGATCGTCTTCACCGATGTGCGGGTCCCGATCGCGAACGTCATCTCCGGCGAAGGCGAGGGCTTCGCGATCGCTCAGGCCAGGCTCGGCCCAGGCCGGATTCACCACTGCATGCGCCAGATCGGTGCGGCCGAGCGTGCCCTGGAGCTGATGTGCCGCCGCGTCACCGAGCGAGTCGCGTGGGGCCGGCCGCTGGCCGACCAGGGCGTCATCCAGGACTGGATCGCCGAGGCCCGCGTCCGGATCGAGGCGGCCCGGCTGCTAGTCCTCAAGACCGCGTGGCTGATGGATACCGTGGGTAACAAGGGTGCGCACACCGAGATCCAGGCGATCAAGATCCTGGTGCCGCAGACGACCGAGTGGATCCTCGACAAGGCGATCCAGTCGCATGGCGCCGGTGGAGTGAGTCAGGACTTCCCGCTGGCCGCGCTGTGGGCGCACGCCCGCACCCTTCGGCTGGCCGACGGCCCGGACGAGGTGCATAAGCGCTCGATGGCGCACCGGGAACTCAAGAAGTACCGCTAACCGCGGAAGCGCAGCCCTCGCGGGCTGAAAAGAGAACTAACTGTCAACCGCGCCCGCCCGGCTTTCGGGGCGGGTTACCCGGGGTGAGTCCCCTTGACCGAGGAGTACTACATGTCAGAGGCGTCCCAGCGAGTAGCCGTTGTCACCGGCGGCGCGCGTGGCATTGGCGCAGGCACCGCCAGGCGCCTGGCCGCCGACGGCCTGGCCGTTGCGGTGCTGGACCTGAAGGAAGGCGACTGCGGCCCGACAGTCGACGCGATCACGTCCGCTGGCGGCCGGGCTCTCGCGGTCGGCGCCGACGTCGGCGACGCCGACCAGGTGCAAGCGGCCGTCGACAAGATCGCGGCTGAACTAGGCCCGCCCGCGGTCCTGATCAACAACGCCGGCGTGATCCGGGACAACATGCTCTTCAAGATGACGGTCGACGACTGGGACACCGTGCTCGGCATTCACCTGCGCGGCTCTTTCCTGATGAGCAAGGCGTGCCAGAAGTACATGGTGGACCGGCGATTCGGCCGCATCGTGAACTTGTCCTCGAGCTCGGCGCTCGGCAACCGCGGCCAGGCGAATTACTCGGCCGCCAAGGCGGGCCTGCAGGGCTTCACCAAGACCCTTGCCATCGAGCTCGGCCAGTTCGGCATCACGGCCAACGCGGTCGCCCCCGGCTTCATCGCTACCGATATGACAGCGGCCACCGCCGCCAGGATGGGCATCAGCTTCGAGGACTTCCAGAAGGGCGCGGCCGCCAGCATCCCGGTTCGCCGCGTCGGCACCCCCGACGACGTGGCCCACGTCATCTCATTCCTGGTGAGCGAAGGCGCAGGTTTCGTGTCGGGCCAGGTCATCTACGTGGCGGGCGGGCCCCTGTGCTAGCAAACACCGGGCTGACAAATAACGGGAACGGGGCCGCCGGAGACCCCGCCGCTCTCAAGTCGCAGGTTGCGGAGTTCCTCGCGAGCCACGACCCCAAGACCAGCGATCCGGTGGAGTTCCTGCGCGCCAGGTTCGACGCCGGCCTCGCCTGGGTGCATTACCCGGCGGGTCTCGGCGGACAAGGACTACCCCGTTCCCTGCAGTCGGTTGTAGATCGCGAGTTCGTGGCGGCAGGCGCGCCGACCAATCACCCGGAGCGCAACGGCATCGGGCTAGGCATGGCTGCGCCGACGATCCTGGCGCATGGCACGGCCGAGCAGAAGCAGCGCTGGCTACGCCCGCTGTTTACCGGTGAGGAGATCTGGTGCCAGCTGTTCAGCGAGCCCGGCGCCGGGTCTGACCTGGCCGGGCTCGCGACGCGGGCGGTTCGCGACGGTGAGGCGTGGACCGTCAATGGCCAGAAGGTATGGACCTCGGTCGCTCACATCGCCAAGCGCGCGCTGCTGGTGGCGCGCACCAACCCGGACGCGCCCAAGCACGAGGGCCTGACGTACTTCTCCCTCGACATGACACAGCCCGCCGTCGAGGTCAGGCCCCTTCGGCAGATCAGCGGCGAGGCGGAGTTCAACGAGGTGTTCATCACGGACGCCACGATTCCCGACGCCGACCGGATCGGCGCAGTCGGGCAAGGGTGGACGGTGTCGATGGCGACGCTGATGAACGAGCGTGTCTCGATCGGCGGCGGCGCCATGCCGCGGGAAGGCGGCATGATCGCCTCGGTCGCGCGTACCTGGCGAGACAGGCCTGAACTGCGCACGCCCGGCCTGCACGACCGCATCCTCCGCTTGTGGGCTGACGCGGAGGTGGCGAGGATCGCTAGCACAAGGTTGCGCCAGCAGCTCGCCGCGGGACAGCCGGGTCCGGAGGGTTCGGCCGCCAAGCTCGTCTTCGCGCGGCTGAATCAGGAGATCTCGGAGTTTGAAGTCGAGCTGGCCGGAGGCGAGGGGCTGCGGTACGACGACTGGACCATGCGCCGGCCAGAAGGCGCGAACTTCTTCGGGCGCAACCCGGGGTTCAGGTTCTTGCGGGCCAAGGGCAACTCGATCGAGGGCGGGACCTCCGAGATCCTGCGCAACATCGTCGCCGAGCGCGTCCTCGGGCTGCCGAAGGAAGCCAGAGCTGATACCGGCCCCTGGAAGGACCTGCCCAGGTGAGCGAGCAGACAGCGAGTGAGACAGGCGTGACAGACGTGCAGCCGCGAGACCGCCAGCTGGACCTCCTCTACAGCGAGACCGAGACCGAGCTGCGCGCGGCCGTGCGGGAGGCGCTGGCCGACAAGGCCGGCTGGCGCGACGTGCTGGCCAGAACCGAGACGGCTGAGACATACGACACCGGATTGTGGCGCACGCTTGCGGCCGAGGTCGGCGTCGCCGGGTTGCTGATTCCCGAGTCCATGGGTGGTGCCGGGGCGAGTTACCGCGAGGCCGCCGTCGTCGCGGAGGAGGTCGGCCGGTCGATTGCGCCGGTCCCGTTCCTTGGCAGCGCCGTGGTAGGCACGACCGCACTCCTATCGGCCGGAGACACCGAGCTGCTGAGCGAGCTTGCCCCGGGCTCGACGACAGTGACGCTGGCGGTGCCGTTTGCCGCCGGGCCAGGGAAGGTACCGGCGCCGACGGTGCGCATCGAAGGCGCGCGCCCAGGCGATCCCGCGGATACCTACCGGGTCAGCGGCCAGGTGCTGGGTGTGGCCGACGCGCTGCCGGCCGACGTGCTCCTCGTTCCCGCTGATGGCGTGCCGTACGGGCTGTACGCGGTTCGCGTAGCGGACGCCGGCGTGAGCACTGCGCCGGTCGTGTCGCTGGACCAGACGCGCCAGCTATGCGACGTCACGCTGGCCGGCGCGCCGGCCCGGCGAGTGGCGGCAGGAGCAGCCGCCAAGGCCGCCGTCGGCGCCGCACTGCTGGCCGGCGCAGGCGTCCTGGCGTCAGAGCAGTTCGGCCTCGCCGAGCGGGCGCTCGAGATCACTGTCGCCTACGTGCAGGAGCGCCGCCAGTTCGCTCGCCCGGTCGGCGGGTTCCAGGCGATCAAGCATCGCCTTGCCGACCTCTGGGTCGCGGTAACGCAGGCGCGCGCAGCCGCGCGGAACGCTGCCAACGGGCTCGTCAACGACAACGGGACCGAGACGGAGCTGGCCGTGGCGCTTGCGAAGGCGGCCTGCTCCGACACGGCGCTCAAGGCGGCGCAGGAGATGATCCAGCTGCACGGCGGCATCGGGTTCACGTGGGAGCACCCGGCGCACATGTTCCTGAAGCGAGCCAAGGCCGACTCGATCGGCTTCGGCACCGCGGACGCACACCGGGCGTCGCTGGCAAGGCTGGTGAACCTGCCGCCGCCAGCAGCCGGATAGGCAGTCACCCTGGAGCTGGGCCTAGCTCGCATTCCCCCAGTTACCAGGGAAAATATGACTCAGGTGGCGTAACGTGGGCGTTTCCGGGCTGCGTCTATCACGATGCGGCGCCGACACGATCCGGGAGATCAGCAGGACGCGGCCATGGCAGAGACGCAAGCAGAGGCGGGGTGGCACCACGGCGGGACAGGACCCGACGGCGATGAAATCCGGGCCGCCCAGCCACCGCCAGCGTCTCAGCCGCAGCCAACGTGGCCAGTGGCGATGCAAGGCCGGCCGCCTACGGGCGCGATCCATCACGTAGAGCTGTGGGTTCCGAACCTGGACCGGGCGATCGTGAGCTGGGGCTGGCTGCTCACCTCGCTGGGCTACCGGATGTTCCAGGACTGGCCAGGTGGCCGGAGCTGGCAGTCCGGTCACGCCTACATCGTCGTCGAGCAGTCGCCGGCTCGTACGGCCAGCCGCCACGATAGGTGCCGACCCGGCCTGAACCATCTGGCGTTCCACGTGAACGGCCGCGAGCTGGTCGACGAGCTCACCGCGGAGGCATTGCCGCATGGGTGGAAGCTGATGTTCCCCGACGAGCACCCGTTCGCCGGCGGACCACAGCACTACGCGGCCTACCTCGAGAACGCCGACGGCTTCGAAGCCGAACTCGTCGCGGACTAGAACTCCGCCTCCTAGGCGTGACCCGCCTTCGGTAGGTCGCGCATCGCTCACCAGCGGCATCGGCCTTCGCGTGGTGCTCGGCACAGCCGCAATCGCGGCCGTCAGCGGAGGCGTGGGACTTGACTGGATTTCTTGACTAACCTGATGGCCCTGCAGGCATCTCAGTTATGTCTGGCTTAGCAGCTTCCGGCCGTTCGTGGCGGCACGCGACCGCGGCGGACCAGGCGCCGGCTAACCGCATGCCGCTGACCTGGCCAGATGCCGCTTCAAGCCATTGACGGGCCCTATTTGTACCCTTAAGCTGGCATTATCTGTGCGCACGTGGCAGAAGTACGAGCTTTCGGTTCATTCGCGCGGATGAGCCAGGAGGGCAGTCGAATGAAGGTCATCTGCATTCGGGTGGGTGTGCTCGCGGCCAGTGGCGGGCTGCCAGCTAGCGCATTCGGCTTGACTGTGATCACGGCCAGTCAGGCGACCGCCGGCACCGTCAGCATCGCGATCGGCTCGCCCGCGACGGCGTGCGCGGCCGCCACTGTCATTGAGGCCGGCCGGTGTATGCCGGTGTAGAGCTAGTGCCTCGTGGCAGGACTACCCGTCCAGACAGCCGCCGGGCGGCTTCGGCTTACCTCCAGCAGTTGCTCCAGAAACCAGGGGGCTACCGACAGTCCTGGGAGCAGTACGTTTCCAGGGAGCGGCAAGGCACCATCAACCAGCTCGCGGTGGCGGAAGTCATTGCTCGTCACCTCTGGTCCGCGCCGCGCACGCCAAGGGACGCTCATGTCACGCCGCATCAGCTGAAGGACACGGTCTCGCGCGCGATCACCGGGCGCCTGCTGAGCCGACCGGCGCTGGCGCTGTTCATCGAGGCGTTTGGCTTCTCCGAGCATGAAGCCGGCCGGCTGTGGCGGCTCTGGAACGGCTCGGTCAGCATCAGCGTGATCTCGGGGACGCACGGCGTTCCCGATCGAGCCGAGGCGGAAGTCAACCGGGCGCTCGGACCGCGACGGCACCACACGCTTTCGCTGCATGATCACATCTGGGTCGGGGCCGACAGGCGCATCGACCGTGCGCGGACCATGCAGGTCATAGAGGCGAACTCGCAAGGCGTGGACCGGATCCCGTTCCTGTGCGACACCAGCGTGCTGACACTCGAGGTCGGTCAGGGCTGCAAGGAGCTGAGTGGCGCGATCCAGCGGATTGGCCCGGACGTGTATGCCACCGAGATCCTGCTGGCGCGCACCCTGGACCTGGGCGAGACGCTGACGCTCGAATACTGGCTCACGTATCGCTACCCAGGGGACCCAGCCGACCCTGCCGAACGCGAGTACCGTCGGGCCGTCATGCGTCAGGTCGACAACCTCGATATGCGGATCGAGTTCCATCCCGACCAGTTGCCGGCGCGCCTATGGTGGGCGCACTGGGACGGCACCGACGGGCGAGTCCTCGAGCGTGAGGCGGTCACACTCGATTGCCAGCACTCTGTGCACCGTTACCTGCGTTCGCTGGAAAAGACGGTGGCGGGCTTCTACTGGGAGTGGGACGCCAAGGAGAGCTGAGGCTGTCGGCTCTCTAGCCTTCCGGCGACGGCGTGGCTACGGGACGCAACGACCTACGATTGCACTGCAAATCCGGTAGCGCGACGCGGGGAGAGCACGCCTGTGAGCGATGTTATGCAGAGCGATGGTCAGCGAGCAGCGGCAGAGTATCTGCGGCAGTTATTGCTGAAGCCTGGCCGCTACCGCGATGCGTGGCAGCACCTTGTCGCGCGGCCCAGGGACGACGTGATCAATCAGATGGCCGTCGCGGAGGTGATCGCTGAGCGGCTCCGGTCGGTTCCAGGCCACGCCGGCGACGCCCAGGTCATGCCCTACCAGCTCGGCGAGACGGTCTCGGGCGCGCTCGCTGGCCTTCAGCTGAGCACGCGAACTCTCGAGCTGTTCGTTGCGGCGTTCGGCTTCGCCGAGCACGAGGCCGATCGCCTGCGTCGGCTGCGGGCCGGAACGGCGAGGATCAGCGTGCTGTCCGGAAAGCGCGCGATGCGCAGTCAGGCCGAGCGGGATGTCGACCACGCCCTCGGGCCGCGGCGGCACCAGACGATCTCGCTGCACGACCACGTCTGGGTTGGTGCGGACCGGCGTGTCGATCGAGTCCGGACCCTCCACGTCATCGAGGCAACCGGACCTGGACTCGACCGCATTCCGTTCTTATGCGACACCAACGTGCTGACGATTGACGTAGGACATGGCTGCAAGCAGCTCGCCGGAGAGGTGCGGCCAATCGGCGACGATGTCTTCGCGACCGACATCATCCTCTGCCGGTCGCTCGAGCTCGGCGAGACCCTGACGCTCGAATACTGGACCACGTTCCGCTATCCCGGTGATCCGTTTGATCCGGCCGAGCGTGAATTCCGGCGCGCGGGCATGCGTCAGATCCAGAACTTCGACATCAGGGTCGCGTTTCATCCAGATCAGCTGCCGGCCCGCGTGTGGTGGGCTCGCTGGGATGGGGTCGAAGGAGACGTCATCGATCAGGAGCCGACGGCGCTAGATAGCCAGCACTCGGTGCACCGCTATCTGCGCTCGCTCGACAGGTCGGTCACTGGCTTTTACTGGCGCTGGGACTAGGCCTGCGCGCGGGCGCGGCCAAGGTCGTCGTCGTGGCCCGTACCTGGCGTGGGCACGCTGGCCTCCGCAGCGGCGCTGGCGTGGTCGCCAGCCCGCTCACGCCCGTAGGCGCGCAGGAGCGGGTGCATTCGGTAGCGCTGACCGGATACCTCGAAGTTGGCAGGCACCAGCAGCCCGACGGCGACGAGCGTGTCCGCGACGCCCACGTCGCCCTGGCCGAATTCGGTCAGGGCCTCCGCTGGGATGTCGCCGGGCAGGTGCGCTGCCGCTAGCGAGAACGCGGCCCGTGCCGCTGGCGGGAGTGCCCGGTAGCTGCTGCCGATCGCGGCACGCACCGAAGTGTCCTCGACTTGCAGTGTGTCGAGCACGCGATGGCTGCTGCAGTCGCTGGCGAAGGTGGCTAGGGCGAGGCCAGGCCGAGCCGCGAGGACGGCGCCGGCGACGCGAATGGCGAGCGGCATCCCCCCGCAGGCCGCCACCACCACCTTGGCAGCTGCCCTGTCTGCGGCCGTCCGGCCGGGACCAGCGGCCGCATCGAGCAACGCCAGCGCGGCGTCTGGAGGGAGCCCGTCAAGATGAACCTGGCGGGCGCCGATGACGCCCGCGAGCGGGCTGCGGCTGGTGATGAGCACCGCGGCTCCGCCCGCCGCCGGGATCAGCGGCCGGACCTGAGCGGCGCACGCGGCGTCGTCGGCGATGACGAGAATCCTTCGGCCAGCCAGCACCGACCGATACATCGCGGCCCGCGCAGGACCTCTGAGCGGGATGGTGTCGGCCGGGATGCCCACGCTCCGCAAGACGTCGGCCAGCACTGCCTGGGGATCGCGCGCGTGCTCGGCACCGCCGAGCTCCGCATAGATCTGGCCGTCGGTGAAGCGCCGTCGCATTTGGAGCGCGGCAACCGCCGCGATCGCGCTCTTGCCGATGCCGGGAGCGCCGCTGACGACCACGACCGGGACGCCGGGCCCGCTCAGGTGCTCGACGATGTGAGCGGTCGCGGCTGACCTGCCCGTGAATTCGGCAGGCGGAGCGGGTGCTTGCGAGCCCGGCACGGTCAGGCCGCGTGCAGCGCGCGTGCCGCTGCGCGCCTGCCTGTCAGTGGTCAGCTCCTCCGTCAGGATGCGCTGATACAGCACAGCGAGGACCGGACCTGGCTCAGCGCCTTGTTGCTCCAGAGTCACCTCGCGCGCCTGCTGATAGACGTCAAGGGCCTCCGTGTGCATGCCAAGCGCGTGATAGGCGCGCATCAGCTGGGCGCACGTCCGCTCGCGCCCCGGAGTCGCACTCACAGCGGCGCGAAGCTGACCGAGCACCTGCTCGTGCTCGCCGGCGGCAAGCCGGGCGTCGAACAGTGCGTCGATCGCGACCTGCCGCAGGTTCTTGAGCCGAGCTACCGGCGCGGCGATGACCTCGCTGTCGGGCAAGTCGGGCAGCGGCGGGTCGCCCCATAACGACTGTGCCTGCACGAAGGACGCGGCCGCCGCGCGCGGCCGGCCGCTATCGAGCTCGGCCTGGCCTTGTGCGACGAGGTCGGTGAACTCATCCACATCGAGTTCGCCCGGCCGGACCGTCATCATGTAGCCGCGCTGCTGGCGGTGTCCTGGCGCTCGCCCGCCGGGCGGCCCGACGCTGTCGAGGCGCGGCGCACAGTCGCCCAGGCAACCGCGGAGGCGGCTGACGCACACTCGAAGTGCCGCCTCCGCTGCGCGCGGCGGCTCGGCGCCCCAGAGCGTCTCGATCAGCATGCTGCGCGGACACGGCCTGTTCGCCCGCAGTAGCAGGACCGCCAGCGCCGACTGCAGAAGCGGCTGGCTGATGACCGCCGGACCCGAGCCGGTGCAGGCATCGGCGTACAGCGGGCCGAGGATCCTGAACTCCATTGGCTGCCTGCTTCCAGCGGAAAGGCGCAAATAGACGTCCCTCGTGCCGATATCTAATGGTTGCGATGATGATCCGTCAACCTCACCGGAGCGCGGCGGTTACGGCTAGGCAACACAGCGGTAATGGCGACCTCGTTATGGTCATCACCGCAACTCGGTAGTGTTCAGGCCTTTTACCCGCAACCTGGGCTTCAGCGCTCAACCGGAGCATCGACATGATCTCGACGCGCGACTTCACCACCGGAACCACGATGGCCTCGGCCGCGTCGCCTGCCGACCCGCGTGCGCCGATGCTGGCCGTCCTGCCGGGGACGCCGGAGTCGGCGCGCGCAGCGCGTCAGCTCGCGCGCGAGCTTCTTGGCGACGAGCATCCCGCGATCGAGACGACCATGCTGCTGATCAGTGAGCTCGTCACGAACTCGGTCATGCACAGCCGGTCAGGAGAGCCTGGCGGGCGCGTGACCGTCGTCTTGTGCGCAGGCCGGGCCGGCATTCTCATACAGGTCAGCGACGACGGCGGCCCGTCAGAGCCGTGTGTCTCGGTCATCTCCGCAGCCGACGCGGAGCACGGCTACGGCCTGCTTCTCGTCGATGCACTGGCCGAGCGGTGGGGTTCGATCTGCAGCCCGGAGGGTCGGGTCACGTGGTGCCGGGTCAGCGGGACTGGCGTAACAAAGGTTTAACACGGCCGGGCGCCCTAGGACGCGTTGTGCGGTCGGCGTAACGGTCACGAAACTTGCCGGAAACGAGGGCGTGGGAGACATGAACCGTACCTGACAGAACCCGAAGCGGTCGGCTGGGACCGTGCTGGTCGCCGACGCCTGGCTACCCGGCAGCCCTTCGCTTCAGCCTCTGGAGGCGGAGAGTGAACCCCTATCTCGGCTGGCTCAGCTCGGGCGATAACGCCTGGCAGATGACAGCGGCCACGCTCGTCGGCTTGATGAGCATCCCCGCGCTCGCGGTCCTGTACGGCGGCATCGTCCAGCGCAAATGGGCTGTGAACACCATGATGATGGTGTTCTCCGCGTTTGCGCTCACGCTTATCGTCTGGGTCCTGTGGGCATTCAAGATGGGCTTCGGCCAGCCCTGGATTCATACGTTCATCGGGAAGCCGGGAACTGTGGTCGGCGCATCGGCTGAGCAGGGGCAAGCGAGTATCCCGCTCCTTAACGGGCTGATGCCGAAGTTCAGATTCCCGCAGGGCTCGCTGGTCTACTTCCAGTTCGTCTTCGCCGCTATTACGCCGATCCTGTTCATCGGCAGCGTCGTCGGCCGGATCAAGTTCAAGGTCTGGCTGATCTTCGTGCCGCTGTGGATCACGTTCGCCTATGCCGTGAACGCCTTCCTCCTCTGGGGTGGCGGGTTCTGGGCAGGCAAGGGCGCGCTCGACTTCTCCGGTGGCTACGTCATTCACCTGGCAGCTGGTGTATCCGGCTTTGTCGCGGCGGCTATGGTCGGTCCGAGGCTCGCCAGCGACCGGGCGAAGGCAGTCCCGAACAACCTGCTCTTCATCGCCGTCGGTGCAGGCATCCTGTGGCTCGGCTGGAACGGCTTCAACGGCGGCGACCCGTATTTCGCTGGCGCGGACGCGACGGCTGCCGTGGTGAACACGAACCTGGCCACGGCCGTCGCGATGATGACGTGGATCATCCTCGACATGGGCTTCGGCAAGAACCGGAAGCCTACGTTCCTCGGCGGCGTCAACGGCATGATCTGCGGTCTCGTCGGCATCACCCCGGCCGCCGGCTATGTGAACGGCGTTGGCGCCATTGTCATCGGCGCTGTTACCTCCGGCTTGGTGTGGGCGCTCTTTGGCTACCTGCCGCGCAAAGTCTGGCCATTCAACAAGGTCGACGACGCGCTGGGCGTGGTCTACACGCACGGCTTCGCCGGCTTGTTCGGCGGCCTCCTGGTCGGCTTGCTCGCCGATCCGAAGCTGATCGTCTACCTGGGTCTCGGCAAGAACCCAGACGTTACGACGTCGGGACTGTTCTACGGCCACCCGAGGCAGCTGCTAATCCAGGCAGGCGCGGCCCTGACGGTCATCGTCTGGGACGGCGTCATCACGTTCGTGATCCTGCGCGCCATCAAGTTCTTCACGCCGCTGCGCATGCCGGACGCCGAGCTGTTGATCGGCGATATGGCCGCGCACGGCGAGGAAGCGTACCCGAACGAGGAAGAAGACCGCGGCATCCCGGTGATGGTTGGCGCGGGCACATCCGACGGCGGGCCAGGAGTTCCTGACGATCCGTTCGTAACCCACGAGGTGGCTAGCGACTAAGGCGGGGGCCCCGGAGGGGCAGTCCACCGGGCTGATATCGGGCAGTCGCAGAGCCGGACTCTGCGGCTGCCCGCTTAGTGGCCCCGGAATGCCTCCTCGAGCCACCATGACCCGTGCGCCGACGTGACCTTGGCGTCGATCACCATCGGACGACCGGTCCGCGACTCCAGCCAATCGCGGACCGGTCCCAGGTCCGCCGTGCTCCGGACTGTCACGGCGTCGCACCCGAAACCGCGCGCGATGGCTGCGATGTCGGCCGCCGGGAATCGGACAGTGTCGAGCGGGAACCCGTCCGGTCCGAAGTGGTGCACCTCCGCGCCGTAGGCCTCGTCGTCGTACACCGCGATGACCATCGGCAGCGACAGCCGCACAGCGGTCTCGAGCTCGCTGATGCCCATGAGCGCGCCGCCGTCGCCGAGAGCCGCGACCGTCAGCCGGTCCGGCCTCGCTATCGCGGAGCCGATCGCCGACGCAAGCCCGAGCCCGATCGACTGGTAAGCCTGCGTGAAGCAGAACCCGTCATGATCGGGCACGGACATGAACATGCTCGGGTAGCCCATGAAGTTGCCTGAGTCGACGGCGACGATTCGCTCCGCAGGCAGCATGTCGTCCAGGGCGATAGTGAGGGCCCGGGGATCAATTCGGTCGCCGTCGCTCTCGTCCTCGAACGGGACGTCGCGCCAGCGGACTTCGGTGGCCAGTCGTTTGCGCAGCCCGGCGGATCGATAGCCCGGGCCAATGACGTCGTCAGTCCCACCGTCAGGCGGCAGCGGCTCGCGCGGCTCATGCTCGAGGAGCGCAGTGACAGAACGCGCCGTCAGCGCGACGTCGCCCACGACGCCGTGGTGCGCGCGCCGGTGCCTGCCGATCGCGCCTGCGTCGCAGTCGACCTGAATCACCCTGGTGTCGGGTCCGATCAGCCTGCCATGGCGCGTGGTCCACATGTTCAGCGAGGAGCCCCACGCGACGATGAGGTCGGCGCCGGTGATCAGCTCTGCTGCGAGCGGCGAGGCGAAGCCGCCGCTGACATCCAGATCCCAGGGGCTGCCGCGGAACAGGCCCTTAGCCGCCGCAGACGTCGCGAGCAGGGCGCCGCAGCCATCGGCCAGCCGCTCTAGGGCCGATCTCGCCTCGGCCGTACGCGCGCCGCGCCCGGCGATGAATACCGGGCGAGCTGCAGTCGCGAGCGCTGCCGCCAGCTCGGCTGCGTGCCGGTCTGACGGCGGGCGCGGTACTGCACCGCCGGGCTCCGGCGGACCGGGCCAGGTGCACTGCCCTGCCTGCACGTCCAGTGGCATGGCAAGCACGACAGTGCGCCTGTCGTCGCGGGCCAGCCGGTAGGCCCGGACAGCGTCGTCGATGGCGAGGCTGGCCGACCCGAGACGCGCGGGCGTCGCGCCGGTCGCCGCGGCGATAGCACCGACGTCGATCCTGAAGTTCGACGTCACGGCCTGCGAGCTCACATCGGCGGCGAGCACTAGCAGCGGCGTGCGGGCCTTGGCTGCCTCCGTGATGCCGGTCAGCGCGTTCGTCAGGCCAGGTCCCTGGTGGACGCTCAGGATGCCGGGCCGGCCGCTGAGCCTTGCCCACGCGTCGGCCATGCTCGCCGCGCCGCACTCATGCCGCGCCGCGATGAACCTGGCGCCGTTGGCAATCAGCGCGTTGGTCACGTGGAAGTTGCCGCTCCCGACGACGCCGAAGACCGTGTCGGCGCCAAGCAAGCTGAGTGCCTTGGCGACGGCATCGGTGACGAGCATCAGGACCGCTCAACGAGCGCCAGCACGCGCGCTGGGCTGCCGGAGCCGCCGACGATCGGCAGGGGCCCGGCGAGCAGCACCGCTCCGCTTGGCGGTAGCGCCGCGAGGTTCTGTAGTTGCGTCAGTCCGAACTTCCCGGCGCCGAGCAAGGCCGAGTGACACGGGAATGGCGGGTCGAAAGAGTGCGCCGCGCCGGCATCGGTGCCGACGGTCTCCACGCCGATGCCGATGACGGGGGCTTCCTCGGCGAGCCAGCGCGCGCACTGGACGGAGACGCCCGGCGTGTGCGGCCCGGTCTCGCTGGCATTGAGGAATTCCTGCTGGCTGTGAGATCTTGCATCCCAGCCGGTCCGGTACAGCAGCCAGCCGCCAGCAGGCAGCGGGCCGTGCTCGGACTCCCAGGCCCTGACGTGGTCGGGCTCGAGCAGGAAGTCCGGGTCGGCGGCGGCCTGCTTGCTGAAGTCGAGCATGACTGCCGGCGCGATCAGGCTGGTCAGCGCCACGTCCGCGACATCCTCACGGTCCCGTCCAGTGATCCAGTGGACGGGCGCGTCGAAGTGGGTGCCGGTGTGCTCGCCCGTGCTGATGTCGTTCCAGTACCACGCGGGGCCGCGCTCGTCGTAGCGGCTTACCTCCTGCAGCGTGAAGGGCTTGGTGTTCGCGAACGGCGGTGGCAGCTGGATCACCGGCGTAGTGGACTCCAGCCTCGCCGTCAGGTCGATGACCTGGATCGCGTCGGACTGGATTGCAGCGATGAGCTGGTCTAGCACTCCCATGATCATCTCCTGGTAGGCAGGCGGCGCTGTCTGGCAGGCACCAGCCTGCCGCAGCGGGACGCGGCCAGGGAAGACCTCGTGCTGAGGCTGGGCAAATGGTCACGCACAATAGGGGCATGACGAAGCCCGTGGCAAAGGCCGAGATCCTGATCACCGACGACGGCGTCCCGATCGAGGCAGTTCACCTGGCCGGTGACCGCAGCCTGGGCTTCGTCGTGGCGCACGGGTTCACCCTGCACTGGCGCTGGCCGCATGTCTGGCGGATCGCCAACCACCTCAACTTGCACGGCGGTGTCGTGGCTTTCGACTTTCGCGGGCACGGCCGGTCGGGCGGCGCCACCACGCTGGGGGACAAGGAGATCAACGATCTCGATGTGGCCGTCCGGTACATGCGCGATCTCGGCTACGAGCAGGTCGTCGCCGTCGGATTCTCCATGGGTGCGTCGATCGTGCTCCGCCATGCTGGCCTGATCGGAGGCGTCGACGCGGTCGTTTCTGTCAGCGGGCCTGGCCGGTGGTACTACCGCGGTACGCCCGCTATGCGGCGGGTGCACTGGGCGGTCGAGCACAGGCTCGGGCGAGTCCTGGCGAAGTACGTCATGAAGACCCGGATCAGCCAGGGCCGGTGGGATCCGGTGCCGCTGCCTCCGGCGGAAGCGGCCGCGAGGATCGCCCCGACGCCGTTGCTCATCGTGCACGGGGACCGAGACGACTACTTCCCGGCCGACCACGCCGACCAGCTGTTCCAGGCGGCGAGCCAGCCGAAGGAGCTGTGGATCGTGCCGGGACTCGGTCACGCCGAGTCGTCGGCCAGCGCAGCGCTGCTCGATCGGATAGCCAGGTGGGGGATGACCGCGACGACAGTACGGGCCAGCCCGGACGCGGTCGCTTAGCCGCGAGCGAATCCCGATCGCGCCGCGGTACTGCGTCAGCAGCAGGTCGGTGCTGCGCCAGTAGTAGCCGTGATGCTCGCTGGTGGCCGCCACCCAGTGGCTGCGCTGACTGACCATCGCGCGGAAGCCCGGCAGCTTCATAGCGGCCTCGCCCATGATGATCAGGTCGTGCGAGCTGGAGTACGTCGCAGACGGAGCAGGCCAGGGGAGTCCGTCGACGATCGCGAAGTGCGTGTGCGTCATGCCGAGCCTGCGTGCCGTGGCGTAAAGCCCGGCCGTGGTCGCGAAGTGCTCGGCGGCAAATTGCTCCGCGGCGCCGGTTACCTTGATCTTCCGGCGCAGGTCACCGCTCGACAAGACCACGATCGCCGTCATGACCTTGGTCAGGCTCGGACGTGCTACCAGCTGGTGGGCAGCGGCATTCCCTCTGCGTAGCCCGCGGCGCCCTGGATGCCGACGAGGGCACGTTCATGCAGGTCGTCGACATTGTCGGCGCCCGCGTAAGCGCAAGCGCTGCGCACACCGGCCGTGATCGTGTCGAGCAGATCCTCGACGCCAGGCCGCTGCTGGTCCAGGTACATGCGCGAGGACGAGATGCCCTCCTCGAACAATTCCTTCCGAGCGCGCTCGAACGGCGAGTCGGCCGCGGCCCGCAGCCTGACGGCGCGCGCCGAGGCCATGCCGAAGCTCTCCTTGTACAGGCGGCCGTCAGCGTCGCGGAAGATATCGCCCGGTGACTCGCACGTGCCTGCGAACCAGGAGCCGATCATCACGCTGGCCGCGCCCGCGGCGAGCGCCAGCGCGACATCGCGCGGGTACCGGACGCCGCCGTCGGCCCACACGTGGCGCCCAAGCCGACGAGCTTCCGCCCCGCACTCGAGCACAGCGCTGAACTGTGGTCTGCCGACAGCTGTCATCATCCGCGTCGTGCACATGGCACCAGGTCCGACGCCAACCTTGACGATGTCCGCGCCGGCCTCGACGAGGTCAGCGACACCGGCTGCCGTCACCACGTTCCCAGCCACGATCGGTACCGACGGGCTCAGCTCGCGAACGGACCGCAGCGCCTGGATCATTTTGTCCTGATGGCCGTGTGCGGTGTCGACGACCAGCAGGTCCGCGCCCGCGTCCAGCAGCAGCTTGGCCTTGCCGGCGACGTCGCCGTTGATGCCGAGTGCGGTGGCGATGCGCAGCCGGCCATTGGTGTCTACGGCGGGCTGGTAGAGCGTCGCGCGCAGCGCGCCGGTTCGGGTCAGGATGCCCACGCACCGGCCGGCCGCGTCGACGACCGGCGCAACGCGATGGCGTCCGTCGTGGAGGACGCCGAAGGCCCGTTCCGGATCAGTGCCCGCGGGCAATGTCAGCACCTCGGTGGACATCACGTGGCTCAGCTGGGTGAACCGGTCGACGCCATTGCAGTCAGCCTCGGTGACGATGCCCAGCGGCCTGCGATCGTCGCCGACAACGACGATCGCGCCGTGTGCGCGCTTCGGCAGCAGGCTCAGCGCGTGCCCTGTCGTCGCCGTCGGCCCGAGCGTAAGGGGCGTGTCGTGCACGAGATCGCGCGATTTGACCCAGGAAATCACGTCGGCGACGACATCGACGGGAATGTCCTGGGGGAGTACCGTGATGGCACCCCGCCGGGCGACGGTCTCAGCCATACGACGGCCGGCGACGGCCGTCATGTTCGCGACCACGACCGGAATAGTCGCGCCGCTGCCGTCTCTTGTCGCCAGGTCGACGTCGAGGCGGGATCCTACCCCGGACCGCTTGGGCACGAGGAAGACGTCGCTATAGGTCAGGTCGTGGGCTGGCTCACTCAGGAATCGCACGTACTCCATTGTCGCGCACGGGCCCGAGTCCCTTGTTCAGCCGCTCTCGCTGGGATAGCAGATGCTCAGGCGCCATGCGCCGGCAGCTGTCCGGCGGCCGGGATCACGAGCCGAGAACCTGGCGCAGGTAGGCGTTGCCGAACCGGCGGTCGGGGTCGAGCTGATCCCGTAGCGCGACGAACTCCGCCATCCGCGGGTAGGCTCCGTGCAGATAGTCGGCGTCGCGGGTGTGCATCTTCCCCCAGTGCGGGCGGCCGCCGACAGACGTCATCACGGCCTCAACGTCGTTGAAGTACTGCTCGTGCGGCGCGGAGTGGAAGACGTGGATCGCGATGTAGGCGCTGTCGCGGCCGTAGGCCGTGGACAGCCACACGTCGTCGGATGGCGTCACGCGTACTTCGATCGGGAAGCTGATCCGCCAGTCACGCCGCTGGAACAGCGAGCGCACCTCGGCCAGCACGTCGGACAAGGCGGCACGCGGGACGGCGTATTCCTCCTCCTTGAACCGGACGCGCCGAGGGCTAGTGAACACCTTGTAGGCGGCGTCGACGTAGGTCCGGGAGCCGAGCGCCCTAGCCGATACCGAGTTGATCCTCGGGATGGCGGCCGGGATCCGCCGGCCGACCTGGTTGGCTGCCCCGAACAGCGAGTTGGACAGGAACTCGTCGTCGAGCAGGTAGCGCCACCGCGGCAGCGGCCGCGGCGGGCCGGTGCTGCGGTTGTTGCGCTTGGTCAGGCAGCCCTCGCTATGCGGGAACCAGTAGAACTCGAAGTGCTCGTTGTCCGCTGTCAGCTCGTCGAGCTCGCTGATCACCCGCGACCAGCTCATGGGCTCCTCGCGAGCCTCGAGCAGGAAGGCCGGAACGACGTTGAAGGTCAGCGCCGTCACGATGCCCAGCGCGCCAAGGCCGACGCGGGCCGCGTCGAACAGGCTGGCTGGGCCGCCACCTGGACCAGTCAGGCCGCCATCGGGGGATTCGGCCGAGCAGGTGACGACGCGGCCGTCGGCGAGGACCAGCTCGAGGCCCGCCACCTGCGCCGCCATGCCGCCGACGTCGCGTCCCGTGCCATGGGTGCCGGTCTGCGTGGCACCTGCGACTGTCTGCACCTGGATGTCGCCCATGTTGGCGAGGCAGAGACCGCGCGCCAGGAGCTGCGCGTTGAGAACGTGCAGCCGGCAGCCGGCCTCGGCTGTGACGGTTCCGGCGGAGGCGTCTATAGACCTGATCGCCGTCAGCTGGTCCGGGCGGAGCAGAACGCCGTCGGCGACGGCAGTGGGCGTGAACGAATGACCGCTGCCTGTCATGCGAATCGTCTGGCCGTCTGCGACGGCCTGGCGGACTTCCGCCGCTACGTCAGCGGCCGTGGCGGGCGCAGCGATGCGGCGAGGGTTCGCGGCAACATTGCCCGCCCAGTTGTGCCACGCTGATCCAGCGGATCCGCTGTCGCTACGCATCGGCCCATTGTGCCGCTTGCCTCTCGGGCGCCGCACGCAACCTCCTCAGCCCCACGAGGCATATGGTGACAGTGATCACCCCGCAGGTGGCGGCAAATCCGTAACCCCAGCGTGGCCCGGCGTCATCGATTATCCGTCCGGATGCGGCCGAACCGGCAGCAACCCCTATCGAAATCGCTGACGACAGCCACGTCATCGCTTCCGTCCGGCGCGACGCGTGCGCCTGGCGCTCGATCAGGCTGTAGCCGGCGATAAGCGTGGGGGATATCGTCAGGCCGGCGATGAGCATTCCGGCGTCCAGCGTTATCAGGGTGGGCTGCGCCCAGAACGTGGCGACCCCGGCCACTGTCAGGATCAGCGTCACCGCGAACCGGCGCTCGACCGGCGCTCGCCATGCCCTTGAGCCGTACCAGAGCCCGCCGACGGCGCTGCCCAGCGCGTAGGTGCCGAGGATGAAACCGGCCAGCGGCTTATGGCCCTGGCGCTGGGCGAAGTCGACGGTGCTGAGGTCGATCGACGCGAACATGGCGCCGAGGCACAGGTACAGGGGCGTCATCGTCAGGAGACCCGGTGCCGGAAGCCGGCTGCTGCTCACGGCCCGCCCGTCGCGGTCGGCCGTTGGCTTGATAGGCGGCTCCGTCTGGCGCTGCGCGGCGAACAGCAGGGTCCCGGTCACCGACAGCACCGCGCACAGCAGCACGCCCGCCGGAGGCAGCGCGGTGGCGAGGGCAGTGACCAGCGCCGGCCCGACCACGAAGATCATTTCGTCGACGACAGACTCCAGCGCGAAAGCCGAGTGCAGCAGCTGCGTGCCGTCGAGGAGCGCGCTCCAGCGGGCCCGGACCATCGAGCCGAGCGACGGCATCGAGGAGCCGGCGGCACAACCGGTGATCAACAGAACCCAGACCGGTGCGCCGAGCTCCACGCAGGTGACGAACACAGCGCAGCTGCCAGCGAAGACAGCGACGAGCGGGCGGAGCACGCGCTGCTGCCCGAACCTGTCCGCGAGCCTGGCCACCTGAGGTGCTGCGATCGCGTAGCCGATAGACCCGGCGCCCGCGACCAGACCGGCCAAGCCGTACCGGCCGGTGGTCGCGGCGACCAGGAGCACGGTCCCGAGCCCGAACATAGCCATCGGGGCCCGGCCCACCATGGCCGTTACGCAGAACCGCGCCGCGCCCGGAAAGCGCAGCAACACGAGGTAGCTGGCACCAGCTCGCTGACTGCCGCCGGTCTCCGGCTCGCGCGGCTCAACCTGCCCAGCATCGAGCCCGGCGGGGACTTGCGTCATTCGGGTGCTACCTCCGTCTTGACCGTACAGCGTGCTGCTGACAGGCCGGCTTGCCGCCGCTGGCAGGAGCATCTGGGCAGCACGTATCGAATCTGTTCGGATTACGTTCGCCCGGCGGCCTCCTGCGCCTGGACAGCCCGGAAGTTAGGGTAGTTGGCGTCATGAGACGCATCCCGCGGCTAATCAACCGAGCGCTCAGGCGAGGCTCGGCTGCCAGGCAGCCGGCCGACGGGAGTATGCCCGCATCTGTCCTTGACTCAGGCAGCCGCACCGGCAGCCCGGCCGGGGGCTTCCGGATCCGCAGCCGCCGCGGCGTGCAGGTGCTGGCGGCCCTGGCGGCGGTCGGCGTGCTCGGCCTCGTGGTCTACGCCGGGCACGCAACCAGTGCGTTCGGCGCCGCCAGCCGTAGCCAGGCGTCAGCCCAGCGCCATGAGCCCGTGCAGCCAGCCATGCCGGCTGGGACATCGGGGCGGGCTGCCAGTCAGGTCGCGCTCACAGGGTCGGGCGGTGCTACTTCGGGCAAGGGAAATTCGTTCGGCCAGATCATCCTCCCGGATGTGCTCATCGTGGCGCCGAACGGGCTCACCGCGCAGCAGATCGCGGGCCTGCGCAAGATCAGCGGCGTGCGGAACATGATCACCTTCGACGGGGCCAGGGTTTCCGCTGGCGGCCAGCAGATGAACGTGATCGGCGTTAATCCAGACACGTTCCGGTCCTGGGTGCCCCTGGCGACGGCGTCCAACCAGGCGTTCTGGAACGCGCTGAGCAGCGGCGAGTTCGTGGCCGCGGCCAGCGCAGCCACGAGCCACGGACTCGTGCCGGGCGACGACTACCAGTTCGTCGGCGCGTCCTCGCGGGTCGTGAAGTTCGGCATCGCGGCCAAGCTAGGCCTGACTGGCGTCGATCTCATGGTGAACCAAGCGACCTCGGCGCGCCTCGGGCTGGTCCGCCAGGTAGCCGGCCTCATCAGCGCGCCCGGCGTGAGCCTGACCACGCTGAAGGCAACCGTCACGAGCGTCCTTGGCCCGAGCGGCCGGATCGAGGTGCTGCGCAGCCAGCTGCCAGTGGCGACAGTTCCGACGGGAACGGTGCCGACCAACTACATCCAGCTCTTTAAGGCCTCGGCCGCTGACTACTGCCCTGGCCTGTCCTGGACAGTGCTGGCCGCCATCGGGCAGATCGAGAGCGGGGATGGGCAGAACATGGGCCCGTCCAGCGCGGGCGCGCTCGGTCCGATGCAGTTCATGCCGGCAACGTGGGCGGCCTGGGGCATCGACGGCTTCGGCCAGACCGGGCCGCCGAACGTGATGAACCCGTTCGACGCGGTTCCGGCCGCCGCGAGGCTCCTGTGCGCGAACGGCGCCGCTGCTGGCGGCCAGTCGCTCTACAAGGCGATCTTCGACTACAACCACGCGGATTGGTACGTCCGTGAGGTCTTGTCACTAGCCGCGCAGTACGCGGCCAATTATCCCTAGCCCCTAGCGGGCATGAGGGCCGGCTGGCGTGACGGCGCTCGCCGTCCGGATTGCGCTGGCGGGCCGGACGGCGCTAACCGGCTGGCCTGGCGGCTCGCCCGGGTTGATTGGATAGGTACATGGCCCCCTATGACGCGTTCCTGCTCGTCTCCTTCGGCGGCCCGGAACAGCCGGATGAGGTCATTCCGTTCCTGCAGAACGTCACTGCCGGGCGCAACATCCCGGCCGAGCGCCTCCAGCAGGTAGCCGAGCACTACTACCGGTTCGGCGGTGTCAGCCCGATCAACCAGCAGTGCCGCGACCTCATCGCGGCCGTCGGAACGGAGTTCGGAGCCAGGGGGGTCGACCTGCCGGTCTACTGGGGCAACCGCAACTGGCATCCCTACCTGGCCGACACGCTGGCCACGATGGCGGCCGACGGCGTCACCAAGGCGCTCGCGTTCGTCACGTCCGGCTACAGCTCCTTCTCTAGCTGCCGGCAATACCGCGGCGACATCGAGGCTGCCCAGCTGCAGGTCGGCGACGGCGCTCCTGAGGTGGCCAAGATCCGCCAGTATTTCAACCACCCTGGGTACATCGCCTCGTTCGCCGCCGCGACGACGGCGGCCGCGAGGTCGCTGCCGGACGATACCCAGGCCGACTTCGACCTGGTCTTCACCGCGCACAGCGTCCCGCTGGTTATGGCTGAGGCCAGCGGGCCGGCCGGTGGCGCCTACCAGGCTCAGCTGGCTGAGGCGGCCAGGCTGGTCGCGGCCGAGGTCGGGTATGAACGGCCGTGGTTGCTGGCGTACTCAAGCCGCAGCGGCCCTCCTTGGCAGCCCTGGCTTGAGCCTGACATCAACGACCTGCTCGCGGCGCGCGCGGCGGCCGGGTCCAGGGCTGTCGTCAGCGTCCCTGTCGGCTTCGTCAGCGACCACATGGAGGTCAAGTTCGACCTCGACGTCGAGGCTGCGCAGACTGCGCATCGGCTGGGCCTCGCGTTCGCCAGGGCCGCGACGCCGGGCACTAATCCCAGGTTCGTGTCGATGATCACGGACCTGGTCTGCGAGCGCCTTGACGGCACCGCTCCACTGGCGCTCGGCGTGCTCGGCGCGGGTCCGGACTCGTGCCCGGCTGACTGCTGCGGATCAGCGCCCGCTCGCCCGGCGCGCCCATGAGCGAGCCGGGCCAGGACGGGCCACAGACGCCGGATCCGCTGGCGCTAGCCGAACTCGCCAGGGATGTCGCGCGCGAGGCCGCGGATCTGCTGCTTGCGCGGCACGGCCAGGCTGCGGTCGTCGAGGTCAAGTCGAGCCCGACCGACGTAGTGACGCAGCTGGACCGGGCCGCCGAACAGCTCATCCGGGACCGGCTTGAGGCAGCCAGGCCCGGGGACGCGATTCTGGGGGAGGAGGGCGGCGAGACTGGCGAGGGCAGCTTGCGCTGGATCGTCGATCCGCTCGACGGCACCGTGAATTACCTCTACGGATTGCCGGACTGGGCGGTGAGCATCGCCGCCGAGGTCGAGGGCGAGGCGGTGGCCGGGGCAGTCTGCGTCCCGCTGCAGCGGGCCATGTACTGGGCGACGCTCGGCGGCGGTGCCTTCCTGGAGTCCGGCTGGCAACCCGGCGGTTCGCAGCGGCTTGCGTGTAACGCTGGCGTCCCTCTCGCGAGCGCCCTGGTGGCCACAGGGTTCGGGTACGCCGCACCGAAGCGTTTGGCCCAGGGCAAGGTCGTGGCCGCTCTGCTGCCTCGAGTGCGCGATATCAGGCGTATCGGGTCGGCCGCGAACGATCTGTGCTCGGTCGCGGCCGGGCGTGTTGACGCGTATTACGAGCAGGGTGTCCACGAATGGGACATTGCGGCTGGCGGCCTGATCGCGCGTGAGGCCGGCGCCGCGATGGGCGGTCTCAACGGTGCACCCGCGGGAGAGGCCATGACGATCGCCGCGCATCCAGCATTGTTTGGCCTACTGCACGACCTGCTGGCAGCTATGCCCGCCAGATAGGGAGTCCCTCGACTGGTTAGTGCGCCTGCCTGGTGAGGCTGCCAGAGGCTGTCGGCCCGTTGCTGTGGAAGCTGAAGAAGATTTTGCTCGAGCTGG
Source organism: Streptosporangiaceae bacterium (assembly GCA_035472835.1). GTDB lineage: Bacteria > Actinomycetota > Actinomycetes > Streptosporangiales > Streptosporangiaceae > JAJYUU01. The sequence continues at coordinate 31,393 of DATIOU010000015.1, read as the reverse complement.
TCAGCGTGATCGTGACCTGGCCGTTCTCACAGTTGGACTGTCCCTGGATGATGCCCTGTCTGAGGAGCAGCTGCTGCGGCTTCGCCTGCGTCAGGGTTAGCGAGCCTGAACAGCTGAACCCCGTGGCCGCGTAGCTGACCGTGCCCGGCGACGTCCCGGCCGAGAGCGTGACGTTGACGTAGTAGGTATCTGTTGGCGGCTGCTTGACGACGCCGGACCAGGCGCCGATGAAGGCGGACGGCGTATCCGGGGTGTGACTCGGCGAAGCCGAGACTGGGGGTCCGCTCGCCTTGCTGGTCTTTCCGGTGTCTGCCGACAGCTGGCCACTCGCGGCGCGGCTGCTGTTGCTGAGCAGCGCGTGCGTCGCGAACGCGCCGACGATGATCAATGCCACCACCGCTGCACCGATGAGCCAGCTACCGCGCCGGGATGCGCGGCGAGTACCGGGATGGGAACGCCGGAAGGCCGGCCTCGGCCCGGTGTCGTGATCGGCAGGCCAGCCGTCGGCATCGTGGGCCGCGCGAGACTGCCAGCGGGCCGAGGCCGGGCGCATCAGGGTTGGCCGGTCACTGGCCCCGGAATGACCGCTACCGGCGTAGCCAGCGCTCGCGTAACCGCCCTGGCCAACTGGCCCCGGGCCATGGGCGGAGCGGGCTGACCGGACAGCCCGCCTTGATCCCTCGGCGAGCAGTCCGGCCGGCAGTTCATCGGTTCCAAGCAGGCTCTGCACGACGGCGCGCGCCGCTGGCCGCGCGCCCGGCTCCGGGTCAAGGCAACCGGCCACCGGGTCGCGGATGTGCTCAGGGAGAACATCGAGATCCTCCGGGCTGGCCGGCGGGTGGCCGGAAGCGGCAAATATGACGGTCTGCGCCCAAGCCAGCATGTCGGCGGACGGGGTCGACGCGCCATACGGCGGCGTGATGCCGAACTCGACCACTCGCGGCGCTCCGTCTGGCGCCATCACGACGAACTCGGGGCCAAAGTTGCCGTGCACAAGGCCCGCCTGGTGCACCGAGGCGAGGCCGGTGGCCATGCCGATCGCCAAGGCCTCGAGGTCGTGGCCACGCCGGACGCCGTCGGCCGAGACAAGCTCGAGCAGCGACTCGCCGTAGATGTACTCGCTGACCAGGTAGGCCTGGGCACCATCTAGCCCGGCGTCGAGGACGCGAGCTGCGCAGAAGGGCGGCACGCGCCTGGCACCCTCTGCTTCCTCGGCGAACCTGTCCCTGGCCGCCGCGTCCAGCGCCCAGTCGCCCGCGAGGACAGTGATCGCCACGTGCGCCTCATCCGGGCCGATGCCGATGAAGATCGGGTCGTCGGAGGGGATGCCCTCCAGCCGCGCCGTCAGCCGATACCGACCGATCCGCCTGGGATCGGCGGAGCTCAGTGGCGCTGGGTGAGGCATTTGCCGGGACTCCGCGTAGGCATGCAGCGTGCGACCTGTGATGCGGTTCGTACCATACGCACGTTTGTGCTGGACAGTGGCCTGAATCAACTAAGTTACTTCGGAGTAAAAGATGACGCAAGTACTCAACCCACGCATCTCGACGTACGGTTTAGTCCGTTAGCTGCCGAATTCGGCAGTTCAGCCCTCCGACACGCGCGAGTTAAGTGCGCATGGTAGGTGTAGCGACCCTCCGGACGTGGCAGAATTCCCCGCCGGATTCGGGCACAACCGAGCCGTCCCGAGCGTTACAAGCGCGCGACGAGGTTAGTAAAGATGGAGGGGTAAGGGCCGAGATGGCTACCGACTACGACAGCCCGAGGAAGACAGACGACGACGTCACTGAGGACAGCCTGCAGGAGCTGCAGGCGCGGCGCATGGACAAGTCCTCGACGGCGATAGACATCGATCCCGACGACATTGCAGAGTCGCTTGAACTGCCTGGTGCTGACCTTTCAAACGAGGAGCTCTCGTTCCGGGTGATTCCGCGGCAAGCGGATGAGTTCACGTGCTCGAGCTGCTTCCTCGTTCATCACCGCAGCCAGCTTGCCGACAACCGGAGCGGCCAGCCAGTCTGCCGGGAATGCGCGGCCTAGTTGCCACGCGGGTGATCGGCTAGGAGGCCGGATCGTCGACTGATGCCAGGGAATGAGGCGGCTGCGGCCGCCTCCGCCCGGCGGGGCGGGGTGACCCGCTGGCGGCGGGCCGAGCGGGCCAGCGAGACTAGCGCCAGGTGGCCCCGTTCCCAATCCGGGCCCATCGGGCTCGTACCAGCCGGATCAAGTGGCGGCGCCCCTCTGGGGGTAGCCGCCAGATTTCGCTGGAGCTCCGCATCCCCAGCGGGACGAGTAGCAAGCCGCACGCGATCGCCAGCGCTGCGTTTCCGGCCGTTGCGGCCAGGACGAGGCAGGCGGCCATGCCAGCCATCAGGGTCGCTGACACCGTCAGCCGCAGCGCTACGCGGCCAAGGGCCAGCTCGGAATTGCGGCTGAAAACGCCCGTGCCGGGTGATGACCTGGCCGCCCGCAGGAAGTAGGCGGCGGCCGCGCTCGCGTCGCGAGAGCGCAGGCTGATCCGCCCCAGCTCGTTGATCGCTCCGCCGTGCGTCGGCTCTATCGCGAGGGCGGACTCCTGCCAGTGCCGAGCCTCAGGCAGGTCACCGCGGGCCAGCGCCGCCTTCCCGGCGGTGACGTGTACGTCCGCGACATCGGGTGCCAGGGCGAGCGCTGTCACAACAGCCTGCGCGGCAAGCTCGTGCTTGCCGGCAGCGGTGGCCGCTTGCGCCAGACACACGTGTGACCGCCAGAAATGCGGGGCCAGCCTGCGCGCCTCCTGCGCCGCCGTCACCGCCTCGGCCGTCTGGCCAAGCGCCATCAGCGCCGTGCTCACCAGGCGGTAAGGCCAGTCGTCGGCTGGATCCAGGGCGCTCGCCCGGGCCGCGGCAGCGACGGCTTCGGCCGCGTTCCCGCCGCCGAGCTGAGCCCGTGAGAACAGGCACCAGCCCCGGCTGCTGCCAGGCGAGGACGCAAGAACCGAGCCCAGGAGGGTGGTCGCGTCGGTGTACCGACCAAGATCGATCATCACGCTGGCCCGGCTGAGATCACCGGCCAGACTGTCAGCCATAGCGGTCGCAGCGCACTGAGCCGCCCTGCGCGCCGGCGCACGTCACAGCAGCTTCCGCTTCTTCAGGTACGCGGCCAGGTCGTCGTAGCTGCCGCCCTCGTTGGCAAACAGAGCCACGCTGCGGGCCGAGTCGAACCACGCGGCCAGAGACGGCCGGACCTGGGCGATCGCGGCGAGCAGGTCGTCCTGGCCGATCATCCGAACCTGACCGGTCCGGGCCGAGTCGAGCAGGGCCAGCTCGGCCGCGCTCTCGCAGATGTGCGCGATGTCCGCAGCCGAATATCCGTCGGTCCGGGCGGCCAGGCTCGCCAACTCGATGCCGGCCACCGGCCGATCGCGCAGGTGGAAACGGAACATTGCCTCGCGCGCGTGCTCATCGGGCGGCAGCACGAGCAGTGTCCGGTCCAGCCGGCCCGGTCGTCGCAGCGCGCTGTCCACGTCCCACGGGTGGTTCGTCGCAGCCAGGACGAAAACGCCCTCGTTAGCGCCCGTGACGTCGTCGAGCTCGAGCAGGAGCTGATTCACCGTGCTGCGCATCGGCGAGCTGCGGAGCTGACTGCGCTTCTGCCCAATGGCGTCGACCTCATCCAGGAACACGACGCAGGGTGCGTTCAGGCGGGCGGTCGCGAAGATCTCGCGAATGTTCCGCTCGCTGGAACCGATGTACATGTCGACGACGTCGGCAAAGGACACGGCCATGAACCGGGCGCCGAGCTCGCCGGCCACCGCTCTGGCGATGAAGGTCTTGCCGCAGCCGGGCGGGCCATAGAGCAGGAGGCCGCCGCGCAGGCTCTTGCCGTACAGTTTGCGGAGTTCCGGGTTACGCATCGGAGCCAGGAACGCTGCCTCCAGGCGTGCCTTGACTTCGGCCATCCCGGCCACGTCGGCGAGTCGAAGGCCAGTCCGTTCGGCGTCGTAGGCAGCGGTCTCCGCGGTCACATCGTCCGGCCGCGCATGCTGTGGCTGGTCGGCCGCGCCGTCCGGGGTTACGAACATCGGCGGCAGCACGTCGCGCAGTTCCGCCTCGGCTTGGGTCCAGTTGAACTCGGTCGGCGCCGAGGCGTCCGCTGGCGCGGTGCCTGGGTCGGCTGGCGCGGTGCCTGGGTGGGCTGGCGCGGCGGGCGAAATCGAGACAAGCAGACCAAGCGCCTGAGCGTTGCCGGGATCGGCCCGCAACACGGCACCGAGGTGCCCGACCGCCTCGTCGCGGTTCCCGGTCCTGAGAAGCAGGGTGGCCAGGTGGATGCGGAGCGCGAGGTCGTCCGGGAGCGCCCCCACGGCGTTTCGCAGGCTCGCGATCACAGCCTGCTGGTCATCCATGCGGCCCCTCGAGGACTTGGTCTGCTTAGCGCGATCTCGACGAGTTTATGCGTTTTTAACCGGTCGTTAGCAGCGAATCCGTATCGGGGCCGAAGGCTCCGCCCCCATGCGGCCTCCAGCCTGCACTTACGCAGAGGCTCCGCCGCTGTGAATCGGCCGCTGTGAATCCGCCGGGACCGGGGGCGTGCCGCTAGCGGCCCTAGACGCGGGCGAGACGCGCGATGCACTCGGGCAGGCCGCAGGTCCGACCTGAGCCGCGGCAGACCCGGCCGCAAGAACACCGAGCTGCCCGGCTGGCAAGCCAAGCTTCGTGATCGCCTAGCGCGACGCTGCCGTCAGCCATCTCGACGCTGTAGACCCGCTTGATCCCGCCGCCCGGCAGCGCCATGTACTCGCGCGGGATCAGGGCCATATTTCTAGTGTCGCCGGCAACGGAGGCTGCAGTGGTCAAGCCCGCCAGGTCCGATGCCGCGTCTCAGGCCGGCCAGCTATGCCGCTCGTCGGCGCGCGGGTCGAGCGCGACGACCGGGCCGCTCGGGCCGCCGAACACCATGACCGGGTAGCTCTCGTCTACCGGTTGCCAGCCCGGGTCCTCTGTCGTCGCGAATCGGATCCACGCGCCGTGCATCTCGGCGGCTAGGTCCGCTGGCGGCTCCGTTCCGATCGCGATCTGGGCGTCCGGAAGGGCAAGGTTGTCGAAGACGAACGGGATTTCCATGGCGTGGGCGGCGCCGAGCCCGTGCATGGGACTCGGCCAGGCGAACTCGTACAGGTAAGTGGGTGCTAGGCCGCCGGCCGCGAGGCGGGATTCCGCAGCGGCGAACATCGGGTTGCGGAAGAACCTGTCTGTCACCAGCGCGCAGACCACGTCGCCCGGGCTGGCGCCAGGCCGGTTCGCTTGGTAGACGACAGCCGTCTCCGGGCTGATGCCCAGCCCGGCCAGGAAGACGGGCAAGTTCTCGTCAGTCACTATCGCGGCCATCCCGTTCGGCACGAAGAACAGCCGGAACTCCGCGGTATTCGTGCCCGCGAGCAGCGCTACGCCCGCACCTTCACCAGCCGTGAGCGCCGCCAGCGGGTGAACTGGCAGCACGTCGCCGTCGATGACCGGGATGAATGCCATCGACGTCGCGACGATGCTGGCGCCCCAACGCGCTGGGTCCGGCGCCGCCGCCATGGCGTCGCGCACGGCCGCCTGCGCTGCGACCAGCTTGTCCAGGTCTAGGCCGGCCAGGTTCGCTGCCGAAGCCTCGACCCCCAGCACCGCGCTCAGCTCGGCTGTGACCTTCTGCGCGTCGGCCGGGTCAGCGCCGGCCTGCGCCGCCCCGCTCTGGGCGATGACCTTGCCGAACAGGCCGCGGGCGCGCGGCATGCCGAGGAGCGTGGTCACGCTCATAGCGCCCGCAGACTCGCCGAAGATAGTGATGTTCGCTGGGTCGCCACCGAACGCGGCGACGTTGTCGCGGACCCATTCCAGGGCCGCTACCTGGTCCAGCAGGCCGCGGTTCGGCGGCGCGTCCGGCAGCAGCGCGAACCCGTCGATGCCGAGCCGGTAGTTGATGCTGACCAGCACCACCCCGTCGCGGGCGAACGCGCGCCCGTCGTACATTCGTACGGCGGAGTTGCCGTTAGCGAACGCGCCGCCGTGGATCCACACCATGACTGGCGCGCTCCCGCCGGTGTCCGGCGTCCACACGTTCAGCGATAGCCAGTCGTCGCCCGGAATGTTCGGCTCGGGCAGGAGGACGTCGAACGGCGCCACATAGTCGGGCTTCGGCGGCGTCGGGCCGAACGCCGTGCACTCCCGGACGCCGTCCCACGACTCTGGCGGCTCCGGTGCCATGAACCGCAGCGGGCCGGTTGGGCTGGCCGCGTATGGCACGCCGAGGAACCTGGTCACCCCCTCGACCGACTCGCCGCTGACGACGCCGTACCGAGTGGTAACCGTAGCCATGCGGGCACTGTGCCACAGTTTCTGGTCCACTTGCCAGCCCGCAGCACGGCGCCATGTGCCCTGTTCGGGTCCGCCTGGAGGTGCTGCCTGGTCGCTCGCGGCACGGAGTAGGCTCACGCCCGTGACAGATGACAAGAGCCAGGCGGGGGACACCACCCCGGCCGACGGGGCGACTACCGATGCGAACGACTGGCGGGTTACGGTGCGCCTGCACGCAGGCGATCAGGCAGGCAAGGCGGTCCGGCACGTCAGCTCCCACACGGTCGAGGAAGAGGTGCACGCGCGTCTCGGCGGGCGCGTTGTGGTCGGCACCGATGGCGGGAACAGCTTGTTCCTCTACACGCACGCGCAAGACGCCGCGGCGGCAGCGCAGCAGTCGGTCAGCGATCTGCTAGCGAGTCATGGCATCGGCGCGGATTACACAGTCGAGCGATGGCATCCGGTAGCAGAGGAATGGGAGTCCGCCGACCTGCCACTGCCCAGCACCCCGGCGGAAGTCCGGGCCGAGCACCAGCAGCTGGACGCCGAGGAGAGCAGAGAGTCGGTGTCGGGCGGAGTCGCGCTGTTCGAAGTCCGGGTCCAGCTCGAGTCGCACCGTGAAGCGGTCGCCCTGGCAGGCCGGCTCGCGGATGAAGGCTATTCAGTCGTGCGCCGCTGGCGCTTCCTTGTCGTCGGCGCAAACAACGAGGACCAGGCCGCCGAGTTCGCCGCCGCGATTCGGCAGGAGGCCCCGGCCGATGCGGTAATCAGCACGGAAGAGGTCGGCCCGGGCCGGCCGTACACCGTGTTCGAGCTGGCAGCTGGCTCAGGCCTCTAGCCAGCTCTCGGATAGCCGTCACGAGCGGCTAGCTCGCGGCTCGAGCTGATGAAGCATCCAACCGCGGCCAGCTTGGTCGAGCGGACGGGTGTGGTCGGCAAAGACCTCGGCTGCCCGCCGGTAGGACAGTCGGCCCCGGCCGCTCAATGCGCAGATATCGGCGGCTGGCGTGCCGTCTGGCGCGCGGCGGTCGGTCAGGAATACCGGCCCTTGCCGCCGCCCCGCTAGCAGCCAGCAAAGCAAGTCATTGGTACGGCTGCTCCAGTAGATGACAGCGCCGTCGGCAGTTCTGGCCCGCCTGGCCCGGAAGTCAAGAGCGCTTGCGTCCAGCTTGAGGACTGCCTCGGCGCTTGCGCCTGTGTCCCGTAGCAGGTGCCAGAGCGCCTGCTCGCGCAGGCCTGCGGGCGTGCGGAACAACGCTCCCACCGCCGCGTTCGTCAGCGTCCGTGCGGCGGCTGGCCGCTCGCGGCCCCACGCGAGCGCCGCGGTCGGATCTGTGGCTATCCAGTCCCGGCGCAGCCACCAGCCGATCGCGCTGCGCAGCGCCGACAGCTCCCGGCTGACGGTGCGCACCTCGGCGTAACGCAGCCGGGCGGTAACAGCTTCTGCCAGCCGGGGGCCTGCGCCATCGTCATCGAGCGCAGCCAGCGGGACGACAGGCGGGATCGCTCGGCGCCGGTTCACGCCGGCTGGCCGCACCCGGCCGACCAGTGGCCAAGCCCAGCCGGTCAGCGAGATCCGGTAAACCCGGCGCGAGCCTGCGCCGAGGTGAGCCTCGGCCAGGTACCGCTCGACAGCCACGGCGTATTCGACTGGCTTTAGATCGGCAGTCGCTAGCTCAACCACGTCGTGCGCCTCCGTTCACGCGGCCGCAGTAAATCATCTCTGTTGGGGACCCGCGCGATTTATTCTACGCGGCAGTGCCGACGTAGCAACTGCTTCGAATTTACTGCGGCAGTAGACCACTGGCCTGGCATGACGTGCTTCAAGAGGCTGTGTATTTTATTTGTCATATCAGGCCTGCGTTGGCATTGTATATTGCGTGTCTGAAATCGACATCACGCCCGCCGGTAATCGCAGTAAATCAATTCATGACCATTCTAGCCCGGCCATTAATTCGCGGTGGCGGAGGCTTGGCCCGCTGGGCGAGCCCAATTTCCGCATCTTCTACGCGGGATACGCGACGTCGCTGCTCGGGTCGGCCATGTCGTCGATAGCGCTGACGTTCGCGGTCCTCGGCAGCGGCGGGAGCGTGTCTGACCTGGGTTACGTATTCGCCGCCATCGTCGTCCCGCAGGTAGTCGTCATGCTCGGCGGGGGAGTGCTGGCCGATCGGGTTGGCAGGCGTCCAGTCATGGTCATCACTGACTCTGTCCGATTGGCGGTGCAGTCCACGATGGCAGCCGTCCTGCTCGCCGGCCCGGCGCCGATCTGGCTGTTCGTCGTGCTCGCCGCTGTGCTCGGGACTGGCGAGGGGATCTTCGGACCGGCTCTGGGAGGCCTGCGCGCGGAGATGGCGTCGCGCGACAAGCTGCCCGATGCGAACGCGCTCCTGAGCGTCGCGGAGTCGGCGGCGAGGGTAGCCGGTCCCGCTATCGCGGGGATCGTGATCGCGCTAACGAGCCCGGCAGTCGTCATCTTGCTCGACGCTGCGAGCTTCGGGGTCAGCGTCGTTTCCCTGGCGCTGATCCGGGTTGCGCCTGCGCGCCCGGCCAGCCAGTCACCGTGGCGCGACCTTGCTGATGGCTGGAAAATGTTCCGTAGCCAAACGTGGCTCTGGCTGACGACAGCACAGTTCGCGCTTTTCAATCTGCTGACGTGGGCGCCGTACCTGCTGCTTGGCCCCATCCTTGCGCGGCAGTACCTAGGCGGCGCTGGCGCCTGGGGCCTGATCGCGGCGTCGATTGCGGGCGGCTCGGTACTGATGGGCCTCGCCCTGGTGGGCCGCAGGCCCCGGCGGCCCCTAGTGGTCGCGGTGACTGGCACTTTCGGCTACGCGCTCCCGTGCCTCGCGCTGGCGTTGCACGCGCCGTTGCTGGTCGTCGTGGCGGCGGCGGTGACGGCCGGGTGCGGGAGCACGCTGTTCGGCACGTACTGGACGACAGTGATGCAGCAGCGCATGGCATCAGAGATGCTCGCGCGTACTACCGCGTTCGCGCTTACTGGCTCCTACGCGCTGGGCTCGCTCGGGTACGCGGTGATCGGCCCAGTGGCCGGCCTCGTCGGCCCAGCCAGGCTGCTGGCCTTCGCGGCGGCCTACGCCACCGTCAGCAGCGCTGTCGTCCTCACTGCGCCAGCGATCCGCGCTGCCCGCTGGCCGGAGCCGGCTAGCCCCTCTGGCGACTAGTAGTTCGCCCAGTTTGCGTAATATGCACCCGGCTTTCAAGATCCACAGCGAACGTGTGAGTCGAAACTCCAGTTTGGTCGGAGTTTTCATGCAACCGTTCTAGGCCCTGGAGGAGAGTGCCTGAAATGCCCGATCCCAGGCGAGCGGTGCCCTCGAGCCGGCGGGCGCGCGGCCCTCGAGCCACTACCGCGCGGCTCCCGAAACGCGATATGGCCGGCATGCCGGCAATACAGACAATGCCTGCGTGACAAGGTAGTGCCACGCGCAACTGAGAGGCGGGCGTGCATGGGGCAGCAGGCGGAGGTCGTATTCGCCGGCGGGGCGGTGTACACAGCCGACCCCAGCAGGCGCCGCATAGTTCCGGCACCCGCTGCCGACGGGCGGCCCGCCAGCGCCGTCGCTGTGGTCGGCGGCCGGATCGAGGCTATCGGGGCCGCCTCCGATCGCGACATCCAGGACCTCATCGGGCCGGCCACGGAGGTCATCGACCTGCGTGGGCGCGCGCTGCTCCCGGGCTTCCAGGACGCCCACGTGCACCCGGCGTTCGCCGGCATCACGATGATCGGCTGCAACCTGATGGGCGCGGCGACCCTGGCCGAAGCGCTGGCCAGGATCAGCGACTTCGCCCAGCAGCATCCTGACCGAGAGTGGATCGCCGGTTCCGGCTGGCGCATGGAGTGGTTCCCGGGCGGGACCCCGGACCGGCAGACGCTCGACGCGGTGACCGGCGGAAGGCCGGCCTACCTGTCGAACCGCGACGGGCACGGCGCCTGGGTGAACAGCCGTGCGCTCGAACTGGCCGGCATCGAGGCCCGGACGCCCGACCCGCCTGACGGCCGGATTGAGCGCGGGCCGGACGGCGCCCCTCAGGGCACCCTCCACGAGGGCGCCGCCAACCTGATCGGCGGCCTGTTGCCTGAGTTGTCCATCGAGGAGCGCCTCGCGGGGCTGCTGCTCGCGCAGCGGCATCTGCACGCGCGCGGCATCACTGCGTGGCAGGACGCAATCGTCGGCGACTACCTCGGCAGCCCGGATCCGCTGCCTGTCTATCTGGCCGCCGCGGCCAGCGGGCAGCTGACAGCGAGAGTTGAGGGCGCACTGTGGTGGGACCGGACCCGCGATGGCGAGCAGCTGCCCGACATCCTGACTCGGCGCGAGCGGGGCCGTGCGCCCAGGTTCCGCGCCAACACCGTGAAGATCATGCAGGACGGCGTCGCGGAGAACTTCACCGCCGGGATGATTGAGCCGTACCTCGACCCGACTGGCTGCCACGAGCACGGCAGCGGCCTATCCCACGTGGATCCGGTTGCTCTCCGCGACTACGTGAGCCAGCTCGACGCGCTCGGCTTCCAGGTGCACCTGCACGCGATCGGCGATCGAGCCGTACGCGAGGCACTCGACGCAATCGAGGCCGCGCGCCTGGCGAATCGAGGCGCTGCGCCAGGCGGCAGCACGCTCGACAACCGGCATCACATCGCGCACCTCCAGGTGGTGCACCCTGACGACGTACCGCGCTTCGCGGCGCTTGACGTGACCGCCAACATGCAGGGGTTGTGGGCCGCGCATGAGCCGCAGATGGACGAGCTGACGATCCCGTTCATCGGTCCGGAGCGGGCGCAGCGGCAGTACGTGTTCGGCGACCTGCTGCGCGGCGGAGCGCGACTGGCGGCCGGCAGCGACTGGGCGGTCACCAGCGCAAACCCGCTGCGCGCAATTCACGTCGCCGTGAACCGCTCGCTGCAAGGGGCGACCGGGGCTGAGGCCGAGCCGTTCCTGCCGAATCAGAGCCTGGACCTGGCCGAAGCGCTGGCTGCTTACACGATCGGGTCCGCGTACGTGAATCACCTCGACGACGAGACCGGCTCGATCGAGCGCGGGAAGCTGGCGGACCTGGTCGTGCTCGACCGCGATCCGTTCACGCACCCGGCGGCCGAGATCGGCAGTACCGGCGTGCTGGCGACGTACGTCCAGGGCGAGCCGGTCTACCTCGCGACCAACGGAGGCCCTGATGGAGCTCACTGAGCTTGGTCGCGGCGGCCCGCAGGTGTCGCGGGTTGGCCTCGGGCTGATGGGCATGTCCGGGATCTACGGGCCCGCCGACGAGACCGAGAGCATCGCGACGATGAGGGCCGCGCTCGACGCCGGGATCACGCTCCTGGATACCGGCGACTTCTATGGCATGGGCCACAACGAGCTGCTGCTTCGCGACGCGCTGCGCGGGGTCAACAGGTCCAGCGTGTTCATACAGGTCAAGTTCGGTGGCCAGCGTGACCCGCGCGGCGCGTTCCTCGGGTTCGACGCGAGCCCGGCCGCGGTGAAGACGTCTCTCGCCTACTCGCTGACGCGGCTCGGCACCGATTACGTCGACGTGTATCAGCCGGCGAGGCTCGACGGCCACGTTCCCATCGAAGAAACTGTGGGTGCGATCGCCGAGATGATTCAGGCCGGCTATGTGCGGTACCTCGGCCTTTCCGAGATGGGCCCGGACACTATCCGGCGGGCGGCCGCGGCGCACCCCGTCGCCGGGCTCCAGATCGAGTACTCGCTGATGAGCCGCGGCATCGAGGCGGCGATCCTGCCGACGGTGCGCGAGCTCGGCATCGGCGTGACCGCCTACGGGGTCATGTCTCGCGGGCTGCTTTCGACCGACAGCGCGCGGGCGATCACTGCGGCGGACCCGCGGACCAGGTTCCCCAGGTTCCAGGGCGACAACTTGCGCCGCAACCTGGACCTGCTCGAAGCGCTCGAGCAGATTGCCGTCAGCCACGACGTGACGACCGCGCAGCTCGCCATTGCCTGGGTGCTCTCGCGCGGCCGTGACATCGTCCCGCTCATCGGGACCAAGCGCCGGGACCGGCTGGCCGAGGCGCTGGGCGCTCTCGACCTGACTCTGGCCCCCGAGGAGCTGGCCGCCATCGAGGCCGCAGTGCCTGCCACGGCCGTGGCGGGCGATCGCTACGACGCTCACGGGATGGCGTCGCTCGACAGCGAAAGGCTTTAAGGCCCGGAACGGGGTCGTCCCGGCCGGTGACGTTTAGCCTCCTCTGAGGTGGACAACGCTGGCCCCGCCGCCTTGCACCACGGCCACTCCGACGACAAGCGCCACCAGGGCGAGCACGGCCAGGACCGTGCCGATGTAGCCCAATACCAGGCCGGTGACCGCCATTCCGTCGCCTTGCTCGCCGGTCAGCCGGATCTGTCGGCGTGCCTGGTGGCCGAGGATGATCGCCGCTACCCCCGCGATCGGACCGCCCACGAGCTGGCCGATGCCGCAGGCAAGTGATGCGATCGCCATGCCGTTCGTGGACGGGTATGCGGGCGCCGGGAAGTACGGAGCGGGCGGGGGCGGCATCGGCTGCGGCTGGGACACGAGGTCGCGAGTGAGCCGGGCGAGCTCGGCGTGCGTTACAGGTCCGCCGAGCGTGGTCGCCCGCTCTTCCCATTCCTCGCGCGTGATCCTCCCCTCGGCGAATGCGTCGTTGAGTACCGTCTGGACCCGCGAGCGATCACTGTCGGACGCCCGGATCGAGCCTGGGTTTCCATCCGCCGCCATAACGTCTCCCCGTAACGCACGAGATGCTGCGTTCCTGCCATTCGGCCGTTCCCAGTGTAGGACGGGTTGACTGCCGGGTCGGGGTGCAGACGGGATCGTCGATGGTGGCGGGCGGCAGCTAGCGGGCGGTCTCGAGTCGCTCGAGTCTGGCGCAAACCGGGCGACCTGATCCCGGTCGCGTATCTGGAGACAACGTATCGCCGTTGTACATCTCGTAGCTGTAGACGATGCGCTCGCCCGGCACGATGTCGTAATAGGTGGCGTCGTACCGATAAGTCGTGCCCTCCGGCGTCAGGCCCCGAATCGCTCGTGTCCGCTGACGCGGAAGTCGAGCTCCGGTTCAGTGCCGTCCGACTTGGAGTCGGGGTCATCCATCCAGGTGGCCTTGGCGTCCTTGCTGGCCCAGGCCGCGAAGACCCTGCTGGGCGCGGCCGGGTACGTGCGCTCGATGACAAAGGTCGCGTGGTTTACGAAACGGCCGGTCACGAGATTCTCCCTCGGATCTGGTCGCTGATTGACTGGTTCTGACTCAGTCGGGCTGAGCCGCGTCTTCGGCGTCGGCGAGAAAATCACCCAGGCGATCGAGACGGCGCTCCCAGAGGGAACGACGTTCGGCTATCCAGCTCTCGGCCGACCTGAGCGCGGTCGGATTGATGGAGCAGGTCCGGGTCCGGCCGGCCTTATGCGATCGGATGAGGCCGCTGGCCTCAAGCACCTGGACGTGCTGGACCACCGCGGCCAGGGATATGGCCAGCGGCTTGCCGAGCTCGCTCACCGATGCCGGCCCCCGGCTCAGCTGCTCAACCATCCGCCGCCGGCCTGGATCGCCGAGCGCCTGAAAGACCCTGTCCAGGTCAGTGATTTGGTTAAGCACGTACTTGAGTATGCGGGTCAGCGCGCAGATAGTCAAGCACTTACTTCAGTATTGCTGCCCTGTAAGAGTCCACCTGTCGGTGGTGCCTGGAATGATGGGGAGATCGCTCTGGAGGGAGGCCACGTGCCGGCGCAGGCACCATGCGAGCCCGCGGACCACGACGAGCAGGTCCAGGCTCGGCGGTTCGCAGCCCAGCTGCTCTCCGGCGAGCCGGCGCGCAGCGCGGTCGACGTCGTCGAGCGACTGGTGGCGATTCAGGGCCAGGATCCGCGCGGGGCGAGGCTGGCGGTGCGGTCTCGCAGCGCCGGGCTGACAGCGGCTGACGTGGACCGCGCGCTGACCGAGGACAGGTCACTGCTGATTACGTGGCTGAACCGCGGCACGCTGCACCTCGTGCGCAGCGAGGACTACTGGTGGCTGCACAAGCTGGTGGCCAAGCCGCAGCTCCAGGTCGGCTGCCTGCGCATCCTGGCGCGTCTCGGTGTGTCTGAGCACCAAGCCGACAAGGGCGTCGCGGTCGTCGAGCGGGCACTCCGCACAGACGGCCCGCTTATCCGGGCCCAGCTGGCCGAGCGGATCAACAGCGCTGGACTGCCGCGCGACGGCGGTGTTGCCCTGCACGTGCTGATGCTGGCCAGCTTGCGGGGGATCGCGGTGCGCGGGCCGCTGGTCGGCGTCCAGCACGCCTACGTGAGTGCGAACGACTGGCTCGGCTCCCCGCCGCGGGAGCTCGATCACGACACCGCGCTCGCCGAGCTCGCCAGGCGTTACCTAGCCGGGCACGGTCCGGCGAGCGATCGCGATCTGGCCAAATGGGCGGGCTTGCCGCTGGGGCAGATGCGGCGCGGATTGCATGCCCTAGGCCGCGACCTGCGCGAGCGACCCGACGGCCTAGCCGAGCTGGCCAACTCGCCACCGGACCACCACCGGCTTCCGTCGCCGCGGTTGCTGGGCGCCTTCGACGCGGTGCTGCTCGGCTGGGCTTCACGCGACCACGTGCTTGCCGGCCATCAGGGCGTCGTGACAGCGAACGGGCTGTTCCGGCCGTTCGCTCTCGTGGCTGGCCGCGCAGCCGGGACTTGGGCGTACCAGGCCGGACAGGTGACGGTCGACAGGTTCGCGCCGCTGTCGGCCGACGTCGAGGCTGCGCTGGCAGCCGAGGCTCGCGACGTGGCGCGATTTCTGGCCCGCTCTCGGGCCGGTGAGGACCGCGATGAAGCCGCCTGACGTTCCGGAGCTGGCGGACCTGCCCTATGCCGACGCCCTGATCCAGCACGAAGGCGCGCTCGATGCCGACACCGAGTACGACACGGTCCTTTTCGAGCGGGCCGAGTTCGACGAGCCGCGCATGCCCAACGCGCGCTTCCTAGAGTGCGCGTTCCGGCAGGTGTCGATCACCGACGGCCGACTTGCGCGCGCCAGCCTCCGCGATACGTGGATGCGCGATGTACGGCTCACCGGGACGACCTTCGCCGAGAGCAGCTGGCTCGACGTGACAGTCATCGGCTCTTCTCTGGCCGGCGTAGAGGTCTTTGGGAGCGAGCTTCAGCGCGTCATGTTCAGCGGGTCCAAGCTCGACTCGGTGAACTTCCGCGCATCCAGGCTCACTGGAGTGACGTTCCGCGACTGCGTGCTGCGTGATGTTGACTTCGCCGGCGCGACGCTCACGGAATGCTCGTTTCCGGGATCCGCGCTCTCGAGAGTAGATCTCAGCAAAGTGACGATGGACCGGACCGACCTGCGTGACGCCGAGCTCGGCCTGATCATCGATCCCGGCTCGCTGCGCGGCGCGATCATCAGCTCTGGTCAGCTCGCGATCGTGGCCCCGGTCCTGGCGGCCACCCTCGGTATCGTCATTGACGACGAGCGGCCATCGCCGCCTCGTCAGCAGGTTCGGGGTTGACCAGCGCGGTCGGTGACACTCGCGCGGCCTTCAGCCGTCGGACCCAGATCTGGGCCCCCAGCACGATGGCGAGAATGGCCGCCGCCGCGACGCCGTCTAGCCAGAAGTGATTGGCGGTCGCGACCACGGCAAGCGTCGTCATGACCGGGTACAGCACGGCTAGCCACCGCCACCGGCCATGCGCCGTGGCGATAATCGCGATCGCGACCAGGATCGCCCAGCCGACGTGGACGGATGGCATTGCCGATAGCTGGTCGGCGTTGAAGCCGCTCGCATTCGAGTACACCGACTGGTGGTAGACCACGCCGGTGTCGACAAGCCCGGTGGCCGGCAGCATTCGCGGCGGTGCCACCGGGATGAGCTGCACGAGCAGGCTGATGCCGGTGAACGCGACGATAGTCGTGCGCCACCGCGCGTAGCTGGCGCGATGCCGCACAAACAGCCAGATCAGGCACGCGATCAGCACCGGGAAGTGCAGCAAGTCGTAGTACAGGTTGAAGAACTGGATCAGCAGCGGATGCGGCAAGAAGACGTGCTGGGTGGCAGTCTCGCTCGGCATCCTGACGACGCGCTCGACGTGCCAGATCCACCGTGCCCGACCGAGCGCGCCGCCGGGGCCCATGAGGGCAAACGAGCCCGCGTACTGCCACAGCGCGAACAGCCCCACGACCAGCGCGGTTTCCCGCGTGAAGAGCGAAACCGAGGTCAGCCGCGGCTTGCGGGCAGCCCGTAGGGCCGCACTCGTGATCGCCAGGCACGCCGCAGCACCTGCGGCCTGCTGCCAGTTCAGTTCGAAGTGGATCACGTGCGGCGGCCTGCCAGGCTCGGGTCGCAGTGGGCGGGCAGGTTGCTCACAGCGCCTAGGTTACGGCCAGGTGGGGCCGAGCAGTCCAGTGGACTGTGGGTGCGTAAACGCGCTGACCGGACAGCGACCGGGCCGGGCAGATGACGCGAAATCGCCTGCCGCCGACCCCAGGATTGCGCCACGATCGTCCCCGTGCGAGCGCCTGACCGCCCCGGGGCCGAGAGCATTAGCTACGGTGCCGAAGGCCGCCGGGCCGACCGGGACTTTAGGCCTAGCCCGGACGACCTTCCCGGCCGGCTGATGCGGCTGGCCACCGGACATCCTTCAGCGGACGGGGGAGCCGACCTCGAAGATCGGCACCTCGATCCTGCCGACCTTGATCGTGCGGTGCCTGCCGGTACGGAGCAGGACCCTCCGGACTCAGCGCCTGCGCCTGCAGATCCTGACGGCCCGCGTGCTGACGATCTTGAATCCCTCGACCGTGGCGTGGCCGACGATGCCAGCGCGGTCGCCGATGCCATGCGACCGCGGCGGACTGCCGGAATGCGGCCGCCGGGCGGCCTCGAAAGCAAGGCAGGCACTCCCTTTCGGCCCTGGTTCATTCCTGACGGTGCTAGCGATCCGTGGTTCGCCCTGAAGCAGGCTGAGTGAGCGAGCCGCTTGGCCGGGCCTGCGGACGGCGGTGGAGCCGGCGGCCGGAGTCAGTCGCGGCTGAACGAGGCCGGGTCTGGCTGCTGGCGCGGCAGGTTGACTTCGGCCGACACGTCGGCGGCCAGCCGCACGACGTCGCCGTCGGCTAGTCGGACTGCGATGCCCGGCAGCACCCGGTCGCCGTTCACGAACGTGCCGTTGGTCGAGTTCTCGTCCCGGATGCTGGCGCGTCCGCTGTCGTCCACCATGACCGTCGCATGCCGCCTGGAAACGTTCTCAAAGCTCGCGAACGCGGCCGCCACCAGGGATTCCGCCGGATCACGTCCCAGCAGCAAGGTTGTGCCAGCCGGTACTTCCACGTTCCCGGTCGGGAATGACAGACGCAGTACGGCGGGGGAGATGGCGCGCGGCTTGGAGTCGGGCCGGAGATACTCCTGCATGACCGTCGTCGGTGCCGGGTAGTCGTCATCCCTGGGCATGCGAGGCAGGTTGGCACCACAGGTAAAGCAGATCAGGTCGTCGGGCATGACCTCGGCCGCGCAATTCGGACAGGTAATCGTCGCCATCACGTCCTCCAGGACTCCTTCCCGGCGGCCCCGGCCCCGGCCACCTTCCGCACAGCAACCTCCGCACGAGAGACTAACGTGCCTCCCCTCAAGTTGGTGCCAGGGCTAAGCACAGGACGGGCCGCGACGCGCTCACCGCGCCTTAATGCTGGTAGCGGATCCGGCGGTACGATCCAGAGATGATCGGCTTCACGCTCAATGAAGAGCAGGAGGCGCTTCGGTCCACGGTTGCGGAGTTCGCTCGCGACGTGGTTGCGCCCGTGATCGGCAGCTACTACGAGCGGGGCGAGTTCCCGTACGACATCGTCGCCAGGATGGGCAAGATTGGGCTGTTCGGCTTGCCGTTCCCCGTGGAGTACGGCGGAATGGGCGGCGACTACTTCGCCTTCTGCCTGGCCTTGCATGAACTCGCGCGGATCGATTCGTCCGTCGCGATCACGCTTGAAGCGGGCGTCGCGCTCGGTGCGATGCCCATCTTCAGGTTCGGGTCTGCCGTCCAGAAGGAGCGCTGGCTGCCCGACCTGTGCCAAGGCGAGCGACTCGCGGCGTTCGGCCTGACCGAGCCCGGTGGTGGCTCCGACATCCAGGGTGGCATGCGAACAAGAGCCCGGCTCGACGGAGACGAGTGGGTGATCGACGGTTCCAAGGCCTTCATCACCAACTCTGGGACGTCAATCACTTCCGTGGTCACGGTGCTGGCCCTGACTGGGGAACCGAGTGCCAGCGCAGCGGGGTCCGCCGCCGGACGGCCGGTGATCTCGGCGATCATGGTCCCGGCGGGAACGCCTGGCTTCACCGTGGGGCCCGAGTACTCGAAGGTGGGCTGGTGTGCATCGGATACCCGGGAGCTGGCTTTCTCCGATTGCCGGGTGCCGCGCGAGAACTTGCTAGGCGCTCCGGGCCGTGGTTACGCCCAGTTCCTGCAGACGCTAGATGAGGGCCGGGTGGCGATCGCTGCCCTCGCGGCGGGGCTAGCGGAGGGCTGCGTCGATGAATGCCTGCGCTACGCCGGAGAGCGAACCGCATTCGGGCATCAGCTAGGGCACTACCAAGCGATCCGGTTCAAGATCGCGGACATGGCCGCACGCGCTCATGTCGCGCGGCTCGCCTGGTATGACGCGGCTGCCCGGCTTGTTGCCGGCCAGCCGATCAAGTCACCGGCAGCGCTGGCGAAACTGACCTGCTCGAACGCGGCGATGGATAACGCGAGGGACGCCACCCAGATCTTCGGTGGCTACGGGTTCATGAATGAATTCCCAGTCGCCAGGTTCTACCGGGACGCCAAGGTGCTGGAGATCGGCGAAGGCACCTCGGAAGTGCAGCGCATGGTCATCGCCAGGCAGCTCGGGCTGGCCTAGTTCGCACCGGGCGGCACTGCGCAGCTAGCTGTGCACCACCATGGGCGGCACGCGCGGTGGCGCGATCATCATGTTCAGGCCCGACATCAGGCGCACCACCCGCTCCAGGCTGAGCACGTTGGTTGAGGTCGGGTAGCTGCCGATCGTAATCAGATCGGCGGTCTGCGCGCTCATCCCTGTCGCCGAGGGCAGGAACTGCTGAACCTGGCCGGTCATCGACGCGCTGCCCTGTGCCCCGGCGAGTGCCTGCTGGAAGTCGGCGACCGCAGCTGGGTTCTCCTTAACCCAGGCATTCATGGCCACATAACCCGCCAGCGGGAGACCAGCGGTCGAGCCGCTGCATGCGTCCATTACCTCTACCGCGCCCGCCTGGCTTTGGGCCTGATAAATGAAGGGCTCCCCGACCAGGATTGCTTTGACCGTGCCCTGCTCGAGCGCCTTGACTTCGTCGGCCTGGGACATCGGCTCCCAGCGCACTAGCTGGGCGTTGTTGCCGACGTAATTCTCGAGCACTTGCGTGGCAGCCGCAGCGTCCAGGCTGATCGGGACGCTGGCCCCGTTGGTACTGTTGGAGTGCTGTAGCCCAGCCAGCACCGAGTCTGCTGGCAGCCCGATCTGCTGACCCGCGAGGTCGCTCGGCGAGTTGATGTGCGTGCCAGGAAGGGTCAGGATCTCGAGCACGCCCGCCCCCGCGTCGTAACCATCGCCGAGGATCCGCAAATCGTGGAACTGGGCCTGCTGGTAGAAAATGCTGCCGTAGTCGCTCGCCGCGATGTCGGCTTGCGCGCTCTGCAGGGCGCCAAGAGCGGCTGCCTCACTTGAGTAGGTCTTGATGACCACATTCTTTAGGCCAGCGGCAGCGAACAGGCCTTCTTTCTTGGCAAGGTAGATAGATGCATTCTCAACCCCCGGCACCGCCGCGATCGTGATCGTGTTGGCGACGCTCCCGCCCGCGCTGGCGGTCCCGCCGCATCCCGCAGCGCCCAGAACGGCCAGGCCGGACGCAGCAGCCAGAAGGGCCCGGGCCCGGACGGCCCGGCGGCTCCTCTTCGGCAGCAGGCTTCCGGCCGGGTCAAGCCTCATGACTCTCCTCGCGCGGGTTGGGATTTATCGCACTTCGTCCGGCCGGTCGGTGAGTGAACCCGTAGGTTTCCTAAACACGGACGATGCGGCTGAGAGTACCCTATTGCTGCCAGGAGGCCCGTCAAACGTCACGTTACATCGGTTTTTCCGATTCGTGCATGTATTGGCGCACGTTACCCGCTTACCAGCTAGAGTTGCGCTGGCTGTGACTGACTGCACCCGATGAAGAGCCGCTGTCTGGGAGGTTTGCCATGTCGGTAGCACTGTGTGCCGCGTTGGCAAGCGCCCACAGCCCGGCCGCCAGGTGAAGGGTTCAGAGACTGTGCCGTCCAGAAACAAGAAGGCCGCCCGGGTAGTCGCCGGTCAGGTCGTCGGGCGCCAGCCCGTCGCCGTGAGTGGTGGTCGCGCTGGGGCCGACAGCGCAGGAGCCGACAGCGCAGGAGCCGACAGCGCAGGACAGAGAGCCGGACAAGCAGAGCCGCCGCGACGCAAGACCGGGCCACGGCGGGGCTCCCTCAAGAACTGGCGCGTGCGGTCCAGGCTCCTGCTGCTGATCATCATCCCCACACTCACCGCAGTAATCTTTGGTGGCTCGCGCATCGTCACCTCGGTGCAGAGCGCGCTCTCGTATCAGCGCGTCGAGCAACTCGCGAACATGAGCTACGACGTCACCAGCCTGGCGACCCGGCTCGAGGCCGAGCGCGACCAGACGCTCCTTTACATCGGCGAAGGCACATCTGGCCGGGCCGCGATTCTGGCTCACAACGCGAACGCCAACCTCACGAACGGTGCCCCGCAGAACCTCCAGCTGGTGGTGCAGGATCAGCACCTCACGGGCCCGTGGGTCAAGAAGGTGCGCGCGGATGCTGCCGCCATCGGCGCCGGATACCCGACCCAGGTCCAGACGGACGCACAAAACATCGGGAACCTACTGAAGCGACTGAACCCACTGCGTACCGCCGCGACGACGACCAAGCTGCATCCCACCGACGTGCTGAATCAGTACGAAAATATCCTCAGCCAGGTGCTGGCTATCGACGACAACATCGCGCTCAACAGTGGCGACCCCACACTCAACAACGACGTTCGCGCACTGAACCTCATCTCGCTGATCGCCGACGAGGCCTCGCAGCAGCGCGGCTTGCTGGCATACGCCTTTGCCCGGGGAACCGTGTTCGATGCGGATGTGCTGAGCCAGGCGACGACGGCGCGCGAGGAGCAGCTCGCAAACTTTGCTCAATACAAGCTGGTCGCGACGCCGCAACAGATAGCCCTGTACACCACCTCGGTGAGCGGCAGCCTCGTCGACTTCGCCGGCAACTACGAGCTCCAGGCACTCCATTACGGACAGGTCGGCAAGGCACTCAACCAGTTGCCCACCACCGCCAACGAGTGGGTCGGTGCGATGTCGACGGGCACCATTGGCGGTATCGACTCCGTCCAGCAGAACCTGGTGAGCACGACCATTGCCCGGGCCGCGGAGCTGCGGCGGCAGGCGATCATCACCGCCAGCGTCGTGGGCGCCGCCGTACTTGTCGTGCTCCTTCTCGCCTTGCTGCTCACCACGGTCGTCGGCCGGTCGATGGTCCGGCCGCTGCGCCGACTCCGGTCAGGCGCCCTGGAAGTGGCCGGCGTCCGGCTGCCGGAGACCGTGCGCCGGATGAGCGATTCGGATGGAGCCGGCGTCCCGCTCGATGTCGAGCCGATCGACGTCGACTCCTCCGACGAGATCGGCGAAGTGGCGCGGGCCTTTGACCAGGTCCACCGGGAAGCCCTGCGGCTAGCGGCCAACGAGGCCGCGCTGCGCGGCAACGTCAACGCGATGTTCGTGAACCTCTCGCGTCGCAGCCAGTCGCTGGTCGAGCGGCAGATCCGCCTGATTGACGATCTTGAACAGGGCGAGCAGGATCCGGACCGGCTGGCCAGCCTTTTCCAGATGGACCACCTCGCGACCCGGATGCGGCGCAACTCAGAAAACCTGCTGGTCCTCGCCGGTCACGACGCGTCCCGGCGGTGGAACCAGCCGGTCGCTCTGGTCGACGTGCTCCGCGCGGCGGTCTCCGAGATCGAACAGTACGAGCGCGTGACGCTGAACGTCCAGCCGGGCATCGCCGTCCGCGGACACGCTGTCAACGACGTCGTCCACCTCCTGGCCGAGCTTGCCGAGAACGCCACGTCTTTCTCGTCTGCCGAAACCCCCGTGGCCGTGGCCGGCCACTTGCTGACGAGCGGCGGCGTCCTGCTCGACATCACTGACCACGGCGTCGGCATGGGCGCAGAGGAGATGGCGCACGCCAACTGGCGGCTGGACAACCCGCCGGTGGTGGACGTCGCGGTCTCCCGCACATGGGCCTGTTCGTGGTTGCCCGGCTGGCCGCCCGGCACGGCATCCGGGTCCGGCTGCGACCTGCTCCCGCTGGTGGTCTGACGGCGCTGGTCTGGCTCCCTGATGAAGTCGTCAGCAATGAAACAGTCGCGGGCACGCCAGGCCTGCGCAGGTTTGATGCCCCGGCGCTCAGTGCCGACGCGGCCGACGCGGCCAGTGCGGGCCGCGGCACGAGACTGAACTTGGTGGCTAACGGCAACGCTGGCGGCGTTGCGTCGCCTGCAGAGCAGGAGATCAACGCGGCCCGCGCGCCAAAGTTCGCGTCGCAGCTAGAGCCGGCCGACGACGCAGGCGGCCTCGGTCCTCACCGGGTGCCGGGTGCGGGCCTGCATCCAGGCAACGCCGGCTGGGGCGGCCCCGCGACCACAAGCCCGCTTCCAGCCGTCGGCTCGGATGCGGCCGAGGCTGACCTGACCGCCCAGGCAGAGCGGACCGAGGCGCTGTCGGGCCCTTACGCGTCGCCCGGCCTGATAGGCGGCGGCGCGACGCCCGTAGCAGGCGTGGCTGAACAGCCGGTTGCGTATAGCGCGGCGCCCGCGCCATCAGTCGAGCTAGGCCAGCCCATCGTGGTCGGTCACCCCGATGGTAGTGAGCGGGCTGACGACTCGGGCCGAGCCGAGCGGAGCTTTAGCTGGGAGCGCGGACAAGACGGCAACGGCGCCCAGGTGGCCCGCGGCGGCGACCCGCTGGGTACGGCAGCGTCGGCCAGCGGAGTGGTCGTCCCGCCAGCCGATCGCATCGCCACCGAGAATCGGCTGCCCATCTTCGAGGCCGTCGAGTCCGACTGGTTCCGGCGGGGCCGCAGCGGCGTTGCCACCGTACATGGCGTCGGCGCTGTAAGCGGCCAGCCCGCTCCCAGTTTCGGGAGCAGTAGTGGCTCCGGCTGGCCCTCTCCGGCCGCGGGTGCGCCCGAGCCCGAGGTCACCTGGACCGCGTCGGCAGCGGACCGGGGCTGGGAAGCTGCCGCGGCCGTCAGCTCGCCGACGACCGGCGGCACGACCACTGCCGGATTGCCGAAGCGGGTGCCACAAGCCAATCTCGTGCCTGGCGCGGCGGCGCCGGAGCCAATGGCGCCGGGTCCCGCCCGCTCGGCAGCCGCGACAAGGGATAAGTTCGCGAGCTTCCAGCGCGGTGCCCGGGAGGGCCGCGCTGCGGTGGCCGGCGAAGATGCACATGCTGATGGGGATGACGGTTATCGATGAGCCTGACACGATCTTGCTCTACTCGTCATGCTTAGCCTGGGAACGCGGATGCGCCTGCCGGCAGCTCCGCGACAAGGCGAGGCGGCACCGAGTACGTTCGGACCTGATGCGTGCCGCGAGAGGAAGGTGCAGCTGTGAGTCCGCTAGTGCGTCCGGCTCAAGACCTGAACTGGCTGATCACGAACTTCGTCGAGCGGGTGCCGTCAGTCGCCCACGCGATCGTGGTCTCCGCGGACGGACTGCCGATGGCGTTCTCGCATGGCTTCCCCGCTGACAGGGTCGACCAGCTCGCTGCTGTGACGTCCGGCCTGACGAGTCTGACCCAGGGCGCCTCGCGGGTTTTCGAGGGAGGCGCCGTCACGCAGACGGTCGTCGAGATGCAGCGGGGCTTGCTAGTCATCATGGCGATCAGTGATGGATCCAGCCTTGCCGTCCTGGCTGCGGCCGACTGCGACATGGGTCTGGTCGCGTATGAGATGGCTTTGCTGGTCGAGCGCGTTGGCAGCGCACTGACACCCGAAGTACGCGGTCACCCTGGTTGGGCTGAGGGCGGCCGATAGTGACAGGAGGCTGCCGTGTTTGGCCACGGCCGCGATGACTGGGATACCGCGGAGCGCCTTTATCCCGCTAATCGCGATGAACTCGGCGCCCCGGAGTTTGACTATGCCCATAACCATGGTGCTCGCCCGCAGGAGCCCTGGATAACCGAGCCAGGATCGCGGGGAGCCGGGGAGGAGACCAGCCCTCTCGTCCGCCCGTATGCAGTGACCGGCGGACGGACGAAACCCCGTTACCAGCTTCAGATTGAAGCAATGGTTGCCGCGTCGCACTATGAAGCGCGGGACCTGTCAGTGCTCAGCCCCGAGTGTCAGGCCATTCTCGGGTTCTGCCGTGACTGGCGGTCGGTCGCGGAGATCTCGGCGGTATTGCGTATGCCGCTGGGTGTCGCGCGTGTTCTCATCGCGGACATGGCGATGGAAGGACTGGTCCGGGTACACCAGATCGACCACGAAGAGGGCCGCCCGGACATTAACCTGCTCGAAAGGGTGCTCAGTGGACTTCGGAAGCTCTAGGACCGTCCAGTCGACGGCCGCAGAAGCCGCGATGACATCAGTGAAGATTGTCGTCGCAGGCGGCTTCGGCGTTGGCAAGACCACGTTTGTGGGCTCGGTTTCCGAGATCACGCCGCTCACCACCGAGGCCGTCATGACCACCGCTAGCGATGGCCTCGACGACCTGAGCCATACGCCAGACAAGACGACGACGACCGTCGCCATGGACTTTGGCCGGGTGACCCTGGACGCGGGCTTGATTCTCTATCTATTCGGCACGCCGGGGCAGCACCGGTTCTGGTTCATGTGGGACGACCTGATCCAGGGCGCGATCGGCGCCGTTGTTCTAGTAGACACCCGCAGGCTGGCGGACTCGTTCCCGGCGGTGGACTACTTTGAGTCGGCCGGGCTGCCGTTCATCGTGGCAGTCAACGGATTCCACGGCAGCTTCCCGCATACGCTGTCGGACGTTCAGGAGGCGCTGTCGATCAGCCCTCGTGTGCCGATCATGCAGTGCGACGCCCGCGGCCGCAACTCCACCAAAGCGACACTGATCGCCCTGGTCGAGCACGCCATGGAGATGCAGCTCAGCACGAGGTGAGCCATTGCTGGCGTGGCCATGCGACCTCTTGGCCCGGCTTCTGCTGTAATGGTCACACTGTCCGGGGGCGGTAGCTCAGCCGGTCAGAGCAGCGGACTCATAATCCGCCGGTCGTGGGTTCGAGCCCCACCCGCCCCACATAGCCTGAGCTGCGCAGACGCGGTTACCGGAGGTTTGTGAGAGCCCTGCTATGCCCCCGTGTGGGAACGAAATGGGAACACTCGTGCCGATCATGACGTGCTCCCGGCCTTGCGGACCAGCTCGGCAACCTGCTCGGCAGCGGCCTGGTGGGCCTCGGTCAGTGGGTGGTTGTACCGCTGGCTGATCTCCCGGCTGGCGTGACCGACCTCGCGCATCACGATGTCCCCGCGCACCTCGGCGTCGTACATCAGGCTGTTTCCGGTGTGCCGCCCGCCCTCGTGCAGCTTGATGACGGGAACGCCGGCCTTGGCCGCCAGCCGCTTGAACCGCTTCGACACATGGTCCGGGTTCCACGGCCTGCCGTCGGGCTGGCAGAAGACCAGGCCGTTGTCCTGCCAGGCGCTATCGGCTTCGAGGGCCTGGAGCACCTGAGCATCACGGTGCTTGCGGACCAGGTCCGCGGTCTCGGCGTCGAGGAATATAAGCCGCTTGCCTGCGTCGGTCTTCGGCTTGCCCATAGTCAGCTTGCCGCCTAGCTGGAGCAGGGTGTCTTGGACGCTGAAGATGCCGTTCTTGCCGTCCCAGCCAGCCCACTGCAGGCCGCAGACCTCGGCACGCCTGGCAGCGCGCAGCACCATGACCCGGAACAGCAGGCCCATCGGGTCACCGGCCGTGGCCGCGATGAACTTAGCGGCCTCGGCTGGTGTCCACCGCTTCTGCTCGGGCGGGTTCTCGGGCTCCAGCTCGATGCCGGTGCATGGGTTCGACGGGATCAGCCGCTTCCTCACCGCGGCGTTGAGCGCGGCCCGCAGTGTCGCAAGCACCCGGTGCCGGGTGCCTGCCGAGCCGGGGACCTTCGCCAGGACCTCCTCGACGTGGCCGAAGTTGAGCCGCTCCAGCGGCAGGTGGCTGATCACCGGGCTGATGTGGACCCGCCAGTGCATCTCGTAGGAGCGGTAGGTCGATGCCCGTCTGGCACGCTGCTTGCCTTCCAGCCAGCCACCAAAGAAATCGGCGACCGTGATGCCAGGTGTATCCGGTGCCTGCCCGAGCCCGAGGCGTCGCCTGACATCATCAACGGCTGGGAGGTCGGCTCCGCCTTTAGTTCCGGCGATCATGTCGCCGATCTTCTGCCGGGTGGGCTCGTCGGATGCCAGGCCGAGGAGCCTGCCGGTCTGTACGCCTGCAGCGTCCGCCCTGGCCTTCGAGGCGTACCCGAGCTTCTTGATCAGCCGGGTGCCCTTGCTCGTCGGCATCCGCATTGCATACCCGGCCGATCCGTGGCGGCTGTTCCAGCTACCGTCCTTGCGCCAGAGTGCCGGGCAGGTATTCCCTAGCTGCTTGCCGTCATCTCCGGTGCAACCGCACCGTTCGAAGACGGAGTGCCTGTATCTCAATGTGATCTTCCCTTCTGATCTTCTTCCTCGGCCGCTTCGAGACCGCGCTCGATCAGGACGGCCGCCGCGGTGGAGCGGGTCCAGCGACGCGGCTCACGGTAGGCATCCAGCCGCTGCATCACGCTCGGCACCAGGTTGACCGACATGCGCTCGGTCCTGGTCTCTCGCTCTATCATGTGCTCCACTATAGTGCACAGTGCAGCACTACGCGCCAGGTTGCATATGTGGTCGCCCGGTGGCGTATCCTTCTGGCAGCGCGCATCTCCGGGTGCGTGCGACCCCTCAGGTAATTGGGACACCTTGCCGGGCTCATTAGCGCGGCGGAAGTCACCTTGATTTGGCAAGTCCACGGCGCATCCGAGGGGTCGCCGGGGCGGGTGTCGGCCCTTGGCCGGGCGGTACCGCGGACCGACCGCCAGTGCCACTGGCGCTGCCCGTCTAGCAGCGCCGCCGCTGTTTGCAGCAGCGCGTTAGGCATTGCGCGAATGAAGGTCGCGTGCCTGAGGACTTAGCCATGCACGAAAACATCTCTCCGGGCGGCCCGATGCTGCTCACCATCTCCGAGGCCGGGCGCGAGCTTGGCGTCTCGCTCACTACGGTCCGGCGGCTGATCAGCAGCGGCAAGCTGCAGGTCGTCGAGCTGGACACCGGCAAGTCAATGGCCCCGAGCAGGCGGATCCGCCGCACCGACCTGATCGAGTTCGTCAGGGGACTGGCGGTGGCGTCGTGACGGCGTCTATCGATCCCGAGAACCTGCCTCCCGTCTTCCCGGTCAGCACCGCCAGCAAGGTGCTCGGCATCGGACGCAACCAGCAGTACGCCCTGATCGCCGCCGGCAAGTACCCCGTCCGCGTCCTGGAGATCGGCGGCCGGTTCAGGGTCTCCAGATACGACCTGCTCGCCTACCTGCACGCCGAACCGGCGCGGGCGACGGCGTGACCGGCCGCAGGCAATTCAGCGCCGAGGTGCAGCACGGACAGCGCGGCGGCATTATCTTGGTGAATCGCTTCGGTGCCGATGGCGACTGGTCACAGGTGCGGGCCGGGAACATCGCGTTCACCGGGGAGCTGATCGACGTGTCCGGTGATCCGGTTCCCTACTACCGCTGCGGGGACTGCGCGAGCATCACGACGGGGCAACGCGGCCCGTCGACCGGCGAGTATAGCGGGATCGGCATCACGCACTCGCCGGGCTGCCCGTGGCTGACAGCCGCGCGGCAGCAGGACGGTGCGGCATGAGCCGTCGCAACTCGCGGGCTGCCAAGGCTGCCCTTCGCAAACCGCGCGAGGTGTTGACAGAGACCGCCGCAGGCCGCGCCCTGAGACCGCGACTGTCAACATCAATCCGCAGGTCAGAGCCGGTTTTCGCGACTTGCGCCGGGTGCCCTGAAGGCGAATCCTGGGGCAATCATGCCAAGGCAACGGATCGATCCCAGCACGCCGGACGCGCCGATCATCAATGCATGCGTCCGGGTTGTGACGCGCGACCGGATCATCGAGCTGGCCACGGAGCAGAACCTGTCCGTGTCAGCGGCGGCGCGCGCCGTGCTGGAGCTGGGGATCGAGGCACTCGACGAGCGCGAGGCCGCAGGGCAATGGTCAAGGAGATGATCACCGCGCTTGAAGGCCCCGGAGGAAACCGCCTCCGGGGCCCCGAAGTAGCGCGGCGAGCAGGCTGCGCATCGATCACGAAGGGCCAGATCCTCCATGACCAGTTCCCAGACTACGACAGGGGCCGCTCTCCGGGCATCTAGCCGCGTGCCCGTCGTCGTCAACGGCGTGGTTACCGGCACCGCCTCCGCGGTGATCGACTTCAGCAACGGGCCGGATGAGCCGGGGGCGATGTTCGCGCTGGAGATCCCGGCCGGCGGCAGGTTGCTGGTCGGCCACGTCGCTGCCGGTGATCGCCGCGACCCGCGGGTGCCGGTCCCCGCGTTCGCGTACTACCAGGGCGACTTCGAGGCGGACGCGAGGTGCAGGTCCCGCCCGGCCGCATCGGAGCTTGGCGACCTCGGCGCGGACCAGATGCTGCTGATCGTTCACCGTGACGACTGCGGCGAGCTGGCCGCTATCCGAGAGCTGGTTGCGTGATGACGACACCGGATGGCGGGCAGCCGCGGAACATCTCAGCCCAGGCAGGGCTGCCGCCAGCAGGGCAGCTCAACCCCTACGACACTGCTCACCTTCCGCCGCTGCGGCTGACCTTTGCCCGCTGGCATAACAAGCGCGTCGTCACCGGTAAGGACAAGGACGGATTCCCGGTCGAGAAGTGGGTGAAGAAGCTCGCGCACACCGACAGCTACGCGCAGTTCCGCTACGGCACCGACACGCCCAGCGACTGGGGCCGCAGCGACCTTCAGCGGTGCATCATCTGCTCGCGCTGGAGCGGGATGATCGCGATCGACGTCGATGACGAGCAGGCGTTCATGACCCGGACCAGGCTGGGCCGGATAGTCGGCCGCCAGGACGCCATCAGCACCACCCGCGGCGGTGCCCGATTCCACATCCTGGTCGACTGCCGCGGCGTCCCGCCTGACCTGTGGCCACCCAGTCAGGGGCCCGTCTTCGGCGGCGACATCAAGAGCTGCGGCTTTATCCCGAGGCCGGGTTCGCTGCACTGGTCAGAAGAGCTGTACGAGCCGGTGATCCACCCCGGCAACATCACCCGCATCCTCGTCGCGACCCCGGAACTGATCTCTGCCATGACGGCCGACCGTGCCGACTGCGATGCCGAGCGCCGCGCGCGGGCGAACGGCGCAGGCGGCGGTCACGACGGCGAGCTCGCCGCGAAGGTCCTCGGCTGGGTGCGCCAGGCGATGAACGTGGGGCAGGATCCGGCAGGCCCCGAGGTCAGGGAATGGATCTACGCGCGCTGGCTGGAGATCGCGATCCCGCGCGACCCGGACTGGGAGTTCGACCGCGACGACTTCGAGCGCCACTACCGGACGGCGGTGCAGAAGGCGCTGTCGACACCGGCACCGGACCCGCCCGCGGCGATCGAGTGGGCGGAGCGCACCACGCAGAAGGGGGAGGAGGTCGTGCTGAACGGGAACGTAATCCAGCGGCCGGCCGTCACCGCGCAGGAGACACCCGAGACGTGGATGCAGCGGTTCGGCCTGAAGTCGCTGCAGGAGCAGATCGATCCCGAGAGCCTGCTGATGCGGACCGCGAACGGGGCCATCGACACCTACAGGACCGCCGAGGCTATCCTGCCGCGCTCGGACCTGCTGAGCGGGCGCGTGCTGGCAGCGCTGGCCGGCGACCTCCTCCACTACGGGACGCAGTACAAGCAGTGGCTGGCCTGGGATGACGAAGCCCACGTCCACGCTGAAGATGCAGAGGACAAGGCCGGGCGGCTCGTTCAGCACTACGCCGGCGCGCACGCGGAGGCGCTGCGCTGCATCAGGGAACAGTTCGAACGCGAAGCAGAGCGGGTCACGGGGAACCTGAAGGCCCAGAAGGACATCGCGAAATCCGAGGCGGCACGCCTGGCCCAGGGCACCGACATGGCCGCGGCGGCGAAAGCGGTGAAGACCGCCGACCTGGCGGCCAAGGCGTTCGACGACATGTGGGCGATGGAGATGGAGCCCTACAACCTGTTCAAGCGCCACCGTGCCTACCGCGACAAGCTGTGGGGGCACCGGACCAAATCCGACGTCGCCGGGGAGCTGAGGACGCTGCTCGCCACCGACATGGCCGACTTCGACTCCCGGCCGGGCTGGCTGGTCTGCGACAACGGCGTCGTCACGGTGACGGACGGCCCCCGGTTCCCGCTGCTTGTGCACGACCCGTCCCGGCTGGTCACTAAGCGCCTCGGCCGCGGAGTGGTCTACGACCCGCGCGCGCGGTGCCCGGCCTGGGAGGAGTTCCTGGCCAGCACCGTGGCGGATGATGCCGACCGCACATTCCTCCAGCGCCACGTCGGCGCTGCGCTGGTGGGCATGCAACTGAAGGACTTCATCAACATCATCGGCAAGGGCAACACCGGCAAGACCACGTTCAACCTGGTGATGAAGGCGCTGTTCGGCAGCTATTTCGCCAGCCCGGACGTGAACGTGTTCATGGCCGCCGGGGATCCGCAGCCCTGGGACCTGGACCTGTGCCGGGCCGCCCGCTACGTCTACGCCTCCGAGCCCGAGCCGCACTCCCGGTTCCGGGACGGGATGATCAAGAAGCTGACCGGCAGCGATCCGGTGACCTCGGCGCGCAAGTACGGCCACCCGGTGACCTGGGACCCGCAGTGCCTGCTGGTATTCGCCACCAACGACCCGATCTGGTTCGAGACCTCCGACGCGCAGATGTTCGGCCGGGCCAAGC
>DATIOU010000014.1:0-5973 GCA_035472835.1 Streptosporangiaceae bacterium | reverse complement strand
GTCGAGCCGGTAGGTGGCCTGGATGGCGCTTAAATGTAAACAGGTCGCGAGGTGGCCATTTCATACGCCATCTCGAAAGACGTGGCTGCGGTGGGTTCCGGTCGCTACGCTCGGTTACGGTCATGGACCGTCGCCTGCATTCCGCGTGGAACGGTTCGTGGAACGACCCGCCCGATAATCCCAGCGCGACGAGCGCCATCAGTGCGATGACTCGTGTCATCTGTGCAGCTAGCACACTCGGTGCATGGGGCCGTACTTCTCATAATCCGCCGGTCGTGGGTTCGAGCCCCACCCGCCCCACGTAATACGACCTGAATAAAGGTTCGAAAGTCCCGACTGGCAAGAACCGACGGTATTGTTCCGGGGAACATCCAAGCGTGCCCGTCCTTTACGGCGCGACGCGGGTAGTATTCCCCGACGCCACGCCGACCGGCCAGGATTTGCAGCAGGGCCGGAGGGTCCGCAGGCAGGGCGGCCAGTACGAACGGGCAGGATGATCGTCACCTGCACGGCGTGACGTCGCAGGGTCAACGACCATGATGAGGTTATGGCACCCCACAGGTGCGACGCCGTTTGACGGGGGTGACTATAGGCAGCTTCGCTGCGGGTGGCAAGGTGATCCACGTGACAAGCCCGCCAAGTCCTGGTCCTGCTGAGCGATGAAGCTTGCCATGCTTGCGCCGATCGCCTGGCGCACGCCGCCCGAGCACTACGGGCCGTGGGAGTCGATCGCTGGCCTGCTGACTGAGGGGCTTGTCGTGCGAGGAGTCGATGTCACTCTTTTCGCAACGCTCGACTCGGTGACGGCGGCGGTTCTCGACGGCGTCTGCCCGCACGGCTACGCCGAGGACGCCGAGTTGGACGGCCGGGTCTGGGAGGCACTGCACGTCTCGCATGCACTGGCCCGGTCGGGCGAGTTCGAGCTTGTGCACAACCACCTCGACTGGCTGCCGCTCGCATTTGATCAGCACGCGCGGGCGCCGATGGTGACGACCATCCACGGGTTTTCCGGCGCGGGCATCCTTCCTGCCTACACAGGGTCGCGCTCGGCGTTCGTGGCGATCTCGGATTCCGACCGCTACGCCGGGCTTGACTATGCCGCGACCATCCATCACGGCATTGACCTGACGATGTTCCCGTATCGCACCAGCCCCGGCGATCAGCTTGTCTCGTTCGGGCGCATCCATCCTGACAAGGGAACTGCCGACGCCATCGAGATCGCCCGCCGGGCGGGACGACGGCTGGTGATCTGCGGCATCGTGCAGGACGAGCGGTATTTCGCCGAAGCCGTGGAGCCGCACATCGACGGGGACCAGGTCGTATTCCTCGGCTCGGTCGGCCCGCAGGGCCGGGCGGATGTCCTTGGGTGTGCGGCTGCGCTGCTGCACCCGATCCATTTCGATGAGCCGTTCGGCTTGTCCGTCGTGGAGGCGATGGCATGCGGCACCCCGGTCATCGCATATCGTCGCGGCTCGATGGCCGAGGTTGTCGATGAGGGCGTGACCGGGTACCTGGCCCATGACGTCGAGTCATCGGTCGCCGCGGTCCGCGCGGCGGTGCGGCTGGACCGCGCCGCCGTCCATGCCCGGGCTGCCGCGCGGTTCGGCGTCGACCGCATGGTCGAGGACTACCTCCGCACCTACGAAGCGCTGCTCATGTCGGCCAGCACCTCGTCGAGAGGTGCGTAAGCCACCCCGATGCGGCGGTCATCTATGCCGTAGGGAATCCACACCAGGCCGTCGTGCAGGAAGGCTCCGCACGAATACACGACATTGGGGACGTAGCCGTCCTGCTCATCCGGGCCCGGGGACAGCAGCGGAGTTCTCGAATAGCCCACGACGTGGGTCGGGTCATCGAGGTCGAGCAGCAGCGTGCCGATGACGTAGACCCGCATTGGGCCGACGCCGTGGGTAAGCACGAGCCAGCCCTGGTCGGTCTCGATCGGCGGCCCGCAGTTGCCGACCTGCAGCATCTGCCACGGCGCGGACGGTTCCTGCAGGACCACTGGCCGGTCCCACGCGTAACCGTCCGTCGACCTGGCCAGGCTGGTGCTCTCGCCGTCGGAACGGCACAGGGCGAGGTGTTGTCCGTGCACCTTCCGGGGGAACAGCGCCATGCCCTTGTTCCGGGCTGCCGGCCCGGCCAGCCGGTGAGCGTAGAACACCCGCAGGTCCGGGCTAATGAGCAGGCGCGGGGCAATCCGCTGCCCGTCGTAGGCCGTGTAGGTGGCGCGGTACTCGGCGGTCCCGTCATCGCCGGTGAACCGCGTGAACCGCGCGTCTTCCATGCCATTTCTCTCCTCGTCAGCGGACGGCGACAAGATCCGCTGCCCGAGATCGGCGTCGCAGGCGAAGGAGGCATTGTAGGCAGACGACACGACCTTGCGCAGCAGGTCGGCGGTAGCGGCGGAACCCGCCCGGGTCAGCAGGCTGCGGTGCGCTTCCGCTAGCGCCCGCTCGAGATCGGTGCCCTCGAACTCGGAGGGAAGGGCGTGCAGGACGGCCTCGGTGAGTTCATTGAGATGCCCCTGGTCGGCGAGGACGGCATGCAGGTGCGCTCTGCGCCAACTGGCGGGCGTGATGTCCGCAATGGAGACCGGCAGGAGCCGCGGCTCGAAGGTCCACTGCGCGCCCGGGCCGACGACAGCCGAGCAGAAGCCGATCGAGGAGATGTGCCCTTCACCGATGCCCCGCACGCTGAGTGCCACCCGGGCCTGGCCAGGGCGCAACCCGCCTTGGTCAGGGCCCAGCACCGCGCTCGGGTTGCACAGGGCCGCGCCCTCCGCCGCGTACTCCGCAGTGAAGGTCGCTCCCAGCAGCAGCGTGCGCGCCGCCGTCAGCTCACGCGCCTCCTCGACGTGCGCGGAGACGATCGAGGCATGTCGCCGCAGGAGCGCCTGATAGTTGTGGTGGCGACCGCCGAAATCGCGGAGCAGACCCGCAGCCAGCCGCTCGACTTCGTCTTCTGCCAGGCTCATGACCCGGGCGACAACCTGGCTGGCCCGCGAACGGGTACCATTCAGCTCCTCGCCAGGAAGGAATAGCCGCGCGACGACGCGGGCCGGATCGGGCCGCAGTCCGGCCTCAGTGCGGTGCGCGATCACTCCAGCTCGCTCATCCGGCGTGCCTGCTGCGCGGTCGCGAGCATCGCCAGGGTCGACTCGGCGCCCTGGTTAAGATTGCGGCCGCGGCGTTCCAGGCCGTCGTAGCCGCCGCCGGTACGAGGGTCGAACATCGGCGTAGCGCTGTCGTTGTCACCCAGGAACCAGTCCCATGCCAGGCGGACGCCCGTCAGCCAGGATGACTGGTACGTGATCCGGAACGCGCTCGCGCAGGCATCAGCGAGCGCGGCCACCTCGATGGGCTGCTGGTCGTAGCCGGGGCCGGCGTCGTCGCGGCCGCGGCCGCCCACCGGGGTCACCGACAAGTGGCCATCGCGAGTCTCGGTGCACAGCAGGAACTCGAGCAGGCTCAGGCCGCGGTTGAGGGCCGGTACATCCGGAAGGGCGTCACCCGCGACGATCAGCGCCTGGGCAATCGAGGCGTTCCCGTAGCTCAGGCGCTCCTCTGGCCAGGGCCACCGAGAATCGTCGTCCGTCGGCTCGCCGATCGCGGCCAGCATGTCCGTGAGCAGCCGCCTGGCAGCTATTTCATCCGGTCGCCTTCTGAGCAGTTCAGCCGCGCCCAGCGCGGCAAACGCCATCGGCCGGACGTGCGGGGAACGGCGCTGTGCCGCCAGGCGGAATCCGCCGAGCGCCCGGGCGCGCATGCCCGGCGTATGCGCGCTGACGGCTGCGACACCCAGGCCCCAGAGCGCCCGTCCCCACCAGTCACCCACGGCGGCCTCGTCGCGCCAGTGCCCGTCGGCGGCCATCCTGTTGTGGCAGGCCCCCGCGGGATCGAGCGCGTCGAGGACGAAGGCGAGGTAGCAGCGAGCCAGGCGGCGGCCCGGCCCGGGCTCCGGCCCACGGCATACCACGACTAGTCCGCGGGCAGCGTCGTCAACGCAGTAGCCGTGCTCGCGCCGGGGGACCGTGAACAGGGCGTGCTCGAAGAGCCCGCGGTCGTCAGTGAGCCGTTCGAGGTGATCGAAGACCGGCTGGTGAACACCGCCCGCAGGAGTCGTGCTGCCGGCGGTCATGCGGCCACCTTGGCTGTGATCAGCCGTCCGGCCAGGTCACGGTACTCGTCCGCGATGGTCGGCCACAGCAGTTGCGGCGCTCTCGCGGCGGCGGCGGCGGCCATCCTCGCCATCAAGTCCCGGCGCGTGATCAGCGAGCGGAGCGCCGCCGCGATCGCGGCCGGATCGCGGTACGGCACCAGCAGGCCTGCTCCCCCCGCAAGCAGCTCTCTGGCGTGCGGGAACTGCGTCGCCACTACCGGCTTGCCGGCCGCCACCGCCTCGATGAGCACCCCCGAGGTGACCTGCTCGGCCGAGTCGTAGGGCAGCAGGACCACGTCGGCGGAGCGGATGAGGGAGGCCAACGCGCTGGTGTTCCGGTATTGACCGTCGAATGTGATCCAGGATCCCAGCTCGCCTTGCCGGACCTGCTCGCGGAGGCGATCACGGTAGGCGTCGCCTTCCTGGAGCAGCACCTTCGGGTGCGTCTGGCCGGCGACCATGTAGCGCGGCATGGGCTGGAGATCGCGCAGCGTCGCCATTGCCTCGATGCCCCACTCGATGCCCTTGCCGGGGCCGAGCAGGCCCCACGTCAAGACGGTGAACTGCCCCGTGCGGAACGTCGGTTCTGCCATCGTCGTCTCCAGGGCGGGCGCGCCGTGCGCGATGATGCAGACCTTCGTCATGTCGGCGGCATATCCGGCCCCGAGCCGTTCGAGCGCAGCCATCGTCATCGTGACGACCGCGTCGGCCTTCGCTATCACTGACTCGAGGACCCGACGCTGGTGTGGCGTCGGATCGGTCAGCACGGTGTGCAGGATAACAACGCATGGCACCCGGACCTGGTCAAGCAGGTGCAAGATCTCGCTACCGTCGGCTCCGCCGTAGACGCCGTACTCGTGCTGCACGATAGCCACGTCGCACAGGTTCAGCTGCGCGGCCGCACGGTGGAGCGAGGCGGAGTCGCCTGCGATGAGCTGCGCGACCACCTCGTCGCCGGGTCGTGGTGCGGGCGTGTCGACCAGGCGGACGACCCAGCCCTCATCCGTGGTGGAGTGCAGGAGGGCGCCGCGCAGGGCGGCGGTGAAAGTAGCCAGTCCGCACTGGGTTGGCGGGAACGTGCTGACAAAGCCGAATCGCATGGTCATAGATCAGGTGCCTTCCGATCGGACGGCCCCGAGAATCGAGGACGAAGCCTCACGCAGTTAATGGTCCGGCTCGCGGGCAGCGTGTGTGCCCAGCCAACCGCCGACACCCCTACGTTCGTGGCGCCGGCCGACGACGGCTAGTATCCGCTGCGCAGCAGCCGCCGTCCTGAACCAGGCGCACTAGGAGCCCGACGAGCCGAGTCTATCGTGTGCGGCTCGATTACTCGATCTCGCCGCGGCGGCCTGCCGGGTTGGAGATCATCGCTGGGTGATCTTCTCGGTCGTCTACCTGGTCGTTGCGCGGCGTGCTCGGCTGCCTGATGGTGCTGGCCCGGCGTGAGGTGTCCAAGGATGCCGAGCCGCTGGTGCCGCGTCATGAGAATGCGGTGCTGCGCCGCCAGATCGGCCGTGTTCGCTACCAGCCGGGTGACCGGCTGTTGCTTGCGGCGCTGTCCCGGCTGATTCCCCGGCCTCGCCGAACTCGTGATCCAGCCCCGCACCCGAGGGAGCCTTTGGCGCTGACCCCGCCAGCCCGGCGTCCCCGCCTTTTCCGGGCCGTTCGAGGTGAGGGGAGCTCGCCTCGCGTCGGCCTTGCGGGCCGTCTCGTGGTGGTAGCGTCCTAAGGAACAGGTACGGTCGGTGCCGGGTTGGCGCTGACCGCGACATCGTTGCTCCAGACCCTGGCGACGAACGCCCCGAGCGGTGC
>DATIOU010000013.1:0-1513 GCA_035472835.1 Streptosporangiaceae bacterium | reverse complement strand
CCAGCTCGAGCAGGTGGCCGCGGAAGACAGCGGAGTGCCGTGCCTCGTCGATGAGCTGCGTCGCGAAGAACTCCATGGTGTCGATGTCCGGTGCGTGCAGCACGAGGTAGGACAGCGCGCGGGTGGCCTTCTCCTCCGCGATCGAGCGGAACGCGAACTCCTCGATCAACGCCTGGCGCAACGGGCCAGGCTCGCGCATCCAGGCCGGCGTCACCGCCTCGGCGCGGTGGCCGCCATGCACCAGCCCGCGCAGCGTGCCCTGGGCGACGGCGCCGAGCCAGTATTCGAGGTTGCACGCCTGCGGGGTCAGGTCGAGGGAGTTCGCTCCGGCGAGCAACCCAGGGGCCCGGTCGAGGTCGGTCTCGGCGGGGATGACGGATTCTGCTCGTTTAGCCATGGTGGTCACCAATCCTCCTGAGCGGCCTGCCCTGCAGATATGGGCCGCACTTACTTATCCGGCAAGGAGGCGCCGCAGCCCTGTCTGATACAAATCCGTTCGCTGTATTACGCCGCGTCCGTCGCCCTCTGCGTAGGGCATGATGCTGCAGGAAGTCAGAGCCGTGGGGATAGCAGCCCTGCGGCTTCCGCACGCGCTACGGCGACGCGGCTGCGAGACCGTCCAGTACGTCGCCGAGCGCAACGCCCGCTACCCCGTGCTGCTCGTCCACGGCTACGCCGCGACCGAATGCGTGTGGACGCCGCTGCGTAGTGCGCTCGTCCAGGCTGGCTTCGGGCACATCGTCAGCTTTAACTACAACTCCTTCGCGGCGGACCCGGCGGCCGTGTCCGCCGAGCTGACGCATCAGGCGCTGCAGACGCTCGCGGCCGCCGGCGCCACGCGGATTCACCTGGTCGGCCACAGCCTCGGCGGGCTCATCGTCCGCCGCGCGCTCGCGGCGAGCGCTGCGCTCAGCGCGCAGACCGCAAGCGCGGTGACGATCGCCAGCCCGCACCGGGGCGCTCTGCTGGCTCGCATCGCCCCGGGGCGGTGCGCACGGATCATGCATCCCGGCCCGCGCTCGGAACCGCCATGGGTCGATGCGTCGGGCCCGGTCCGTTGGCTGGCCTACTACTCCGACGCCGACCGTATCGTCTCCCCGGCGTCCGCGCGGCTCGATGACACGCGCTACGGTGCCGCCAACGTCCTGATCCCCGGCTGCGGCCACCTCACGATCTGCCGCGACGTGCGGCTGATCGGGTCGCTCGTGCCGGAACTGATCCGCACCGAGACGCTCGCCGATCCCGCCGTGCCGGCCGGCGTCGGCCGCGAGCTGATGGCCGCCTGATGGGATCCGCCGTGACCTCGACCCGCCCCGCTGCGACCGGGCCCGCCTCAGCCGTCGACGCGAGCGCCTTCCGCCAGGCCATGGGCTCGTTCGCGACTGGGGTCACCGTCGTCACCGTGGCCTGCGGCGACGGTGACATGCACGGCATGACGGTCAACTCCTTCACGTCGGTGTCACTTGACCCGATGCTGGTCCTGGTCTGCCTCAACGAGACCAGCCGCGGCGTC
>DATIOU010000012.1:0-33024 GCA_035472835.1 Streptosporangiaceae bacterium | reverse complement strand
CCAGGTCCAGCAGCAGCTCACCGCCACCAATCAGCGCCTCGCCGTTATCAGCAGGCAGTCCGCCGCCAACGGAGCACGGTTCGCAGCACTGCGCCAGCAGGTCACGCGCATCGCGATCACCGCCTACGAGGACGGCAACCTCAACTCATCGATTGCGCTGCTGACTTCCGGCAAGCCGCAGCAGATCCTGAACCAGTCCTCGATCCTGCTCGAGCTCTCCCAGTCGAATAACGCCCAGATCGAACAGTTCCTCGCGGCCGCCAGGCAGCTCGGTGCCACTCAGCTAGCCGCAAAGCGGACCCAGGCCGGAATTCTCCAGCTCAAGCTCGGCCTCCTCCAACGCAAGGCGGCGCTGCAGAAGCTGGTTAACCAGGCGCAGTCACTCGTGAACCAGCTCACCCCGGCCCAGGTGACAGCCGTCGGGCCTGGGGGCGGAGGGTCGTCGACGTATACAGGCCCGACTTCGACCCAGGCCCAGAAGGCTGTCGCGTTCGCGTACAGCAAGATCGGGTGTCCGTACGTCTGGGGCGGCACGGGCCCCTGCGCGGCTGGTTATGACTGTTCCGGCCTGACGATGTCGGCGTGGGCCGCGGCTGGGGTGTCCATTCCGCGTACCAGCGGGTCACAATGGGCCGGCCTGCCGCACGTCAGCACCGCCAACATGCAGCCCGGTGACATCATGGTCTTCTCCGGTGCCGGCCATGTGGGCATCTACGTCGGGAACAACAAGCTGATCGACGCGCCTGTGCCAGGGCAGAATGTCGAGCTCATCTCGTTTAGCGGCTGGTATCAGTCGAACTTCGACGGTGCTGTGCGGCCATAGCCCGAGGTAGGCCACGCACGGTGGGTACGATCTGAGCTTCACGTCAGTTCGTGGCATCGATTTGGCGGCGCCGGGCGGTGCCGGTGGAGGCATGACCAAGGTATTGGTGGTGACGAACGACTTCCCGCCGCGCAGCGGCGGGATCCAGTCGTTCGTGCACGCCCTAGCCGCCCGGCTGCCCGCCGACGGCGTGGTGGTGTACGCGCCTGCCTGGCCGGGCGCAGCCGAGTTCGACGCGCGCCAGCCATTCCCCGTCATCCGGCATCCGGCATCACTGATGCTGCCGGTTCCGGCGGTTCGGTCCCGGGCGTGCGCCCTGCTCGCCGAGCACGGCTGCGACAGCGTGCTGTTCGGGGCCGCGGCTCCGCTCGGGCTGCTGGCCCCTTATCTGCGGAAGGCAGGCGCCGAGCGGATCGTCGGGCTCACGCACGGGCACGAGGCTGGCTGGGCCGCTCTGCCCGGCGCTAGGGCACTCCTGCGGCGCATCGGCGAGGACGTCGACGCGCTGACCTACCTGGCGGAGTACTTCCGGATCCGGATGGCCAGGGTGCTGTCACCCGAGGCCGCCGGCCGCATGGTCAAGCTCACGCCAGGAGTGGACCCGCTAGTGTTCAGGCCCGGTGCCGGCGGCCTGCGGATCCGCGCTGAGCTTGGCATTCCGGCCGACCGGCCCGTCGTGGTCTGTGTGTCGCGCATGGTTCCGCGCAAGGGCCAGGACTTGCTGATCCGGGCGTGGCCGGCAGTGCGGGCGCGGTCCGGCGGCGATCCGCTGCTGATGCTGGTCGGTCACGGTCCCTACCGGCGGACGTTGGCGCGTCTCGCCCGGCAGCTTGGCGTCGCCGGGTCGGTGCTGTTCACCGGGCCGGTGAGCCGGGACGACCTGCCGGCCTATTACGACACGGGAAACGTGTTCGCGATGCCGTGCCGGACCCGCCGGGCCGGCCTGGACGTCGAGGGCCTCGGCATCGTGTACCTGGAGGCATCAGCGACCGGCCTGCCGGTGATCGGCGGTGACTCTGGCGGCGCTCCCGACGCCATCCTCGACGGCGAGACTGGCTACGTCGTCCGTGGCCGCGACCAACAAGTACTGACAGACAAGCTCGTCGAGCTACTTAGCGATCCAACAGGCGCGGCGGCCATGGGCGACAAAGGCCAAGCGTGGATCGACCGCGAGTGGACCTGGGACCTCGTCGCCGAGCGCCTGCAGCACATCTTGGCCGGCAAACTCGGTTGACCGCGTAAGGCGCCGGTACCGAGCGGACCGAGGCAGCCATTTCTCCGCCTTGGCTGCCGCGGTCTGGTCGGCACGGGCCCTCAGTGCTGTCGCGTGTACAGAGCCTCGATGTCGGCCGCGAAGTCCTTGGCGACTACTGCGCGCTTCACTTTCAGCGATGGCGTGATGTAGCCGTTGTCTGTCGTGAAGTCGATCGGCAGGATCACGAACTTGCGGATTGACTCGGCTCTCGAGACAGCTTTGTTGGCGTCGTCGA
Source organism: Streptosporangiaceae bacterium (assembly GCA_035472835.1). Taxonomy (GTDB): domain Bacteria; phylum Actinomycetota; class Actinomycetes; order Streptosporangiales; family Streptosporangiaceae; genus JAJYUU01. The sequence continues at coordinate 30,711 of DATIOU010000012.1, read as the reverse complement.
CGGCAGCCTGGATCTCGGCGAGCAGGTCGGGATCGGTGCCCATGTCGGCCGGGGTGGCATCTGCTGGCTTGCCGTGCTGCTGGTTCCAGTGCGCTAGTGCTTCGGGGTCCAGGGTGATCAGGCAGGAGATGAACGGCCGGTTGTCGCCGACGACCATGACCTGGCTGATCAGCGGGTGGGCGCGGAGGCGGTCTTCGAGGACGGCGGGCGCGACGTTCTTGCCGCCGGCCGTGACAATCAGCTCCTTCTTGCGGCCCGTCACGCGAAGGAAGCCCTCGTCATCGAGCGAGCCAAGGTCGCCGGTGTGCAGCCAGCCGTCCCCGTCGAGTACTTCCTTGGTGGCCGCATCGTTCTGCCAGTAGCCGGCGAAGATGATGCCGCCGCGGAGCAAGATCTCGCCATCATCGGCGATCTTGGCGCTCACGCCGGGTAGCGGCTGGCCCACGGTGCCCACCTTGTTCCGGCTTGGCTTGTTGACCGTCGCAGCGGCCGAGGTCTCCGTCATCCCATAGCCCTCGAGCACTGTGATCCCGACGCCCCGGAAGAAGTGGCCGAGCCGCTCACCGAGCGGCGCGCCGCCGGAAATGGCGTAGGTGACCCTGCCGCCGACGGCTGCCCGCAATTTCCCGTAGACGAGGCGATCGAAGAGTGCGTGCCGAACCTGCAATCCCGGGCCCGGCCGGCCGGTGACGGCGCCTTCGCTGTAGGCGATGGCGGTCGCAGCCGCGGCGGAGAAGATCTTGCTCTTGGCCGAGCTTGCCGACGCCTGCTGCTGAGCGGTGTTGTAGACCTTCTCGAACACCCGCGGCACGGCAAGCAGGAACGTGGGGCTGAACTCTCGCAGTCCCTCCGCGACCGAGCCGATGTCCGCCCAGTGCCCGAGCACGACGCCGGACTCCAGGCAGCCGACCTCGATAATCCGGGCGAAGACGTGGGCGAGCGGCATGAACAGCAGCGTGCTGCCACCGGGAACTTCGAACAGCTCGGGCAGCGCGCCGTGCACTGCGTTTCGGACGGCCGAGAGTAGGTTCCGGTGGGTCAGCTCGCAGCCCTTGGGCCGCCCCGTCGTGCCGGACGTATAGATGATCGTGGCCAGGTCGCTGGCCTGGCGGCTTGCGCGGCGCTGGCGAAGCTGGTCATCGGTCACATCGGCGCCGGTCGCCGCCAGCTCGTCGAGCCCTGAGATCCGCCAGACGAGCGACACGTCGGAAAGCCGGTTCCGCAGACTGTCGATGATGCCGGCGTGCTGGTCGGTCTCGGCGATGACCGCTCGGGCGCCGGAGTCGCCGACGATCCATTCCACCTGCTCGGCGGAGGACGTCTCGTAGACAGGGACAATGACCGCGCCGGCGGCCCAGATCGCATAGTCGGCCAGCGTCCACTCATATCGCGTGCGGGACAGCAGGGCCACGCGGTCGCCGGGCTGGATGCCAGCGGCGATCAGGCCCTTTGCCAGCCCGGCTACCTCGGCGTGGAACTGGCCGGCGGTGACGTCCTCCCAGGCCCCGGCTGAGCGCCGCCGCAACATGACCTCGCTGGGATCAGCAGCGGCCCGACTGAATACGACGTCCGCCAGTCCAGCGTCGTCCGGTACCTCGATCAATGCAGGAATACCAAATTCGTGCACCGAGCCTCCACTAGCCACGTTCCCACCCGATCTTTCTTGGACGTTACCCCGTCTGCGGGCGGCAACCTTGTCGCGGGCCGGCTAGGCCGGGGCGGGGGATTTGCCTACTGTAGGTGGATGCGGGTGCACGCGGTAAGCGATGTCCATGGGCGCGCGGACGCCCTGCGCGCGGCAGGCGTCGGCGCCGACGCCTTGATCTGCCTCGGGGACCTGCTTCTGTTCATCGACTACGCCGACCACAGCCAGGGGATCTTTCCCGACTTGTTCGGCGCTGAGCAGGCACGGCGGCTGATCGAGCTGCGATCGGCCGGCCGGTTCGACGAGGCGACAGAGATGTCTCGCGAGCTGTGGACCCGCCTCGGTGGTGACCCGCGCCAGCACATCGAGTCGGCTGTGTCACGGCAGTACGCCGAGCTGTTCGCGGCCATGCCGGTGCCCGCGTACCTGACGTACGGGAACGTCGACCTGCCCAAGCTCTGGGCCGAGCACGCGCGGCCAGGCCAGCAGATCCTCGATGGCGAGCGCGTTGACCTGGACGGCTGGACGTTCGGCTTTGTGGGCGGCGGGCTCCGCACCGCGTACCGTACGCCCAACGAGCTGGACGACGACGTCTTCGCGGCCAAGGTTGCGGCAATCGGCGAGGTCGATGTGCTGTGCTCGCATATTCCGCCAGCGGTGCCTGACCTGCTCTACGACACCGTCGCCCGGCGGATGGAGCGGGGGAGCGACGCGCTGCTGGCGACGATCAAGGAAACTCAGCCGCGGTACGTCCTGTTCGGCCACGTGCATCAGCCCTTGCAGAGCCGGATCCGGATCGGCCGGACCGAATGCATCAACGTTGGCCACTTCCGCGCCACGGGAACCCCATACGTGCTCCAGTGGGGCTAAACGCCGCACTGGCAGCTCAGGTAGCACTCACTCCTGGGGGTACGCTCCGAGTCATGGCGGATAGGACTTCCTCCAGCATCGCGGTATCAGCTACGCGAGGAACAGTCATGGGCGTGATCGCTGATTTCGGGTCCTACCCTGACTGGGCCACCGGAGTGCGGTCCGCCGAAGTGCTCGAAACAGGTACGGACGGTCGCCCGCTGCGAGTCCGGTTCGTGCTTGACGCAGGGGTGATCAGGGACAGCTACGTGCTGGCCTACGAATGGGACGGGGACGCAGCGGTACGGTGGCGACTGCACGAGCCGGGCTCCATGGTGACCGAGATGTCCGGCGCATACGAGCTCGCCGATGACGGGCCGGCGACCAAGGTCAGCTACGAGCTGGCGGTCGGTACCCGGGTGCCGATGATCGGGCTGCTGAAGCGCCGGGCCGAGAAGACGATCATCACCACCGCGCTCAAGGGCCTGAAATCGCGGGCAGAGTCAATCCCGTGATTTTCACGGGGATCAGGAAACGGTGACAGCAATGAGTGAGCAGTCCGGGCGCAATGAGTCGTCGGAGCGGCCGGGTTCGGAGCAGCGGTCGGATTCGTCGCGGTCGGGGTCGGAACGACCCGGTCCCGCGCGGCAGCGGCCGGCCACGCCGGCTAGCGACATGCTCAGCGACCTTCAGCGCTGGCTTCTCCGGTCGAGTGCGCGGAACATGCGCCGCGAGTTCGGCAATCAGGTACGCCGGTCGTTCGGCGGCGGGCGGCAGCAGGCAGGCCCCGGCGAAGTGTGGGATACCGCGACGAACGAGATTCCGCCAGATGTCGGGGAGTCGCCAGAGTGCCAGTGGTGCCCGATCTGCCGGGCGGCCCGGCGGATGCGTGATTCCGGGCCCGGCATCGGGGGACAGCTGTCCGGCGCGGGCGACGCTGTCGCAACGGTCGTCCAGGACGCGATCAGCGCGGTCGACTCGATACTGAGCCGGGCACACGGAGGCGATCAGCGTGTCGCCAGCAGCTCGCGCCCGGCCGCCAAGCCCAGGGCGGGGTCGGCCGCAGACGTGCCGGAGCGCGATGGTGCTCGGGGAACGCCAGACGAGCCGGGCAGCGGCACCTCAAGTGGTGCCAATCGGGAAGACGGCCGCGCACCGACGGCCGGCGAGCACGGCCCGGGCGGCTGGAAGCCAGGCGACAGGCTGGCGACCGAGCACAGCGCTGACCCCGATCCGTGGGCGGGCGCCACGCAGTCCGACGATGGTGTCCGGGACAGACCGTCAGGAACCGACGCTGGTGCGCCGCTAGGACCGGGTGACGCCCAGCTAGACGGGCAGGGGCATGGGCCTGACGATCGGAGTTGATGTTGGCGGCACCAAGGTTGCCGCGGGCGTCGTCGATGAATACGGGCGGCTTGTCGAGAAGCTGAAGCGGTTCACGCCTGCCGCGAGCCCGGACGACACCATCAGCGTGATCGCGGGCGTGGTCAACGAGCTGCTCGCCCGGTACCCGGTCGAGGCCGTCGGGATCGGGGCCGCGGGCTTTGTCGATCACACTCGGTCGACGGTCCTGTTCGCGCCCAATCTTGCCTGGCGGGACGAGCCAGTGAAGAAGCTGGTTGAGGAGCGCATCGGCCGGCCGGTCGTGGTCGAGAACGACGCCAACGCCGCAGCGTGGGCCGAGGCGAAGCTAGGCGCAGCCCGTGGCCTCGAGCAGGTGCTGCTGATTACTGTCGGCACTGGCATCGGGGCGGGCATCGTGCTGGACGGCCGCCTGTACCGAGGCCGGTTCGGCTCAGCGGGCGAGCCGGGTCATTATCGCGTCGTACCTGAGGGCCGGCTGTGTGGTTGCGGCAACAGCGGCTGCTGGGAGCAGTACGCCAGCGGCAGTGCACTGGTCGCTGAGGCGCGAGAGTTTGCCAGGAGGTCGCCGGAGGCAGCGGCCCGGCTCCTCCAGCTCGGGGGCGGCAGCGCCGACGGGATCGACGGGCCCGCCATCACCATCGCGGCACGGGAAGGTGACACGGCCGCCCTGCGCTGCTTCGAGATCGTCGGGCACTGGCTCGGGACTGGCCTGGCTGACCTGGCCGCGATCCTGGACCCGGGCTGCTTCGTGATCGGCGGCGGCGTTTCCGAAGCGGGGGACCTGCTGCTGAACCCGGCACGCGAGGCCTACGAGCACGGCCTCACGGGGCGGACCCACCGGGAGTTCGCGGATGTAAGGCTCGCCGAGCTAGGCCCGGACGCCGGGTTGATCGGCGCCGCTGACCTAGCCAGGAACGGGACAGCCTGACTCCCGACTCAGCCTGGCTCAGCCGGTGGAGGTCGCGCGAGGGCTGCGAGGGCTAGAGGACGGCCCCGTCGTCATCGTCGTCCCGGTTCGACCGGTCGCCGAGCTTGATGATGAGCGTGACAAAGCCGGCCACGAACGCCGCGACCGCAATGAGCGCCGCTTCAGCGGAGATCGTCCAGTGCATGAAGATGCTGGCGACAAGCAGGTAGCCAGGTCCCCCGATGATTCCCGCCAGGGCCGCCTTAGACGTCGAGTCGAGCTTGGCCGGAGGCGGCAACGGCTCCGGCACGTACGGCTCGTCCGTTTCCTCTGCCGGCGTATAGGAACGCGGGCTGCCGGCCGGACGGATCACGCGGGTGCGGTCTATCGGGATAACGAAACCGGCCGCCGAGCGAGTCGCCTGATCTGGCGCTGCCGAAGCGTCCGGAGTTCGGGTCCCGGGGTCTGCGGTCGGCGCGGACCGATCTGCCGAGCGGTCTGAGGTATCGGCGGTCGTACTTGTTGCACCGGCGAGCCCGCTCGGCGCCTGGGCATCGAGGCTGCCAGGCTCGGGTGGGCTGGGAGCCTCTGGCAGGTCCTCGCTGGCCGGCCACGGCACAACGGTAGTTGCCCGATCCGTCGGGACGTCGAAGCGCGCGACCAGGTCACGCCACGCGGCCTCGTCGCCGCTGACCTCGCCGCCGATGTCCCCAGGTCCGCTCATCCGCCGTCGATCCCCGCCTGCTGGTGCGCTGCCTGCTCGCCTGTTGATTCCCGTCCGACACCTGAATGCATACGCACGAACTCTAGGCTTCCCGCAAATATTGCGTCTGCATCATGATCGAGTGTGGCTACGTGGTAGCTATTGCCCAGTTCCCGCACCTCAAGCTGACTCGCTGGCAGCACCTGGCCCAGCAGCTTCACGCTGGCTGGTCCCACTACGTGGTCGGTTGTGCTGTGAAACACCAGCACTGGCTGGGTTACTTCCTTCAGATGCTGCTGCGTCGCCTTCCAGAGGCCCGGCAGGGTGGCGGCCGCTTTGACCGGAGTCCGGTCATACCCGGTCTCCTTCGCTGCTGGGTCCTTGATGTCGCTGGCGATGCCCTTGACCGACGGCACCACGTGCTTGAGGGCCGGGATGAGCGCGAACAGCACCTTGTTGTCTGCTGTCAGCGACGGATTCACGAGGACCAGGCCGCTCACCGCGTGACCGCGAAGCTCGGCCAGCCGAAGTGCGAGGCTGGCGCCCATGGACAGGCCCATCAGGAAGATTTCCGCTGACCGTGCCTGGAGCTCATCGAAGGCGCGGTCGACCTCGGCGAACCAGTCTTCCCACCGCGTCCTGGCCATCTCCTGCCACGTAGTCCCGTGCCCGGGCAACCTAGGCAAGCTGACGCCCAGACCGGCGGCGGCGAGATATTCAGCCCACGGACGGAGCGACTGCGGGCTGCCGGTGAAGCCGTGGCAGAGCAGTACCCCGGTCGGGCCCCCGTCGTGGGCATACGCCTCTGCACCTGGCATAACGGGCATTGACCGCATCCTCTCGCCGCGCCCCGGTCCGAGCCGGGTTTGCTCTTCTCTCCGCATAGTCGCACGCCTGGCTCGGCGGCGGGAGTCGGTTGTGTCGTCAGCCAGGCACAGTCTGGTGATCGCCGTTTCCCACGTGACGTGGGAATATATGACGGTGTTCTACTGGGTGGTCAAGGCGATCCTGTATCCGATCCTCAGGCTGGTATTCAGGCCCTGGTTCGAGGGCGCGCAGAACGTGCCGCGCGAGGGCCCGGTGATCCTTGCCAGCAACCATCTCTCATTCTCCGACCACTTCTTCGCGCCGCTCCCGTTGCCGCGCAAGGTCGTATTCCTCGCGAAGTCTGAGTACTTCACGGGCCGCGGCCTCAAGGGTCTGCTGAGCAAGACATTCTTCAGCGGCCTCGGCCAGATTCCTGTCGACCGCACGGGTGGCGCCGCGAGCGAGCGGGCCCTCCGCACTGGCCTCCGTGTCCTCGCAGCAGGGGAACTGCTCGGCATCTACCCGGAGGGCACCCGCACGCCAGACGGACGTCTCTACCGCGGCAAGACGGGCGTGGCGAGGCTCGCCCTCGAGGGGCGCGCGCCGGTGGTTCCAACGGCGATGATCGGCGGCTTCGAATTTCAGCCGCCCGGCAAGCTCACGCCCCGGCTGGCGGTCCGGCCCGGCGTGCGGTTCGGCAAGCCACTGGACTTCTCCCGGTACTACGGGCTCGAGCACGACAAGATCGTCCTGCGGGCAGTCACCGACGAGATCATGTATGAGCTGATGAAGCTATCGAGCCAGGAGTACGTGGACGAGTATGCGCAGCGCGCCAAGGGCAGGCTCGGCCAGGCGCTGCGCCACGACAAGGCTCGCGAGCCGGATTCCGACGAGCACAACGGGCAGCCAGGCCGCGCTGACGCCGACGGTGACGCCGAAGCGGACGCGGATGCTCTCGAGGACGCATCGGACTAATCCGGCGGCGCTGTCCGCAGGCCCGCGACGGGCTTACCTACCTGCAGCGTCTGTCGGATGGTGGATATGACTAGCTCTGGCTGAGCCTGAATCCGGCGCGGCGTGAAGTGGAGCACCCTGATGCCAGCCGCCGTCATCCGGCCGTGGCGCTGCATCGTGTGCTCCCAGTCCGCCTCCTCGAAGTGGTACTCGCGGGAATCGACCTCCGCGGCCACGCCAAACGCTTCCCACCAGGCGTCCGGCGCCGCGAGGAAATGCGCCGTCGATATACAGGCGCGGGTTGAACAGCGGCATGGGCAGGTCGGAGCCGTCGATGAGATCAATCAGGTCACCTTCGGGCGCAGACCTGATCCCGCGTGCGACGTCGGCGATCACTGTGCGCAGCATCGCGCTGTTTCGTAACCGACTGCGCCCCAGCTCAGCGGTCAGATCCTCGAGCGTGCACCCGCTCCTGTCCACGCCGAGGCACACGAACGCGCGCATGGCGCGCATAGTGCTGGCGCCAAGCGCGGCATCCGTCACTGCGCGCGGTATGGCGGCGAACCGGATGGCCGCTTGCTGGAAGTGGATGCCTGGCATCCGCTGCGTTCGGTGGATGCGGACATGTCCCGGATCCGCGAGCCCTGTTCCTGTCGGAGTAAGCACATCGACGATTCCGGTCGCGCTCGGCAGGATGCGGTAGCGCCGACGGGCCGCGCGACCCGTGAGCAGGCTGGCATCGCCGACGTATAACAGCGCGGCCATGTCCAGCTGATCGACCGTAGGAGTCCCGCGATCGGTCAGGTAGACGCCGGGGAACAACCGCCGCCACGGCCCACCCCGCTGAGTCCTGTACGCGAGAGTGCTGGACCCGATGCCGAACTCACGGGCTTGCTTTCGCGCCAGGACACCGTGCTGTTGATCTAGCAACTTGGCCATCGGATCGCGCGCCCGCATGCTGACTGTGCGGCTGGTGCCCCGGCGAGCGTCGCGAAAGGCCGCAGGTTTGGTGCCGACGGCAAGTTGACTCGGCTCGGGCGCAGGCCAGCCCTGAGCAGAGGTCCCGCTCGGCTTGGATCCATGAGTCACGGCCGACAGGCTCTCATCAGGTGCCGACAAAACGCTTATCTCGGGCAGCTCACGGCCCAAGAGGGCGGTCCCGAGGCAGCCGCCCGCAACGCATGCATGGAAACTCCAAACACTTTGGAGCTCTGACACAAACGTTGACAGAGTCGATCTTCCGCGGCGACGCAATAACCGCTTATGTCATATTTCAGGCGGCTGTGAGTGCCTTAGACACTGTACGCGATCTGGACATACTGTGCGCGATCGGGATTACCGGGCCCAGCCCTTGGTCTGCTCGACGGCGCTGCGCCAGCGATGGTGCGCGGCATCGTCACGCAGGTCTGGCGTGAACCGGCGGTCGAGCTGCCACGTTGCCGCCAGCTCTTCGCGCGAGGACCACACCCCGGTCGCCAGCCCAGCCAGGAACGCGGCGCCGAGCGCGGTCGTCTCAGCCACCACCGGCCGCTCGACCGGGCGCTGGATCTGGTCGGCCTGTAGCTGCATGAGCAGATCGTTGGCGCTCGCGCCCCCGTCCACCCGCAACGCGGGAGCGCTTCCGTCGAGCCCCGGCCCGCCGTCAGCCACCCCGGCGCGGGCGGCTGACTCCGCCGTCATGGCATCGATCACGTCGCGGACTTCAAAGGCGATCGCTTCCAGCGCCGCCCTGATCAAGTGCTCCCTGGTCGTGCCCCTGGTCAGGCCGAACATCGTGCCCCGGGCATCGGGATCCCAGTCGGGCGCGCCGAGCCCGGTCAACGCAGGAACGAACACGACCCCGCCCGAGTCCGGCACCGAGCGCGCCATGGCCTCGCTCTGCGCCGCGTTGTCGAGTAGCCCGAGGCCGTCCCGCAGCCACTGGATGGCGGCACCGGTGACGAAGACCGACCCTTCGAGCGCGTATGTCAGCCCATCGGATGGGGACAACCAGGCCACGGTAGATAGCAGCCCCGCGGCCGACCTAGCCACGGTTGACCCGGTGTTGACCAGCACAAACGAACCCGTGCCGTACGTGCACTTGGCCGCGCCGACCTCGAAGCAGGCCTGCCCGAACAGCGCTGCCTGCTGGTCGCCCGCGATCCCGGCGACGGGCACCGACAGCCCGAGAAAGGCATCAGGGTCGGTGTGGCCGACAATGCCGGTGGACGCCACGACCTCAGGGAGCGCGTGGGGCGGAACGCCGAACAGCGAGCACAGTTCCGTGGACCACTGTCCTGCTTCGATGTCGAACAGCAGCGTCCTGGAGGCATTCGAGGCGTCTGTCACGTGCAGTCGACCGCCGGTCAGCCGCGCGATGAGGTACGAGTCGACGGTGCCGACGACGAGCGAGCCGTCGGCTATGCCTGCCCATACCGTCGGCTCGTTCTCGGCCAGCCAGGTCAGCTTCGTGCCCGTGAAGTATGGATCGATCCGCAGGCCGGTCAGCTCCGCCACGCGCGGCTCAGCGCCCTCGGACCGGAGCCGTTCGCAGATCGCGGCGGTTCGCCGGTCCTGCCAGACGATGGCCCGCCGCGGCGCGGCCAGGGTGGCGCGGTCCCAGATCACCGCGGTCTCGCGCTGATTGGTGATGCCGACGCAGCTAACGGCCGGTGATCCCGCCGCGGAAAGTGCCTGGGCGCACGCGGCCAGTGTCGCCTGCCAGATAGCCTCGGGCAGGTGCTCAACCCATCCGGGCTGTGGGAAATACTGGCGGAATTCCTGGTATCCGCGGCCCGCGATGGTGCCCTGGTCGGTCACCATGAGAGCGGTCACGCCGGTGGTCCCGGCGTCGATCGCGAGAACTGTCATGGCCACTAGTCTGGCGTCAAGGAAGGCGAGAGGAAGCACGCATGCGAGTCGGAGTCCTGACCGGGGGCGGAGACTGTCCAGGGCTGAATGCAGTCATTCGGGCGGTCGTGCGGACCGGCGTTGCCGAGCACGAGATGGAGTTCATCGGCTTCCGGGACGGCTGGCGGGGCCCGCTTGAAGGCGACACGATGGCGCTGGACGTGAACGCGGTGCGCGGCATCCTGCCCCGTGGCGGCACGATCCTCGGCTCGTCTCGAACCAACCCGCTGGCCGAGTCCAACCTTCTCGGCGGCAAGACCGGCATTGAGCGCGTCCAGGAGAACCTCGACAGCCTCGGCGTCGATGCCCTGATCGCAATCGGCGGCGAGGACACGCTCGGCGTTGCGAGCAAGCTCACCGATGCGGGCGGCAAGGTCGTCGGCGTGCCCAAGACCATCGACAACGACCTGGGCGCCACGGACCTGACGTTCGGCTTTGACACGGCCGTGAACATCGCCATGGAAGCCATCGACCGGTTGCACACCACGGCGGAGAGCCATCATCGCGCGCTGATCGTCGAGGTGATGGGACGGAACGCGGGCTGGATCGCGCTGCACGCGGGCATGGCCGGCGGCGCCAACGTGATCTTGATCCCGGAGAAGCCGTTCGACATCGATCAGGTCATCCAGTACGTCGAGCACCGGTTCCAGAGTCACTACGCGCCGATCGTGGTGGTCGCCGAGGGCGCGCAGGTGAAGGCCTCGGCTGACGAGGCGCCCGACAACGACCTCGACGCGTTCGGCCACGTGCGGCTGGCAAACCGCGGCGTCGGGCAGATGCTCGCCGACGAGATCGAGCGCCGCACCGGCAAGGAGGCCCGTTGCACAGTGCTCGGCCACATTCAGCGCGGCGGCACGCCGACAGCGTTCGACCGGGTGCTGGCGACGAGGTTCGGAGTACAGGCCGCCCGCGCGGTCGCCAACGGTGCGTTCGGCTGCATGGTGGCGCTGCGGGGCACCGACATCGTGCGTGTGAAGCTCTCAGAGGCGACCAGTGAGCTCAAGCTCGTCCCACCCGAGCGGTACGCCGAAGCTGAGGTCTTCTTCGGCTAAGGCCTCGGGCAGTGGTCAGTCAGCGAGCAGCCAAGGCGTGGGTCGAGCGCTGGGACAGTCAGCAGCAGGCGTATCTGCCGGACCGGGAGGACCGCTTTACCGCGATGCTCGACGCGGTTGAGGAGGCGGGTGGCCGACCGGATCCGCTGGTCCTCGATCTGGGCAGCGGGCCAGGCTCGCTCGCCGTCCGCCTGATCGAGCGGATGCCGGCGGCGACCGTCGTGGCCCTGGACGCTGACCCGCTGCTGCTGGAGCTCGGCCGCTCAGCCTGGCGCAACATGCCCGGCCTGCTATTCGTCGACGCCGACTTCCGGACGACTGCCTGGTCAGCCTCGCTGGACCTCGCGCGGCAGCCGGATGCGGCGGTCAGCACGACGGCGCTGCACTGGCTGACTCAACCGGCGCTTGTCGCCCTCTATGCCGAGCTGGGTCGGCTCCTCCGGCCAGGCGGGCTGGTCCTGAACGGCGATCACCTGCGGGAAGACGACGACGCCCCAGTCCTTGCGCGCCTTGGCCATTCGCTGATCGAGCGCGAGGAACGCCGCCGCTTTCCCGGCGGCCACGCCGAGACGTGGGGCGGTTGGTGGGAGGCGGCGGCTAACGATCCTGACCTGGCCCCGCTATATGCCGAGCGGCAGGCGCGGCAGGTGGAGTCCGAGCATCACGGCTCGCCGGCTGGCCGCCTGTCGGTGCACAGGGAGGCGCTGCGGACGGCCGGTTTTGCTGAGGTCGGCACGCTCTGGCAGCGCGGCGAGAACCGCCTGCTGTGCGGTGTGCTGCCTGGCTAAGGGCAGCTGCTAGTCGAAGCCTGGTACCAGCGGGGCCGGGCAGCGAGCAGATACCTGCGCCAGGGCCTGACCAGGTAGAACTCGATGCTCCAGGCCGTGCACGCTGAGGTGGTCGGTTGGCCGGCGATCGCCTGATGACTGATGAACGTGACCAAAGCCTCGACCTCGCCCGCGCCGGTCACGTTGATGCTGTGCAGCTGCTCCACCGAAGCCGTGGTCGTCCCGAAACCGGCGCTGAAGGATGCGGCCGAGAGCCCGCCGCGTAACCGAGGGAGGAACAGCCGCTTGTAGACCCCGTAATCGTGGTGGTTGATGGCATCGAAGTAGCGGTTCAGGGACGCGACCACGGCGGCCTCGTTCGGCTCCGTGGCGGCGGCCGGATAGACGCTCACCGGGCCCTGACTTTCGGGCACTGCGCTCGCAGGCGCAGACCTGGAAGGCCGCGCCGCCGCGCTCACCTTGTCGGCTAGTCGCCCAGCAGCGGTCACGTGGTAGTGGCCGGCCAACGCGATAGCGAGCACGGCAGTGACGAACACCACCAGGATGGCGGCGACGACAGCGATCCAGCGTCCGTTCGGCGGAAGTGCCGCTTTATCGGGTGGTCCCGGCAGTCGCTCGCCGGCGTCGCTAGCTAGATCGACGCTAATCGGGGGCAGTGCGAACTGGGGATGGGCGGGCAGATCGCCATGACCGCTTGGATAGGTGCTCTCGAGCCGCGGTAACGCCGGGATCTCCGCCACCATCTGCTCGTACTTGAAGCGCCGGTCCGGGTTGGCGGAGGTGGAATGGTCAGGCTGCATGGCGCCGTAGTCGCTGGCCGCAGCGTGGGTGGTGCGTGACGCGTGGCCCGACTGGACGCCAACAGACGCGGTCGCGGGCTCGTGCACGCTGCAGGATGGGCAGACATCTCCGGCAGAATCTCTCGGCCGGCCGCACCTGCCGCAGGTTGCCATCGGATCGGTCCTTATGCCGACTGGGCTCGGTGACTATCACGATAAGTATCCGTCCAGATACTCTCGGACGCCACCGAGATGACGAATAAGCCCGCTTCCGATCGGGCGTCTGTGAATTCTGATGGCAGACTGTTGTGATGTCCGTACTGCCAGTCGCCGGTAAGACTCACCCCGAGGTGCAGGGCACCCTGCACGAACCATGTGTCCTGCTCAAGCTCGGCGAGATCGTGCTCAAGGGCCGCAACAGGCAGCAGTTCGAGCGACTCCTGCACGACAACATCAGGCGCGCCGTGCGTGACCTCGCCGTCGACATCCGGGTTTGGCAGCGCGAGGGCGTGATCGTGCTCCGCGTCGCGGGCGCTGAGGCTGGCGGCTTGATCGCCGAGACTGCCGTGGACATGGTGGCCGAGCGGATGAAGAACGTCATGGGCCTCGCGAGGGTGTGCCGCGCTGTGCGGGTGGCCAAGGATCCGGAGGCGGCTATTGCTGCCGCGGTTGCACTGACGGCGGGCTGCCCGGGCTCGTTCGCCGTGCGCGCGCGGCGCCGCGACAAGCGCTTCCCGGTGACGTCGGCCGAGCTGGCCGTGCAGATTGGCAGCCGCATTCAGCAGGCGTACGGCTACCCGGTGAACCTCCGCACCCCGGACACGACTGTGTACGTCGAGGTAGATCAGCGTGAAGTCTTCGTGTTCACGCAAGGCTGGGCGGGCCAGGGTGGCCTGCCGGTGGGCATGAGCGGCCGCGCGCTCGTGCTGATGTCCGGTGGTATCGACTCGCCAGTTGCGGCCTACCGGATGATGCGGCGCGGCCTCCGCTGCAGCTTCCTGCACTTCTCCGGCATGCCGCTGACCGGGCCGGAGTCGGTCTACAAGGCGTACGGCCTGGCGCGTCAGCTAGACCGGTACCAGACCGACACCAGGCTGTTCGTGGTCGCCTTCGGGAGCGCGCAGCGCCGACTGGCGTCGTCGGGCGCGGGGAAGCTGCAGATTGTCGCCCAGCGCCGGCTCATGCTGAAGACGGGCGAAGTACTGGCTCGGCGTCTTCGAGCCGCCGCGCTGGTGACCGGGGATTCCCTGGGCCAGGTCAGCAGTCAGACGCTGACGAACATCACAGCGCTCGACGACGCGGTCGACCTGCCGATACTGCGTCCGCTGATCGGCATGGACAAGGGCGAGATCGTGGCCGAGGCGCGGCGGATCGCCACGCTCGGCATCTCCGAACTTCCTGACCAGGACTGCTGCTCTCTGCTCACCCCGCGTCAGGTTGAGACGAAGGCCCGGATCGAAGACCTCCGCAAGATCGAGGCGCGCCTCGACGCCGATGACCTGGCTCAGGAACTCGCGGCCGCGGCCCAGGAGCACAGCCCAGGCCAGATCTGACCTCGCCTTAGATGTTGTCGGCGCGGTCAGCCCCCGCCAGCGGGCCGCTCCAGATGGCGGCGGCCCCGCCGACGCGGGTCAGTATGCCGCCCGTTGCCCACAATGAGCTGGTGCGCGGGACGACAGCTACGTCGCTCACGCCGCTGCCCAGCCCATCTGCGACGACGATGGTAGGGCCCCAGCCGCGGGCTGAGGCGTGCACGATCATGCCGGTCGCCGACGCAGTCGCGGGCGTGGCGGTCAGGAGCACATCGCCGTTGGGATCCGGCGTGAGGCGGCCCGCCCATGCCGCTGGTCCGCTGCCGAGTCGCGACCAGCGGATTCCGTTCCAGTGCACCAATTCGAGACGAGGGGAGCCGGTCCGGCTTACCTGGTCACCGGCGACCCAGACGTCGCGGTTAGAGACTGCCAGGATGTCCTCCTGCTGGATGCCGTTCAGCGCCGGCCCGGTACGCACCCGCGACCATGTGCGGCCGTCGTATCGCAGGATGACGTCGTGTCCTGAGTTCGCGGCGATCGCCCACAAGTCGTTACGCGACGCAGCGCTGGCGCGATAGATCGTGCCGGCCTGGCCGGTGACCTGCCGCCATGTCGTGCCATCGAAATGCCAGGTGCCCACCATCCGCGACCCGGCAGTTGTCGTGCCGAAGACCCACACGTTGCCGGCGCTGATGGCGGTCAGCCCGGTGATCTGCCCGGTCCGCCATTGGTGCGCGATGCGCCAGCGCTGACCATCCCAGTGCAGAACGTACCGGCCGAACTGCCCGGCTGCCCAGATGTCGTTCGCGGCCGGCGCGCTTGCGTCGTTGATGAAGCCGGTCAGCCCGGTCGGAAGCGCCGATGGGGTTAGTTCGGTACCGTTCCAGCGCGCGGCGATGGGCGTGCTTGGGCCGCCGGGATTGGTGCCGCCGAAGGCCCAGGCCTGCCGGGCGCCGGTCGCGACGATGGCGGAGAAGCCTGATGCGTTACCCGGCTGGCCGTAATGCCGGATGGTGGCGACACGCATGACCGTGGCGCTGGTGCGCGCGGCGGCCGGCGTGGGTGCCGGTGCGCTGCCACCGCTCGCCGCGGGAGTCGTCCGCGCGGCGGCCGGGCCGGAGAACACGCCCACGCCGAGAGCGGCGGCTGGCACTAGGACCAGCACCGCGGCGGGGCGGAACCTCAGCATCTTCTCTCCTGGCGTATCCGGCCGGTACCTGTGCCGGGAGCCGCGTCGTCTCGCGAGCATGCAACGTGCAGGTCAAGGCTTTCCCAAGATACCTGGAAGCGGCCAGAACCGCAGGCTTGATCATTGGACGCGCGCAGCTTCTGGCGTGGGGAGCAGCATGCCGCAGGTCGGAAGGCGCACGCGGCACGCGCTGCGCGTGGGAGAGTGCGCGCCGCGGCCGGGACAGCGCCCGCCGCGGATGTGGGAAGCTGCTGCTGAGGTGAGAGACGTGAGAATCGGCCTGCAGATCCCGGATTTCAATGGTGCTGGTGGTGCGCCGCAGCTCGGTCGCCAGCTCGCCGCCGTCGCCCGGACGGCCGACGAGGCCGGATTCGACAGCATTGGCGTGATGGATCACTTCTTCCAGATCTCGATCATCGGGCCGCCTGAGCAGGACATGGTCGAGGCCTACACCACGCTCGGCTACCTGGCGGCGTGCACGTCGAGGGCCCGATTGCTCACGCTCGTGACCGGGGCCGTGTACCGGCCCCCTGGGATTCTGGCCAAGATGGTCACGACTCTCGACGTCCTCTCGGGTGGCCGCGCGTGGCTGGGCATCGGCGCGGCGTGGAATGAGCAGGAGGCCCGGGGGCTTGGCGTGCCGTTCCCGGCGCTGGCGGAGCGGTTCGAGCGGCTCGAAGAGACGCTGCGCATCTGCCTGCAAATGTGGAATGGCGATGAGGCGCCATTCCACGGCAAGCACTATCAGCTGGACCGGCCGCTGAACCGGCCGCCGGCAGTAACGACGCCGCATCCGCCGATCATGATCGGCGGCTCCGGCGAGCGTAAGACGCTGCGGCTCGTCGCCCGTTATGCCCAGGCCTGCAATCTGTTCCCTGGCCCCGATCTGGCGCGAAAGCTGGACGTGCTGCGGGCGCACTGCGAGGCCGAGGGTCGCGACTACGACGAGATCGAGAAGACGGTCACCTACCGCTTCGATGTCGGCGAGCGGGGGAAGCGAGCGTCTGAGGTCGCGGATCAGCTCGCGGGACTGGCCGAGCTTGGCATCGAGATGGCGATCGGGAGCGTATCCGGTGTGTGGGGCCTGAAGCCGCTGGAGGTCATGGGCAGCGAGGTCATCCCCGCGGTCGCGGCTCTGTGAGGCGCCCTGCGAGCCGGACCGCGAGCTGGTGCGGCGGCGTCGTTGCTGCCAGCCTGCTCGCGGCTATGAGTCGTCTGCCGGAAGCCGCGGGAGGAATCAGCCGATCGTCGCCGGCTGGATCGCCGGGGTCAGGCTGCGGCCAAGCAGGCCGGGGAGCGTGCTTGCCAGCATGCCGAGCTCGCGGATGTCGTCGCCAGTCAGCGCCTGGTCACCGTCACACATGGCGGCCGCGGGTTGCGGGTGCACGTCCACGATGATCCCATCGGCTCCCACGGCGATGGCCGCCCTGCTCAGCGGCAGCACCAGGTCGCGCCGGCCGCCCGAATGCGACGGGTCAACGATCACCGGCAGGTGCGACAGCCGCTGGGCCACGGGCACGGCGCTGATATCGAGCGTGTTCCTGGTCGCGGTCTCGAATGTCCTGATGCCGCGCTCGCACAAAACGATGTCGAGGTTGCCGCGCTGCGCGATGTATTCGGCCGCCATCAGCCACTCTTCGATGGTGGCGTTCATGCCGCGCTTGAGCAGGACGGGCTTGCTGGCTGCTCCGACGGCCTGAAGCAGCGTGAAGTTCTGCATGCTGCGGGTGCCGACCTGGAGCATGTCGGCGTAGGAGCAGACGAGGTCGACTGAGGCCGGATCGATCACCTCGGTCACGACTGGCAAGCCCGTCTCGGCCCGCACGTCGGCAAGGATGCGCAGGCCAGCCTCGCCCAGCCCTTGGAACGCGTATGGCGAGGTCCGAGGCTTGTACGCACCGCCGCGCAGCAGCGAGGCGCCCGCCTGCTTGGCCATCCTGGCCGCGGTCAAGGTCTGCTCGGGCGTCTCCACCGTGCACGGTCCGGCAATAACGGTGACGGTATCGGGGCCGATGGGGACGCCTCGCACGGTGATCGTCGACCGCTGCGGATGGTGCTCGCGGCTGACCAGCTTGTACGGGACGGAGATGCGGACGACATCGCTGACGCCAGGGTAGCTGCGCAGGTTGAGCGCGCTGAACTGCTCGACGTCGCCGACCAGGCCGATGATCGTGCGAGACACCCCGCGGCTTACAAAAGCCTCGCCGCCGGCCGTGCCGACGAGCGCGACTATCTGGGCAATGTCATCCTCAGTGGCCTCGGAGGCCATCACCACCACCATCGCATCCTCCTTGTCCCCATCATGACTAAAGCCCCGGACCGTTCTGGCCCGGGGCTCGAGTTACGTGTCGCCTGCGTCAGCGCAAAGTCTGGCGGGCGACCGACCCAGGGCCAGGCCGGTAGCCAAAACCAAACCAATACTCGCGACGCACGAGAGGTAGCGTAGCGCACCGATCGAGTGCGCGGTGCGCGGTGGCCACGGCTCAGGCATATTGGGCGGGGTGGCAAGATAGCTGCACCTGCTAGAGACAGGTCGACACCGCGGCCAGCCGCGGCGTGCATTCGGAAAGGGGCCGGTCAGCGGGACATGGCGCAGCCCGGTACAGGTGCGCGACCGCGTCGCGAGCGCGGCGGGCGCGGCCTCCCTTCGTCGGCGCCGGAACTCGATGCACTCGAGACTGACGATATGGCGCGCCCGATCCAGGATGCCGCCGAGTCGCCGGGCCCGGCCGAGCCAGCCGGGGCTGGCGGGCTGACCGGAGGTGGCGGGTCGCCGGGTGCTGGCCACGACGTGAGTGATACCGATGCTGGCCGGGACCGGCCGGAGCCCGTGCTGCCTCCTGGCCAGTACGTCCCAAGGACGATGCCGGTGCTGCACTACGGTCCCATTCCGGCGTTCCATCGAGAAACCTGGGACCTGAAGATCTTCGGCGCGACAGAATCTGGCTCGGAGGGCAAGCTGCGCTGGGACGACGTAGCCGCGCTGCCCGTTTGCGAAATCACCGCCGACTTCCACTGCGTGACGAAGTTCACTGTCCCTGCCGTGCGCTGGGCGGGCGTCCTGGCGTCGGAGGTACTGCGCCGGTACCGGCCGGCGGCCACGGTGACCCACGTGATGATCTGGGCTGAGTTCGGTTACAGCGCCAACATCAGGATCACGGACTTCGCGGCGGAGACGACGATGCTGGCGACCCATTGCGACGGCGAGCGGCTGACCCCTGAGCACGGTTACCCGCTGCGCCTGGTGGTGCCCCACCTGTACGCATGGAAGAGCGTGAAGTGGATCCGCGCGCTTGAGTACCTGACTAAGGACCGGCGCGGGTTCTGGGAGGAACGCGGCTACCACAACACTGCCGACCCCTGGCGCGAGGAGCGCTACTCCTATCAGGAGACGGAAGGCGAAGGCCCGCCGCTGTGATGCGCGAGCGACTTAAGAGCGCCTAGAGGCCGACCGTGATGGTGATGGTCGAGCCTTGCGGCGCCGTGCCCGACGGGGAGTACGAGAGAACGCGGTTACCAGGGAGCACCTGGTTGACGCTTACCTGGAAGCCGGCGGCGGAGAGTGCATTCTCTGCGTCGTTGATGTTCATGCCCTGAACATTCGGCACCGGCACCTGCTGTGGGCCTGCCGACACCCAGACGGTAACAACCTCGCCGGAGGTGATCGGGGTGTTGGCTGCCGGTGACTGCCGGGTGATCGTTCCGCCCGGCTGCGTGCTGCTGTTATCCGGGACCTGGTTGATGCTGAAGCCGCCAGACTGGGCGGCTGCCTGCGCGTCACCGAGCTGCTGCCCGACGAAGTTCGGGAGCGGCGCGCCGGCGCTGACCACGAGGTGAACTGGCTTGTTCTTCGGCCAGCGCGTATAAGCCATCGGGTCGGTGGCGATGACCACGCCCTGCGGGATGCTGGGTGAAGCCTGGTATGAGGCCGGGGCTGGGATAAGGCCAGCGGCTTTCAGCGCTTTATCGGCCTGAGCGAGCGTTTGGCCCGTGACGGGTGGCACGCTGACCAGGACGGGGCCAAGCGAGGTGATGAGCGTCACCTTGCCGCCGTGTGTGGCACGGGACCCGGCGGCGGGGCTGGTCGAGATGACGTCGCCCGCTGGAACCGAATTGCTGTGCCGGCTCGGCCCGGACACGGCGACCAGCCCCGCATTGGATAGGTCGCCCCTGGCCGTAGCCACGGACATGTGGGCGACATTAGGCACAGGCACGTACTGGCCCGCGGCTAGCCACCAGACGATCGCGCCGAGCACGATGACACCGAGGACGATCAATATCCGTCGGCTGAACAGCCAGCGCTGGAGGAAGGGATCGCGGTACCCGCCGGAGCCCCGGCGTCTTGGCGGGGCGCCGAACCTGCCGTGCGCCGCGTAATCGTCGTCACCACCGGTGGGCACGATCATCGTGTGATGCGCCCCAGGCTGCCGATCCGTCGAGGCAGCGTAGGCGACGGTGGAATGCGCGTGGTCGGCCGCCCCGCGGACCGGCCCGGTGGTAAACGAGCCATCGGGCCGGCCGTTAGCATGCCCGGCCGCATCCGGCAGTGCAGTGTTCCCGTAGGCGTCGTTGCCGTAGGCGCCGCCGGCGGCAGCCCCGTCGCTAGCGCCGCGCGTGCCGGGCGGTAGCGGCATGCCGCGGCGGACCTCGGTGATAGCACGCAGGTAGTGGCGGGCGTCGAGCGGGCGCAGGTCCGGATCCCGGCTAGTACCGAGAGCCACGAGCGCGTCTAGCGCGGCTGGCAGGTCCGGGTTGACGCTCGACGGCGGTGGCACCACGTAGTTGACGTGCTTGTAGGCGACGGCCAGCGGCGTTTCGCCGGTATGCGGCTGCGTGCCCGTCAGCATCTCGAACAGCATCACCCCGACTGCGTAGACGTCGCTGCGCTGGTCCGAGGTGTTACTGGCCACCTGCTCGGGCGCGAGGTAGGCGGCCGTCCCGATCAGCATGCCGGTTCTGGTGTGGCTCATGCCTGCCGCAGCCCTGGCGAGCCCGAAGTCGGCGACCTTGACCGACGTGCCGGTGCCAAGAAGCACGTTCTCCGGCTTGACGTCCCGGTGGATGATCCCAGCGTCATGAGCGGCCGCGAGGCCGACAAGAACGCGCTCGATGATGTCCAGGGCTTCCCGCGGGGTGAGGTGACCGCGCGCGACGAGCAGCTCACGCAGAGTTGGCCCGGGTACGTATTCCATCGCGATGTAGTGCAGGTCACCGGTGGAGCCCTGGTCAAAGACGGCGACGACGTTCGGGCTGGAGAGCCGGGCAGCCGACCGCGCCTCGCTGATGAAGCGAGCGACGAACTCCTGGTCGCGGGCCAGCTCAGGATGGGCGATCTTGAGCGCGACAGTACGGTCCAGCCGCACGTCTCGAGCGTGATAGACCGTGGCCATGCCGCCGCGGGCAATCTGCGACTCGACGAGGTACCGGCCGTCAAGCAACTGCCCGATCGGGGCCGACAACGTCGTATCCATCAGGAGAAGTGTAGGGGCGCGGCGACGTTTCGCGCCCGGTAACGATGTCGCGTGGCGGCCAAGCT
The DNA here is from genome assembly GCA_035472835.1 of Streptosporangiaceae bacterium. GTDB lineage: Bacteria > Actinomycetota > Actinomycetes > Streptosporangiales > Streptosporangiaceae > JAJYUU01. Next base: position 9,716 of record DATIOU010000012.1, on the reverse strand, counting down.
GTCAGTCGACTGGTGGCGATGAGGCCTGGCGTCGGGGCGGAGCGGTCAGTCGGCTGGTGGCGACGAGGCCAGCGCCAACTTGCGCACGGGCACCCGGCCGGCCCGGCGGGCGAGCCGGCCAGCGCTGACCGCCAGCCGCATCGCCTCGGCCATCAGCTCCGGGCTGCGCGCCCTGGTGACCGACGTAGCGAGCAGTACGCCAGCGCAGCCAAGTTCCATGGCGATGGTGGTATCACTGGCAGTGCCGATCCCGGCGTCAAGAATCACCGGCACGCCTGCCGCGTCAACGATCAGCTCAATGTTGTGCGGATTCCGGATGCCAAGGCCCGAGCCAATCGGAGAACCGAGCGGCATCACAGCGGCGCAGCCCGCTTGCTCCAGGCGCCTGGCGAGGACCGGGTCGTCATTGGTGTATGGCAGCACGGTGAAGCCGTCACCGACGAGCTGCTCCGCCGCCGTCAGCAGCTCGAGCGGGTCGGGCAGCAGGGTCCGCTCGTCGGCGATGACCTCGAGCTTGACCCACGCCGTGCCCAGCGCCTCGCGGGCGAGCCGCGCGGTGCGGACCGCCTCTGCAGCGGTGAAGCAGCCTGCAGTGTTAGGCAGGACGCGGATGCCGAGGTCCTTGAGGAGGTCGAGCACCGAGCCGGTCGCGGCCGGATCAACCCGGCGGATGGCGACGGTGGTGAGCTCGGCCCCGGAGGCTGCCAGCGCGCGGCCGAGCACATCCAGGCTCGGCGCACCGCCCGTGCCCATGATGAGCCGGGAGCTGAAAGCCTCCCCACCGATCAGCAGCGGATCGTCCACTCTCAGCCTCCCTGAACCGCGGTCAGCACCTCGACCTCATCCCCGTCTGACAGCCGTGTTGCTTCCCACGCCGCCCGGCGGATCACGTCGCCATTGACAGCGGCCGCAATGCCGGTCTCGGCGTCCGTCAGCATCGCGACCGCCTGCGCCAGCGACACGTCCGCGGCTGCCCGACGTGGCTTTCCGTTGACGACTATCTCCATGCGATGGCCTCCGCGCGGGCGCGATCGCCGGGCGCATTATCGTCCGGAGCGCTACCGTCCGGAGCGCTACCGTCCGGAGCGCCACCGTCCGGAGCGCCACCGTGTGGAGCGACATCGCCTGGAGCGCCACCGTCCGAAGCGGCGCGCGGGCTTCGCGCCGCGAACCGCCCGGGCGCAAACGCCCGCCAACTCGGCTCAGGCGTGCCCGTACGCACGAACGTGGCGATGGAGTCCGCCGTCACGGGTGCCAGCAAGACGCCGGCGCGGAAGTGCCCGGTCGCCAGCACCAGGCCAGGGACCTCGCTAGGACCGAGCATTGGCGCGTTATCGGGGGTGCCCGGCCGCAGCCCGGCGACGATGTCCGCGACCTCGAGCTCGGTGATGCCCGGCACGATGGTGCGCGCGTCGCGGAGCAGTTCCCAGACTCCGCCCGCGGTGACGGTCGTGTCCGCGCCAAGCTCCTCCTGCGTCGCGCCGACGACAAGCTCGCCGCTCTCGCGTGGCACGAGGTAGACGCTGCCGCCGCGCACGATGCCGCGAACAGTCCGCTGCAGCAGCCCCGGCGGCAACCCCGCCGCCGCCGAACCGGCGCTAGTGCGCAGCCGGATGATCTGGCCCTTGACGGGCCTGACCGGCGGCGCGATGCTGTCGGGCAGGCCGGGTATCGCGGCCGATTGCCAGCCAGCCGCCAGCACGATCCAGGGCGCGTGCACGACCGAGTCGTCGGCGAGGCGTACTCCGGCGGCGCGGCCGGCGATGCAGATGATCTCGCCAACGGGCTGTCGCACGAGGCGGGCTCCGGCACCCTCGGCGGCCATCACCAGCGCCACCGCTAGTAGCCGCGGGTCGATCGAGCCGTCGTCGGGAGCCAGCAGCCCGCCGCGGACGTTCGGGTCGAGCATCGGCTCAGCTGCGCGGCACTCACGGGCAGTGAGCTGCTGAAGATGAACCCCGAAGGACTCCTGCAGCCGCCGGGTCTCGGTAAGCACGGCCAGGTCGTCACCGTCGTAAGCGACCTGCAGCGTGCCGGACTGCCGGAAACCGGTTGACAGGCCCGTAGCGGCGTGCAGCTCGGCGACGAAGCCGGGGTAGCGGCGCAGCGATTCCTGCCCGAGCCCGAAGATCTCGCGCTCGGCATAGGCCGCCTCGGCGATCGGCGTCAGCATGCCAGCGGCTGCGTGGGTGGCGCCCAGCCCTGGCCGCGGATCGGCAACGAGAACTCGCTGGCCCTGCTGGGCGGCGCGCCAGGCGACGCTGAGACCGATAACGCCCCCGCCGACGACCACGACGTCGGCGACCTCCTCATGAGCGCTCATGTCCGCTCCCTTCGCCGGCATGACCCGGATCAGGTTCCTGCGGTCGGCGACTCACCAGCCGCCCTCTCAGTCCGGTCAGCACCGGACTCCCGCGCGATACCGGCCAGCTTATCTCCGCGTGGTGCCGACTGCGGCAGGTCAGCCCAGGCGGCCGCCGAACGAGCTCCAGGACCGGCCAGAGCTAGACGTCTGGTACATAACGGGCGCGGCTTCCGACAGGCAGGTGAACGCGGCGGACCTGCTGAGAAAGTCGAGCCTGGCGCCGCTTGTGCCGAAAACGCCTGCCCTGCGGCACCGGAGCCAGGGTCCGCCGGCGAGGACAATCCCGAAAGCTAGGACGATGCGCTTCATGATGTGATGACGGTCCCGAGTATCGAGGGGTTGGAGAAGGGATGCCCGAGCCGGCCAAGGTGGTTGTCGTCGGAGCCGGCCTTGCCGGCCTGCGCGTCGCCGAGGAACTGCGAGCCCGCGAGTACGCCGGTGCGCTCACGCTGATCGGGGCCGAGCCCAGGCCGCCATATGACCGGCCGCCGCTGTCAAAGAAGGTCATGACCGGTGAGCTGGACGACACGTCGCTGCGCGCCGACATGGACTCGCTCGGCATCGACTTGTACCTGGCCGAGCGGGCGATCGAGCTCGCGCCCGGCGTGGTTCAGACCGACCGCGCGGACTACGAGTGGGACGCGCTCGTGCTGGCGACCGGCGCTGATCCGGTGACGCTGCCGGGCAGCGGGCCCCAGTACGTGCTGCGGACTGCGGATGACGCCCTCAAGATCCGGGCGATGCTGACGCCAGGGACCAGGCTCGCCATAGTCGGGGCGGGCTGGATCGGCGCCGAACTCGCCACGGCGGCCGCAAGCCGCGGCTGCAAGGTCACAGTGCTCGAGGCAGCCGGCACGCCGATCGCCGCTGCCGTCGGCGCCGAGATTGGCGGCATGACCATTCCCTGGTACGCCGAGGCCGGCGTCGAGCTCCGGCTGAACGAAAGCGTCGCCGCCATCGAGCTGGGTGGGATCGCGCTTGGCGACGGCGGCTGGGTGCCAGCCGGCATCGTGGTAACCGCCATCGGCGTCCGGCCGGCCGTCGCCTGGCTGACGGGCTCAGGCGTTCGGCTCGAAAACGGCGTGGCCGCGGATGGCCAGCTTCGGACGAGCGTCCCGAATGTGTTTGCGGCCGGCGACTGCGCCTCGTTCTGGTCTGCGCGGTACCAGCGGCAGCTGCGGTTCGAGCACTGGGATGTCGCGCTGCACGCCCCCGAAGTCGTGGCGGCGAACATCCTTGGCGGGAGCACGGACTATGACCCCGTTCCGTATTTCTGGTCCGAACAGTTCGGGCGGATGGTGCAGTACGTGGGGTACCACGGCGGGGCGGACAAGCTTGTCTGGCGCGGCCAGCCCGCGGATGCCAGGTGGGCGGTGTGCTGGCTCGCGGGGAACCGGCTGGTCGCGACACTGACCGTCAGCCAGCCCCGCGACCTGCTCCAGGCGCGGAGGCTGATCGAGGCTGGCGGTTTTGTCGATCCGGCCAAGCTGGCCGATGCTGGGATAGCGGTCCGGGACTCCGCGATCGCTGGCTGAGGCGCCGGACTTGCATGGGATGGGGTAGGTTTCGGCGGCAGTCCGATGTGGGAAGCTGCTCACGTGGCACAGATCGACCCCCCGACCGACGCCATCGTCGGTGATTGGCTCCCCGTACCCGACGTAGCTGGTCGGCTTGGCCTGCCAGTGAGCCGGGTTAAGCAGATGCTGAGGGACCGCAAGCTTGTCGCCGTTCAGCGGCCAAGCGGCGAGTTCGCCATTCCGGCCGGATTCCTCGACGGCAACCAGGTTATTCAGGGTCTCGGCGGCACGCTGACGCTGCTGTTTGACTGCGGCTTCAGCGAGACCGAGGCGCTGCACTGGTTGTTCACCGCCGATGACTCGCTGCCAGGCACGCCTGTCCAGGCACTTGCCGAGCACCGTCGCACCGAGGTAAACAGGCGGGCCCAAGCGCTGGCTTTCTGAGCCACTAGCCTCTGAGTTGTGCCAGATCAGCGAGACAACCGGGACGTCCAGCTGCGCGACCGGCTGGCTTCGGCGCGGCTGTACCTCTGTACCGACGCTAGAGAGCGCCATGGCGACCTGCCGCGCTTCCTCGCCGACGTGCTTGCCAACGGGGTGGACATCGTTCAGCTCCGGCAGAAGGGCCTGGAAGCCGGCCAGGAGCTGCGGTATCTGGAGGTATTCAGGAAAGCCTGCGCCGAGCATGGCGCGCTCCTGGCGGTGAACGACCGGGCCGACGTCGCCTATGCCGCCGCCGCTGATGTCCTGCATCTTGGCCAGGACGACCTGCCGGCCGGCGTGGCCAGGCAGCTCATCGGGCCGGGGCCGATCATCGGGCTGTCGTCGCACGCGGAGGCGGAAGCGTCGGCGGCGGCGATCGAGCCAGCCGCCGACTACTTCTGCGCGGGCCCTGTGTGGCCGACGCCGACCAAGGCCGGCCGGCCAGCGCCGGGGCTGGACCTTGTTCGGTACGCGGCGGGGCTGGATACGACGCGGCCCTGGTTTGCGATCGGCGGTATTGACGAGCGCAACCTTGATCAGGTCCTCGCCGCCGGCGCGACCAGGATCGTCGTGGTTCGCGTGCTCACCGAGGCCGAGCAGCCGGGCGCCGTGGCCGCTCGCCTTGCCGCGCGGCTCCGTTAGCACCTCGCCGCCCGCCCAGCCGGATATGACCGCGCAGCTGCCTTACTCCTCGCGGTCTGTCGCGGTTACGGCCAGCACGGCGAGCGCGGCCTTCGCCTCGCCGGTGATGGGCGCGCCGTCGAGGGCGGTCACTGCCTCCTTGACGCTGGCGGCGATCAGGGCCTCGCACTCCGCCACGGCGCCAGTCTCCATGAGCACGGCCTTGACTCGGGCCGCCGCCGCTTCGGTCAGGTTGCGGTCGCCCAGGCAGCGGTCGAGAACTCGGGCCTGACTCTCGGTAGCCCGTTCCCTCGCGATGGCGATGAGCACGGTCTGCTTGCCCTCGGAGATGTCGCCGCTGACCGGCTTGCCGGTCCGGGCCGGGTCGCCGAACACGCCGAGGACGTCGTCACGGAGCTGGAACGCGATGCCGAGCGGAATGCCATACTCGGTGCAGACCGCGTCGATCGCGGCGGCGGTCCTCGCGCTGACCTCGGTGCGAACGGCCCCTGCGGTGGCGGCTGCCTGAGCGCCGGCCGCGAGCGCCGCTCCTAGCTGGAGCGGTCGTTCGATCGTGTACTTGGCCGTCTTGTACGTGACGACGCGCAGAGCTGCCCGGACCGACGTGGTCTGGCTCACCTGGCTCAGCAGGTCGAGGTACTGACCGCCCGCTACCTCGGTGCGCATGGAGTTGAGTGCAGGCTGCCCCCAGGCGAGGACGTCAGGCCCGAACCCGCTGCCGTGATACAGCTCGTCGGTCCAGGCCAGGAGCATGTCTCCGATGAGGATCGCGGCGCCTATCCCGAACTGGTCAGCCGACCCGGTCCGGCCCGCGGAACCAGTCTGGCCGGCCGGTCCGAGCTTCCCGGCCGCGAAGCGACTGCCGAACTGCCGGTGCACGGCCGGTTTGCCCCGTCTGGTGTCGCTGGCGTCCATGACGTCGTCATGCACAAGGGCGCTGGCCTGCAATAGCTCCAGCGCTGACGCCGCAGTGAAGATCTCCGGGCAGTCCAGGCCGCCGGCCGCCCGCCAGCCCCAGTAGCAGAACGCGGGCCGCAACCGCTTCCCGCCCGCCAGCAAGCGCGCCATGGCATCCAGGCACGGCAGCAGGTCGTCGCCGATGGCAACCAGAGTCTCGCGCTGGCGCGCGAGGAATGCCTCGAGGGCGCGCGCCACCTCGGTGCGGATACGCGCGAGGCCGGCCTGGCCGCCCGTGGCCGCTTGGCTTGCCATGCTTGCTGAGAGTAGACCCCGGCGTGCGCGCCGACGGGACCGTCTCGCCCAGGAAACCGGAATAACCCTCTATAACGGCAGGAACGGGGTGGCCTGGCCGACCGTGGATCGTCGCCGCGCGGCCGGTAACCTACTGGTCATGCCAGTTGGTGCCGCTCCAGCGATCAGGGACTTGCTTGCCGCCGGGCAGCAGTCGTTCTCCTTCGAGTTCATGCCGCCGAAAACGGAGGCCGAGGAGGAGCGACTCTGGCTTTCCATCCGTCAGCTCGAGCCACTGCGGCCGACATTCGTCTCGGTTACGTATGGCGCGGGCGGCTCGACGCGGGATCGCACGGTACGCGTTACCGGGCGGATCGCCGCGGAAACGACGCTGACCCCGATGGGCCACCTGACGGCGGTGAATCATTCGGTCGCCGAACTGCGGCACGTCATCGGCTCCTATGCGGACGTCGGCGTCCGGAACGTGCTGGCGCTGCGCGGCGACCCGCCGGGAGACCCGGGGGGCGAGTGGGTTGCGCATCGCGGCGGCCTTGCGCATGCTGACGAGCTTGTCCGCCTGATCCGCGCGTCGGGTGATTTCTGCGTTGGGGTCGCCGCGTTCCCGGAGGGTCACCTGAGGTCGGAGAGCTGGGAGTCCGACGTCGAGTTCCTTGTCGGAAAGGTTCGGGCCGGGGCCGACTTCGCCATCACGCAGATGTTCTTCTACCCCGAGGACTACTTGCGGCTCCGCGATGCGGTGGCCGCGCGCGGGTGCGACGTACCGATCATCCCCGGCATCATGCCGATCATCAGCGTGACCGGGATCGAGCGCGCCGTCCTGCTGTCAGGCTGCAAGTTCCCGCCGGTCCTGGCCGACGAACTGCACGCTCACGCGGACGACAAGGCGGCCGTGCGCAAGATCGGCGTCGAGTTCGCCGCCTCGATGTGCGAGCGCCTGCTGGCCGAGGGAGTGCCGGGCCTGCACTTCTACACGCTGAACGGCTCCCGCGCGACCCGGGAGATCTACCAGGTGCTTGGCCTGCAGCCCGCGGCACGCCCGGGGGCGACCTCCCGGTAAGCCCGGGTACGCGGCAGACGCGCTGACGATAAGTAATCCGGCGGTCGCGGCGACGTTGGCATCGCGTCGTGCCTGAGTTGTCAGCCCTCGCTGGCGAGCGGCAGCAGGGCACCCATGACGGCGTAGGCAGGCCCGCCGCCAGGAAACAGGAAGTCCGTAAGCAGGTCGGCGAACCCAAGGCTGCGATAGAGGCGCCTGGCGGGCGTCTCTCCGTCTCGGGTGGACAAGACAGCGGTCCGCTCGGCTCGGCCGGAAGCCAGCGTCAGCACCATCTGGCGGCCGATCCCGCGCGCCTGGTAATCGGGATGAACGTGCACCTCTGCGACCTCCAGGACGTCATGCAGCCAGCCGTCGGCCGTCGACCTGTCGGCGCGAGCGGTGATGGCGCTGTGCACTACGTCATGCCACCACTGACCGTGCTGGCCGTGGAAGCCGTAGGTGAATGCCACCATGCGCGGTGGAGTGCCGGTGTGGACGGCCAGCGCGCGAAAGCCGGGATTGCCGGCGTGGCGCTCCATAATGGCTTCGCGTGATGGCAGTTCATCTGGCCCAGCGCCCATGGCGGCCGCATATATCGTGACGAACTTATCGATGTGCGCCAGGAAATCAGCTCGCGACAACTCGGCGATGGCCACGGCGTCCTGCACCAGCACAGCCTAGCCCCGCCGTGTCGGGTGCCCGCGACGCCCGACCCGAGCCGGTTGGCTCGTTGCACAGCTGCGAATGGGCAGCGAAATGGCTGCTCCGGGCGGCTGCACCGCAAGCGGAAGCCATTTTGTCAGACCCTCCCTGTAACTTCGAACGCAGATCCAAAAGGTGGACAGGCGAACGAAAACATGTTCGAATGTCGTTGTGCGAATGAGCGCCGGGCCCCCTCGGTTGCTCGCCTCGGCCGGGTGAGGTGTGGGGAAGCGCCCCGCCCGGCCGGGCACAGCAGACAAGGAGCTTCGATGAGCCCGATTGTTCAGGTGCGGCCCGGGCGGCAGCACCAGCACGCGAGGATCGCCTCGTCAGCGCTAGCCCTGATGGAGTCAGCTCGCCACGGACTTGCCGCCGCCGAAGACGAAGTCACGCCTGGCGCCCGGTATGTGAGTGCTCACCTAGCAGCCCTGCGGGCGGCGGCGGCAGTTGTCGCTGCCCGAGCCGACCCGCCCGGCGCCAGGGGCCGGCGCCCCCAGAGCGTGTGGGAACTGCTGCCCAAGGTGGACCCGGCACTGCGGGAGTGGGCGGCCTTCTTTGCGGCGGGCGCAGCGAAGCGGGCCGCGGCAGAGGCGGGCTTGCCTCGAGCCGTCAGTGCACGTGAGGCGGACGACCTGCTGCGGGACGCCGGGACGTTCGTGTCGCTCGCGGGGGGAGCGCTAGGCATCCAGGGGCGGCAGGAGCTGCTGCCGCTGCCAACGGCAGGCTAGAGATCACCACAAGCTAGAGATCACCACAAGCTAGAGATCAGCAAAAGGCCGGGCAGGCCGCAGTGGCCTGCCCGGTCTCGACGTCTAGGTCGTGATCAGAAGGTGTCGATCGCGCCGCGGGCGTCGGAGTCCAGGATGCCCCAGCTGATCAACTCCTCGGTGAGGTCCGCGGGGGTCTTGTCGTAAATGACGGCCAGGGATCGGAGATCTTCCTGCCGGATCGACAGCACGCGGCCGTTGTAGTCACCGCGCTGGCTCTGAATCGTGGCGACATAGCGTGACAACGGACCTGCCTTGTCCTTAGGCAGGGTAGCCATGCGCTCAAGGTCGATCACCAGCTTCGGCGCCGGCGCGATAAGCGTGGGCATGACATCGCCAGGCAGCAATTCCGACACGGGGACCCCGTAGAACTCGGCGAGCTCGGCAAGCTTCTGAACAGTGACGGACCTGTCGCCTCGCTCGTAGGAGCCCACGACGACGGCCTTCCACCGACCTCGGGACTTCTCCTCCACGCCATGCAGCGAGAGCCCTTGCTGGGTGCGGATGGCGCGCAGCCGCGCACCGAGGGTCTTGGCGTATTCAGATGCCATAGTTACGGCCCCCTGGCCTGTGATAGCTGAAAGTAACGACTACGGACAGTGACGGTATGGCCCGCTCAGCGCACGGTCAAGCCGATTGCCAAAAACCGGGTGAAGTTACGCGCGTCGTCTCATCCCACGTCGGGCCGCCTGCTATCGGGTAGCGCCAGCGCCGGGGCTTCCGGAAACCCCGATGGAGCCGGCGATTCTCGTATCTGCGCGGCCACTGCAGCTGGGCTGTTTCGACCTCGCACTCCCAGATTAAGCGCACTATGTTGTGACTCAAATCACTGACGGCGCCGTGTCGCTAATTGTTCACAGAATGTAATCAATCCCTCGGCAGCCGACAAGGCCCGGCGCCGGCTGCGATAGCCACGCGGCCCACAGGGCGCTATATCGCCCGTGCCGATGACCGCGCCGATGACCGCGCCGATGACACTGTGCGGTTTTAGG
>DATIOU010000011.1:0-1657 GCA_035472835.1 Streptosporangiaceae bacterium | reverse complement strand
CTGTACCGGCCCGGTGCCCGCGCTGCCGGGCACCGGCCGGCCGCTGGTGACCCAGTGCCGTCCGCCGTCCCGCGACGCGGCCAGCAGGACCGGCTGCTGCTGGAAGCTGACCTCGGTTCCCTGGCCCGGCCCGAGCGAGATATCGCACGGTATCCGGGCCGCCGTCAGCGCCACCCCCGCCGTAGCAGAGGTGAACTGGATAACGCCGAGGCGCCACGCGTCCACTTCGTGACCGGCCGCCAGTGCCGCCAGGCCCCGGCAATGGCCAGGCAAGCTGGCCGGGACCGAGCTGGCAGCGGCCGAGCCACCGCCCGGCGAGCGAGCGGGGGCCGGGCGAGCAGCCGTCGTACCAGATCCGCATCCCGCGACCACCGCGCAGGCGACGGCGATCACGGCGGCTGCCAGCGCCCTCATGACCACTAAGACTGCCGCCGTCGTCCCGGGGTTGGGGCCGCATACACGACGGCAGTGACCTGCCCGCGCGCTGCGCCATCCGTTACGGGTACTAGGGCAACCCAAGCTCACCGGGCACCTCGCCCATAACGATCCTTCGGCACGCGTTACTCGACGAGTTGACAGACCTGATCGGCCGCAATCAGGCGGATATGCAGCAATGGGCACACGCGGGTGTCTCGGGGCACGTTTGCTGCAAGGCCGCAGTCACGACGTCCGGAGCCGGTTGCAATCGCCGTGTCCTGGGCGCAGGCTACAGGGTGAGATGACGACCGTCCTGATCACGCAGTGCCTGCAACGTGACTTCGTCGACCCGATCGGCCCTCACGATCCGCTGCCGAACCTGCTGCACGTCGGCTACTCGGAGTCGACTCGCCTGCTCGGACCGGAGCCGGCCGCGGGGCCGCTGGCCCAGCTCATCCAGTGGGCGCGCAGCCTGCCCTCGGATGCGATCAACCTCGTCCACATCCGCGACTGGCACGACGCGGACGATCCCGCACAGCGCGAGCACCTAGAGCGCTTCGGCGCGCACTGCATTAAGGACACGATCGGCGCGCGTCTCGTGCTGGAGATGGACCAGCGGGCAGAGGCTGCGGCCAACGAGTGCATCGTCGACTCGATCACGCTGAACGATCTCGCGGGCACCGACCTTGAAGAGCAGCTCGACCGGATCCGGCGCGCGCACGGCGGCGAACCGCTGCGCGTTGGTGTCGTCGGGGTCTGGACCGAGGCGAAGGTGAGCTTCCTGCTTTACGAGCTGAGGACGCGTCTAGGCATCGACGAGCTCGCGACGTGCTCGGCGCTCACGGCCAGCGCGTCGCGTACACAGCACTTCAACGCCCTCTTGCAGCTGGACAAGATCCTCGGCGTTAGCTGCTTCGACTCTCCCGCGGATTTCGTCGACTGGCTGCGACCCGGAGCCGAGCTGGACCTGCCCCGGCATCCGCTGGGGTTCGAGCCTCGGATCGGCGGGGGCGAGGCGGCCGCGCTGCAGGACAGCGACCGGAGCATCGTGGCGCACCTCTTCCGCGACAGCACGGAGGTGGATCTCGATCCCTTGCACGGCGGCTTCTCCGAGGCCACGGTCTGGCGGGCCGTGAGCCGGGACGCCCTCGGCCAGCAGCACGCACCGGCGGTGGTCAAGCTCGGCCCGAACCGGTCGATTGCGCAGGAGCGGGTGGCGTTTGAGCAGGTGGAGGAGGTG
>DATIOU010000010.1:0-24832 GCA_035472835.1 Streptosporangiaceae bacterium | reverse complement strand
GAACCCGTCACGGCGCTGGTCTGGGAACTAGTGCAGGAAGGCTACGAAGCGAACTGTTTCTGCTACATCGCCTCGCACGCCACCGAGCACGCTGCCGAACTTGACCGGACTACCCCGCAGCCGGCGCTCAGCGGCGTCCTTCTCATGCGGGCCGTAGAGGCGCCGGCAATGCGGCGTGCCATGGTGGATGAGTACCGGTCGCCCGGCCGGATCGCCACCCTCTTCGACAGCTAACCTCTGGCCGTCTGGTGTGCGAACTGTGTGCTGCATGTCGTCAGACTATGGTTGTGAGGACGCCTTAGGGGGGTGCGATATGCGCAAGCGAGTCAGATGCGACTGCGGCTGGTCTTTTGAGGGCGAGGACGGCGAATTGATCGCCGCTGTGCAGGACCACGGCCGGACCGCCCACGGCATGGACGTCACAGCCGATCAAGCGCTGGCCATGGCCGAGCCGACTGACTGATTTGACAAGCGTGGCGAGCGACCCGGAACTGCGCGCGTTCACCGTCGAGGGCCCGGTCCAGGCCGAGATCATGGTGCTCGCGCTCGCCGAGGGCGAGCTGGTGCTGACCGGGCCGTGCGGCGCGGCGCCGTGGTATGTCGAAGTCGGCCAGGACGCTGACCCGATGGCCGTCGTCGCAGCCATCAGCCGAGTGAACGTAGGCGAGCCGGCCGTGGTGCACTCGACGTCGTGGCGACATGCTCGTGGCGGGGTGATTCTCACCTTTGTCGTTGTCTACGACGACGAAGCCGTCGCCGACCTCGCGAGGGTTCCCGTCGAACGGCACGAGCTGGCCCGCGGCGAGGCGACGACGGCGCCTCGGCAGATACCGGCCGGGCCGGTCATCGAGCATGGCCTGCGCCACCTAGCCTGGCTGGCACGCGACGACGCGGCCGTCGCCGACGCGCTGCCGCCGGGCTGGCTCAGCGCCCTCGACAGCTTCGTCCCCGAGCCCTTTCGTCACCTGTGATCACCAGACAGCAGTTGGGGACCACAAGGGCTCACCACTATTGGCCCCGAAATCGGCCCGCGCATCTGAGGTTTGCCACCAAGGATGCGGCCAAGGCCTGGTACGAGTCGCCGGAATACGTGGCCATCAGGCACTTGCGCACGGACAAAACCGATGGCATCGCGGTCATTACGGAAGGCATATAGCCAGGCGCCCAATGGCCTTCGTTCGGCCTGCCAAAAAAGGATTGGCTAGCTAGCTGGGTCGTGAGAGAGGCTGAGCGCCGTGGCCTCGATCACGTGGGGCCAGGAGCTGGCCCAGGTGTATGACTCGACTTACTCAGCCAAGTTCCGGCCATCTGTCGTCGACCCGATGGTTGCCGTGCTGGCCGACCTGGCTCGCGGCGGCAAAGCACTGGAGTTCGCCGTCGGCACCGGCCGGGTGGCGCTCCCGCTCGCCGCCGCCGGCGTCAGCGTGCACGGCCTAGAGCTGTCACCCCACATGGCCGCTCAGCTTGCGGCCAAGCCAGGTGCCCAGCTGGTGCCGCTGACCATCGGCGACATGACGACCACGCAGGTACCCGGCGCGCCGTTCCGGCTCGTGTACTTGGTTGCGAACACGATTATGAATGTCACCACGCAGGACGACCAGGTAGCAGTATTCGCAAACGCGGCGGCCCACCTGGACGCCGACGGCTCCTTCGTGGTGGAGGTGATAGTCCCGCAGCTTCGCCGGGTGCCGCCCGGCGAAGCGGCCCGGGTGTTCACCCTCGATCCCGATCACATCGGGATCGAGACGTTCGACGACCTCGTCGGCCAGATCGCGTGGTCTCAGCACTGGGTGGAGGTCGACGGCCAGCTTGTGCGTCACGCCGCGCCTTACAGGTACGTCTGGCCGTCCGAGCTTGATCTCATGGCCCGGCTTGCCGGCTTCGAGCTTCTCGATCGCTGGGCCGGATGGGACCGGTCGCCGTTCACCTCCGACAGCACCAGCCAGGTCGCCGTCTTCGCCAAGATGCGGGGCTAGTCCGCTAGCTTTCGAACGCCTCCGGCGGCGGGCAGGCGCACATGAGGTTGCGGTCGCCGTAGGCCTGGTCGATGCGCCGCACCGGCGGCCAGTACTTCGCGCGCCGATCCCCGGCGGCTGGGTAGGCAGCAGTCTCGCGCGAGTACGAGTGCTTCCAGTCCTCGCTGATCAGCATGCTGGCGGTATGGGGCGCATTTTTCAGCGGGTTGTCGGCCGCGTCGTAGTCGCCCGACGCCACCTGGGCGATCTCGTGCCGAATAGCGATCATCGCGTCGCAGAACCGGTCGAGCTCGGCCAGGTCCTCGCTCTCGGTCGGCTCGACCATCAGCGTCCCCGCGACCGGGAACGACATCGTCGGCGCGTGCAAGCCGTAGTCGATGAGCCGTTTCGCCACGTCCTCCGCGGTGATGCCGGTCTGCGCGGTGACGGGCCGCAGGTCGAGGATGCACTCGTGAGCGACGAGGCCGCCGCGACCGGTGTACAGCACCGGGTAGTGCTCGGTCAGGCGCCGCGCAACGTAGTTGGCCGACAGGATCGCCACCTGGGTCGCCCGCCGCAGCCCGTCCGCGCCCATCATCTTGATGTACGCCCAGGAGATCGGCAGGATGCCGGCCGACCCGTACGGCGCCGCGGCGACATGCTCGGGCAGGAACGGCGCCAGATGCGCCCGCGCGGCCACCGGCCCGACGCCGGGCCCGCCGCCGCCGTGCGGGATGCAGAACGTCTTGTGCAGGTTCAGATGGGAGACGTCCGCGCCGAACTTGCCCGGCTTGGCGAGACCCACCAGCGCGTTCAGGTTCGCCCCGTCGACGTACACCTGGCCGCCGGCGTCGTGCACGAGCCCGCACACCTCGCCGATCGTCTCCTCGAACACCCCGTTGGTCGACGGGTACGTCGCCATGATCGCCGCAACGGTGCCGCTGTGCGCGTCCAGCTTCGCCTTCAGGTCGCCGACATCGATCGCGCCATCCGAACCGCACTTGACCACCACGACGCGCAGGCCGGCCAGCACCGCGCTCGCCGCGTTCGTCCCGTGCGCCGACTCCGGGATCAGGCAGACCGTCCGCTCGGGCTGCCCGCGCGAGCGGAGGTACCCGCGGATCGCCAGCAGGCCCGCCAGCTCACCTTGCGAGCCCGCGTTGGGCTGGAGGCTGATCGCGTCGTAGCCGGTGATGTCGGTCAGCGCGCCGGCCAGCTCATCGATCAGCCGCTGGTATCCGCGCGCCTGGTCCGCCGGCGCGAACGGGTGCAGCCTCGCGAACTCCGGCCAGCTGATGGCTTCCATCTCGGCAGCCGCGTTGAGTTTCATCGTGCATGAGCCGAGCGGGATCATCGAGCGATCCAGCGCGATGTCCCGGTCCGCCAGCCGGCGCAGGTACCGCAGCATCGCCGTCTCACTCCGGTAGCTGTGGAAAACCGGATGGGCCAGGAACGTGGTCGTCCGGACGAGTCCCGCCGGAAGCGCCTCCGCCGGCTCGGCTGGCAGCGCGACCGGCTGGTCCGACAAAGCGCTCGCGACCGCGACCAGATGCGCGTCGGTGGTCGTCTCGTCGCACGAGACCTGTACGACGCCGGGGCCCGCTACGTGCACGTTGAATCCGGCGGCGGCCGCCCGTGCCGCGGCGGCGGCCGCCTGCCCGGGCATCTGCACGCTGACGGTGTCGAAGAACTCGGCCGACCCCGTTTCGTAGCCGGAGCTCCGCATCATGACGGCGAATGCGGCGGCCTTGCGGTGGACGCGCCGCGCGATGGAGGCAAGGCCGTCAGGCCCGTGATACGCCGCGTACATCGCGGCGATGACAGCGAGCAAGACCTGGGCGGTGCAGATGTTGCTAGTGGCCTTCTCGCGCCGGATGTGCTGTTCACGGGCCTGGAGCGCGAGCCGGTACCCGGGGTGGCCGTCGGCGTCGACGGACACGCCCACAAGGCGGCCTGGGAGCTGGCGCTTGAGCGCGTCCTGGACGCAGATATACCCGGCGTGCGGCCCGCCGTAAGCCATGGGCACGCCGAAACGCTGAGTGGAACCGACGGCGATGTCAGCGCCTAGCTCGCCGGGCGGGGTCAGTAGCGTGAGCGCCAGCAGGTCCGCGGCCACGACGGCCAGCGCCCCGGCGGCGTGCGCGGCCGCGATGGCCGGCGCGAGGTCACGGATCTCGCCGCTGGCGCCCGGGTATTGCATCAGCACGCCGAATAGCTCGCCGTCCGGCTGAGTCTCGATCAGCTCGGCCGTCACCGGGCCGGTGACAAGCGTGATGCCGAGCGGCTCCGCCCTGGTCGCGAGGACTGCCAGCGTCTGCGGCAGGCAGTCTGCATCGGCCAGGAACACGCTGCCCTTGCCGCGAGCCCGCCGCGCCAGCGTCATCGCCTCGGCCGCGGCGGTCGCCTCGTCCAGCATGGACGCGCCCGCGACCGGCAGCGCCGTGAGGTCCTCGATCATGGTCTGGAAGTTGAGCAGCGCCTCGAGCCGGCCCTGGGAGATCTCCGGCTGGTACGGCGTGTACGCGGTGTACCAGGCCGGGTTCTCCAGCACGTTGCGGCGGATCACGGCCGGGGTGTGCGTGTCGTAGTAGCCGAGCCCGATCATCGAGGTGGCGACCGTGTTCATGGCCGCCAGCCGCCGCAGCTCGGCCAGCGCCTCATCCTCGGTGAGGGACGCGGGCAGGCTCAGCGCGCTGTCGACCGCGATCCCGGCGGGCAGCGCCGCCTCGGTCAGCTCATCTAGCGAGGAATAGCCCACGACCTCGAGCATCCGGGCCTGGCCGACCTCGGCGGGACCAATGTGGCGGGGTGCGAATTCCACGGGAGCCTCCTCAGGCGGGCCGCTCGCCCGCTCGACAACTCCCCCTCTGTCGACCGCTCCGGCGGGCTCCAGAGTGCGCACACCGCCCGGTCCTGGTGCCTGAGAGGTTCCGGGGAGGTTGCCCCTTCGGCGCCCCGCGCTGGCTGCGCAGAGACTCTCCCGGTGGGTGTGTTCCAGCAGGCCCGAGCTTACCCGAGGCGGTTGCCCAAATCCTCGGCCGTCGATGGCAAAATCCCGGCTGACTCGGTCTAATCGGGCCCGGCCGCTGGCAAATCTTCCTCCGTGGCGACCATACCGGGGAGATGGATTGCACTATCTGTGCTCGCGATCTCGCTGTCTGCCTGCGCGCCGGTTTCCGGGACCTTGGGCGGCACCGACACCCACAGCGTGCAGTACCGGCACGGCTATCAGGCGGGCCGGGAGGCCAGGCTTCGATACGGGACCAGGCCGGACGCGACCGCGCAAGACCTCGCGGCGTACTGCGATGAGGCCGCCTACCTCGCCATTCAGCCAATGAAGGGTGACCTCGTGCTGTGGTCGGAGGGCTTTAACGCCGGCTGTCACAGCCCACTGCGCGAACTCGGCTAGACGGCGTCCCAGCGGAACACTCGCACCGAGATGGCTGTCAGCACGGCGGCCAGTCCGAGCAGAATCCCGATGGCGGGCAGCGCCGTGACCGCTGCTTCGCCGCGCGCCATCACGTTCTGCATTCCAGTCACCAGGTAGCGCAGCGGCATCGCGTACGAGACCTCCCGGATCCAGGCGGGTGCGTAGTCGAGTGGAACGAACGCCCCGCCGAGGAACGCCATGGGCAAGATGACGGCGTTGGCGACGGCCGTCGCCGCCTGCTGGGTCTTGGCGAACGACCCGACCAGCAGGCCTATCGCCATGAACGCAAGCGTGCCGCAGATCACGACCGGGATGGACATCCACCAGTTGGCGGACAGCTTCAGGCCGAAGTACGGCAGGGTCGCGATGCCGAGGAACGCGGCAAGCTGGACGATCGCGATCGCCAGGCTGACGCCGACCCGCGCCAGCACCACCGACCCGACGCTGACGGGCGCCAGCCGGAGCCGGCGCAGGAGCTTGTTTTCCCGCCAGTTCACCAGCGTGATCGAAGCGCCGAACGCCCCCCCGGAGGCGATCGCCCAGCCGAGCAGGCCCGGCGCCAGGTACTGAATCGGCTTAAGCGACTTGTCCTCGACCTGCTGGGTCGTTAGCTGGTAAGCGGCGCTCCGCCCGGCCGCAGCAGCATCCGCCTGCTGAACGATCGAGGTGAACACCGCTTGCACGATGCCGGCGGTCGTCTGATCCGCGATCGAGTAGTGGACGACGAGGTTGTGGCCCTGCTCCTGCACCACCGCGTCGTTGTTGCCCTTCCGGACGCTCTCCAGGGCCGCAGCCAGATTGGCCTCGTGCGTCACCTTGAGTACCTTGCCGAGTTGTCCAGGGGCGCCGGCCTCGGCCTGGTCGAGCAGGCTGACGCGACCCACCTCGATGACCGTTACTTTTGGCGCGCTCGAGGTCTTGTAGATCGAGCCGAAGAGCAGCAGGAACAGGATCGGCATCAGGATCGAGAAAAAAAGCGCGGCCCGATCCCGGACGAAGCCGAGGAAGATCGCGCGCGACAAGCTGCGCAGCGCCGTGAGGTTCACGCCCGGTACTCCCGTCCGGTCAGGGTGAGGAAGACGTCTTCGAGGGTCGCGCCCTGTACGCGGAGGCCAGCCAGGGCGTGGCGGGTAGCCAGCCAGGCGAGCACCGGCGCCGGGTCGCGCGTCGCGATCGTCAGCGAGACCCCATCGTCACTGACGTCTGCGCCCGCCGTGATCCCCCGCGCGTCGCCAGTGGCGAACAGGCCGGATTCGACGCTGATCCGGACGGGACTGTCGAGGTCGCGGACGAGCGTTGCCGGCGCACCCAGCCGGAGGATCTCGCCGTGGTCCATGATGGCGACGCGGTCACACAGCGTCTCGGCCTCGTCCATGTGGTGCGTCGTGAGCACCACGGTCCTGCCATCGGCGTTGATCCGCCGAAGCAGATCCCACAGATTCCGCCGCGCTGCCGGGTCAAGCGCGCCGGTCGGCTCGTCCATGAACACCAATTCCGGGTCATGCACAAGCGCGCAGGCGATCGACAGCCGCTGCGCCTGGCCGCCCGACAGCTGCTCGGTCTTCGTGTCAGCCTGCTCGTCGAGTCCGACCACGCCGAGCATCGCGTCCGCCCGGCGAGCCGAGACGCCATAGAGCGACGCGAACGTCCGGATCTGCTCGCGGGTGGTCAGCCGCTCGAAGAACGACGACGACTGGAGCTGCACGCCGATGCGCGGCAAGAGGGCCGGGTTCCGTGGCCACGGCGGCAGGTCCAGCACGCTCAGCTCGCCGGCATCGGGCTCGCGCAGCCCTTCGAGCATCTCCAGCGTGGTGGTCTTGCCTGCCCCGTTGGGGCCCAGGATGCCGAAGAACTCGCCCTGCTCGACCACGAAGCTCACACCGCCGACGGCGACGGTAGACCCGTATGACTTCCTAAGGTTTGCTACCGAGATCGTCGCTGACACGCGCGCTACCATAACACGACATAACTTGACGAGAGAGGGAATTACGCGCGTGCGGCGAGTCGCTCAGCCCGTCCGGCGGACCCGCCGGGTCGCGAGCTCATCGCGTGCTGGCTCCTCCTCGGCGCGCTCGGCCGGCAGCTCGGCAAGCGTACCCTCGACCTCCTGCCAGACCCGGCCGTGCGCGATGCCGAACACGCCCTGGCCGCCTTGAAGCAGGTCGATGACCTCGTCCGGCGACGTGCACTCGTAGACGCTGGCGCCATCGCTCATGAGCGTCACCTGCGCGAGGTCAGCAGAGCCGCGCTGGCGCAAGTGGGCAACGGCCTGCCGGATCTGCTGCAGCGAGATCCCGGTGTCGAGAAGGCTTTTCACGACCTTGAGCACCAGGATGTCGCGGAAGCCGTAAAGGCGCTGCGAGCCTGAGCCGCTGGCGGGCCGGATGCTGGGTTCAACCAGCCCGGTGCGGGCCCAGTAGTCGAGCTGGCGATAAGTGATCCCGGCGGCGGCGCACGCAGTGGGGCCGCGGTAACCGAGGTCCTCGGACAGGGGCGCCACGTCACCGCCGAACAGCAGCTGCTGCTCGCCCTCTGAATGACCGCCACCCGCGCCGGGCGGTCGCGAGGCTCTCGTTACTGCCACGCTGTCACCCTTGCCACACCGTCACCGCCATCATGCCCGGGTACACCTTTCGCACGGTAGGCCGCTGAGACTGGCCGCGTCAACGACCCCGGCGGCGCGCCGGCCGCTAGGTCGACCGGCCAAAGTCCTCGGGCGTGATTGAGTCCAGAAACTCGCGGAACTTCTCGACTTCGTCTTCCTGCTCGTGCTCGTCGTCAGGGATCGCGACGCCTGCCTCGTCGAGTATCTCGTCCCGCACGAAGATAGCCGCGCCGGTCCGTAGCGCCAGCGCGATGGAGTCGGACGGCCGGGCGCTGACCTCCCGGCCGTTAGAGAAGATCAGGTCCGCGAAAAAGATCCCGTCCCGCAGGGCAGTGATGTTGACGGTCGTCAGCCGGATCTCCAGGGCTTCGAGCACGTCCCGCATCAGGTCGTGTGTCAGCGGGCGCTGGGGCACCATGCCCTGCTGGGCAAAGGCGATGGCCGTTGCCTCGTTGGGCCCGATCCAGATCGGCAGATAACGCTCCCCCTCCGTCTCCTTCAGCAAGACGATGGGGTTGTTCGTGGCCATCTCCACCCGGACGCCGACGACCTCCATCTGCCTCACGGCGGCTCCGTCCCTATCCGCGCCTGCGCGCTGCGTCTCGTAGCCGATCTGCCTACTGGCATTCCCCTTCGGCCAGCAGGCACTCCCTTTGTCAAAGTACACCCCCAATAGCGTCCTGCCAGCCTGTGGTCTCCGCCGCACCAGGCCGAACGGCCGCGCTAGCCGCGCCCGATGCTGCCAGGCCAGCCTCGGCGAGCGTCTCGGCTACCAGGGCGCCATGCAGCCGCAGCACAAGATCGGCCAGCTCCCCCGCGGTGCGGATGGCAAGGTCCCTCGCCCCGCTGGCCCGCTGGCGCAGGATCGGCGCGACCAGGCTCTCGATCATCGTCGTTTCCCGCTCGGCGGCGGCCCGGACGGCCCGCAGGTGGCGAGCCTCAACCCCGTACGCTGTGAGCGCAACCGCGGTCCTGGCGACCTCGAGCGCGTCCGGCCCGTAGCTGCGGCCGACGCGCCGCAGCAGGCCATACGTCTCCAGCTCGGTCAGCAGCGCCTCGCTCATGCCCGCTTCGGCCAGCAGCTCGCGCCGGCTGAGCAGGCGGTCGCCGTCGGCCGGCTCGTCGTCAGCGAGCCGCTCCTTGATAACCCGCAGGGGCAGGTACTGATCGCGCTGCGCCGCGAGGATGTACCGGAGCCTCTCGACGTCGGCCGCACAGAACCGGCGGTAGCCGCTCGGTGAGCGGGCCGGCGCGATCAGCCCCTCGGTCTCCAGGAACCTGATCTTGGACACGCTGATGTCTGGATATTCTCCGCGGAGCTGTGCCAGGACCTCACCGATGCTGAGATACCCGCGGCCGGGCTGCGAGTTCATCCCCCGACCTGCATGCCTCCGCCGTACTCGGCCGCCGACCCGGGTCCGAGCAGGAACACCAGCCGGAACTTGCCAACCTGCACCTCGTCCCCCTGGCTCAGGCTGGCTTCCTCGATCCGCTCGCGGTTCACATAGGTTCCGTTCAGGCTGCCGACATCCCGGACGGTGAATCGCCCGCCGTGCCGGTAGAACTCCGCATGGCGCCGCGAGACGGTTACATCGTCAAGGAAGATGTCGCTGTCGGGATGCCGGCCCACGAGCGTCAGGTCGCTGTCCAGCAGGAACCTGCTGCCGGCGTTTGGCCCCCGGCGGACGGCGAGCAGCGCGGTACCCGGCGGCAGCGCCGCAACGGCAGCAGCATCGGCGTCTGCCTCGTCGAACTGGTCGGCTTCGAAATCACTGCCGATCGAGATCGTCGACGTCGTGTCGGCCATCCGGTCGCCCGCTCGCCGGACCAGCGGGGTGCCACAGCGCGAGCAGTAGCGCGCGCCCTCTGGGTTGGCTTCACCACACGTGGTGCAGAAGACGCTGGCCATCAGATCGCCGTGCCTCCCATTTGGCTGATGAGCGCCGGCCACCGGGACTGCTCCCGCGGACGCGGGAACCCGAGCGTACGCCTGCGGAGCGTGCTCTGCTGACGCGTACGGCCCGGGCGACCCGTCGGACGGCACCGTCAACGCTACCTGCGCCTCGGCCTGACGATGCGTGCGCCGCGCACGCCGTCGCCGCCAGCGCGGAACGTCGTCACGACGCCTTCGCCACATGTTGGCCGCACCTCCGCGCTTGTCATCGCACCTGAGGGGTGATTGTCTCATGGCTGGCGGCATGATCGCGGCCAGTCCGCAGGCTACGAGGGTCAGCGGCCGGCGCGCTCGACCACGGCGGCCCACTCGTCAAGCAGCGCTTGGGCGGTATCAGGGTCCGTGCCCTCCGCCCACAGATGGGTCACGGCCTCCGAGGGATCGGGGAGCACCAGGATCCACCCGCGGTCGGGCTCTATCACCCGGACGCCGTCGGTGGTGTCGATCTCCTTCTCCCCGGCGGCTTCGACCACAGTGCGCATGACCATTCCCTTCGCCGCCCACGGCGTCGGCATGGACCGCTTCAGGAGACTGGCCTCGGGGATCCGGGCCTGTATCTGGCTCAGCGTCAGCCTGGTCCGGGCCACGAGACCCAGGAGCTGGGCAAACGCGGCGATGCCGTCGATCGACCGGGAGAAGCCCGGGACGACGAAACCGCCTTTGCCGTCCGCTGCGAATATCACGTCCTGGCCAGCAGCGGCCTCGTACAGGCCGTGCATTGACGTGGGCGTCCAGATCACCTCGACGCCGTGGAAACTGCAGACCTCCTCCGCCACCCGCGTGGTCGTCACCGGCAGCGCAACCCGGCCGCTCCGCTTCTCAGCGGCTATGAGGTCGAGCACGACGAGCAGCGCCCGGTCGTCGCTCACCAGCGCGCCCTTGTCGTCCACCAGGGCGATCCGCTCGCCGACCGGGTCGAACCGGACGCCGAAGGCGGCACCGAACGAGGACACCAGCTCGGCCAGCCTGTGCATGTCCGCCCGCACCGCCGCCATCGACTGCGTCGGGCGGGCCTCGTCCAGCCTGTTATTGACGGTGAGCACGTCGACGCCGATCTTCCCGAGCAGCCCCGGCATCACCAGTGAGGTTGTCCCGCCCGCGCAGTCGGCTACTACTCGCAGGCCCGCCCCGAAGACGCCGGTCATGTCGACGGCCCGCAGCAGCTCGTGCGTGTATGCCTCGACGACCCTGGGCGGGTAGGACAGCTCCGCGATCTCGCCCGGGAAAGCGCGCCGGTACTCCTGCCGGGAGAACACCCGTTCTAGCTTGCGCTGCGACGACTGCGACAGGTCGGCGCCGTCGGAGTCCATGAAGATGATGTCGAGTGACTGCGGATCACCGGGCGTGGTCCGCAGCGCGATCCCCCCGCTGCAGTCGCTGCGTGCTGTCTCAAACCTGGTCACCGGCAGCGGCTGCGCCTCCAGGTCGACCACGTTGATGGCGCTGGCGTTGAGCGCGCCGTGCACGGCCCGCTTGAGCGCGCGGGCGGCCCTGGAGGCGTCGCGTGAGGTGGTGACGACCGCGCCCTTCTTCAGCGTGGTCGCGTACGCGCTGGCCAGCCGG
Source organism: Streptosporangiaceae bacterium (assembly GCA_035472835.1). GTDB lineage: Bacteria > Actinomycetota > Actinomycetes > Streptosporangiales > Streptosporangiaceae > JAJYUU01. The sequence goes on along the minus strand of DATIOU010000010.1, from coordinate 13,325 downwards.
ACGCAGAGCTCGGGCGTAATCTCGACGTTGACCAGGCCGGAGATGCCGCGCGGGCCGAACAAGGCGCGCTGCCCGCGCGATTCCCAGATCACGCTGGTGTTGACGACCGCGCCGGCCTCGATGGTCTTGAACGGGTAGACCTTCACCCCGGCCGACACGTAGCTATCGGGCTCGATGACGCACTCGTCCCCGACGACCGCGCCCTCCTCGATCCGGGCCTGGCTCATGACGTCGGTGTTCTTGCCCACCACGCAGCCGCGCAGCGTCACGCCACGGCCCACGTAGACGTTGTTGTGCACGATGGCACGGTGCAGGAACGCGCCTTCCTTCACGATGACGTTGCTGCCGACGACCGTGAACTCGCGCAGCTGGGCGCCCGCCTCGATCTTGGCGTAGTCCCCGATGCAGAGCGGCCCGGACAGGATCGCCTCCGGATCGACTTCCGCGCCATCGGCGATCCAGACGCCGGGTGAGACCTCGAAGCCGTCGATCTCCACGCTCACCTTGCCGGTCAGCACGTCGGCCTGGGCCTTGCCATAGCTATCCAGCGACCCGACGTCCTCCCAGTACCCGTCGGCGATCCAGCCGTACAGCGGCGCGCCGTTCTCCAGCAGCTTGGGGAACACGTCAGCCGACCAGTCGACGACCTGGCCCGCGGGAACGTGGGCCAGCACCTCGGGCTCCATCACGTAGATGCCGGTGTTGACGGTGTCGGAAAAGACCTGGCCCCAGGTCGGCTTCTCGAGGAACCGCTGGATCTTGCCGTCGTCATCGACGATCACGATGCCGAACTCGAGCGGATCAGGTACTCGCGCCAGCGCGACAGTGACTAGCGCATTGTTGTCTTTATGGAACTTAATCAGATCAGATAGATCTATATCGGTCAGCGCGTCCCCCGATATGACCAGGAACGGCTCGTCGCGCAGCGCGTCCTCGGCGTTCTTGACGCTGCCAGCGGTGCCGAGCGGCGTCTCCTCGGTGGCGTACTGCAGGCTCATGCCGAAGTCCTCGCCGTCGCCGAAGTAGTTCCGCACGATGGAAGCGAGGAACTGGACGGTCACGACGGTCTCGGTGAGTCCGTGGCGGCGCAGCAGTCGCAGCACGTGCTCCATGATCGGGCGGTTGGCCACGGGCAGCATCGGCTTGGGCTGGTTGGCTGTCATCGGGCGCAGCCGGGTGCCCTCCCCACCCGCCATCACCACGGCTTTCACCCTGTTACGCCTCCTGTGGAGTTGGCTCGGCCAGCAGCCTTCTGGCCTGGACGATGTACAGAAAGGCCGCACACCAGTACAGGGCAGTTCCCCAGATAGCAAAGGTCCAACCGGCCACCTTGGCAGTCTCGGCGTAGCTGGCAACGTGCGAACCCAGGAAGAGCAGCGGGAACGCGTACAGCAGGCAAAGGGTGGCTGTCTTGCCGACAAAGCTCACCTGGAGGGTGCCCCAGCCGCGACGGCGCAGCACCGCCAGCACGGCCGCCATGAGCAGTTCCCTGGCTGCGAGCAGCGCCACCAGCCACCACGGAATGATCGCGCGCACGGCGAGCGCCACGATCGTTGCCACGATGTACAGGCGGTCGGCGGCCGGATCGAGCACCTCTCCCAGCCGGCTCTGCTGGTTCAGCGCCCTGGCTATCTTGCCGTCCAGCCAGTCCGAGAACCCGGATGCGATCAGCAGACCGACAGCCCACCAGTCGCCCGCCCTCGTTTGCACGCCGAGTACTAGCCACAGGAACACCGGCACGCCGATCAGCCTGGCCAAGCTGATCGCGTTCGGGATCGTCCAGATCCGTTCGCCGGCGTCGCCCATGGGCCTCACACTAGGTGGGGTGCGTATTCGATCGCTACCGGCCCTGGCACTGGCAGGCCTGTTTGCGACGGGGCTACTTAGCGCCTGCTCGAGCGCCGCCGCGCCGCGCGGACCCAGTTCGAGCCCGGCTGCTACCAGCCCGCCTGCAAGTAACCCGGCTATCAGCCTGCCGCAGCCTGCGACCGACTGGCTTGAATATCACGGGAACGGGGCCAGGACAGGCGTTGCCACTGGCCTGCCAGCGGCCGGACGACTCGCCACCGCGTGGTCGGCCAGACTAGGCGCAGCTGTGTACGGGCAGCCGCTCGTGATCGGCTCCACCGTCGTGGCGGCGACCGAGGCTGACGAGGTCTACGGCCTGGCTGCGGCCTCCGGCGCCATTCGCTGGCGGGTCCGGGTCGGCACGCCGTTGCCGCTGAGCCAGCAGCCGTGCGGCCTCCTCAATCCGCTCGGCATCACCGGCACCGGCGTGTACGACCCGCAGACCCAGCTGGCCTATTTCCTCGCTCAATCGGGCAAGCGCGAGCACTTGCTGGTCGGGATCGACCCAGCCACCGGCGCCATCCGATTCAGGCGATCCGTGCCGTCACCCGACCGCCAGCCGGCTTACGATCAGCAGCGGGCTGCACTTGCCCTGGCTGACGGCCATGTCTACGTCGCGTTCGGGGGGCACTACGGCGACTGCGGCCACTACATCGGCTCGGTGGTCGCCGTGCCGGCGAGCGGCAACGGCAGCATCCGCGCCTACCGCGTGCCGACAGCGCTGCAGGGCGGCATCTGGGCGGCCGGCGGCCCAGTTGTTGGCCCGGACGGCACCATCTACGTGGCCGTCGGTAACGGGGCGCGAACCAGCGGCTCGTACGACGGCAGCAACTCGGTGACGGCGCTGACGCCGCAGCTCGGCGTCGCCGGCATCTTCGCGCCGACGAACTGGCGAGCACTCAGCGCCGGCGACGCAGACCTCGGCTCTGAGTCACCTGCCCTGCTCAGCGACGGGCGCATCCTTCAGGTCGGCAAGACCGGCGTGGGCTACCTGCTCAACGCCGACCACCTTGGCGGCGTCGGCGGGCAGCTCGCGTCCGCACGCGTGTGCCCGACCCCCGACGGGGCGTACGGCGGACCGGCGGTGCTCGGCAGCGTGGTGTACGTGCCGTGCAATACCGGCCTGGTTGCTGTCGACACCGCAGGCGACCACATCGCGGTGCGCTGGCATGGCCCGGCCAATGTCGGCGGATCACCGGTGCTCGGCGGCGGCGCGGTGTGGGTGGCCAGCCCGAGTAACGGCCGTCTCTACGAGCTCGATCCGCGCACGGGCGCGGTCCGCCAGCAGATCAGCCTCGGCGGCCCATTGCCGCACTTTGTGTCCCCGAGCCTGTCCGGTGGCTTGGTCCTCGTCGGCACGATGACCGGCGTGACCGCCGTATCCGGCGGCTAGCGCGCCCGTCAAGTTGAACGTGTTCAGCATCACACTGGCCCGACGTTGCGCGAATGAGTGCGCCAGCCCAGACTTGAACGTGTTCAGGTTATGAGCCGAGGAGCGGCCATGAGTATCGTCGTCACCTATCTCGCCTATCTCCTCATCAGCGTCGGCCTCACGGTGCTTGCCGGTCAGGTGCTGTCACGCAGCGGCCGGATCTTCCTGACCGAAGCGCTCGGCGGCAGCGAAAGCGCCGCCAGGGGAATCACCAGCCTTATCGTGGTGTCCTTCTATCTGCTCAGCCTGGGGGTCATCGTCTTGACGATGCGAATCCCGAGCAACAGCGTCAGCGCCGTACACGCCACTCAGCTGCTGGCGACGAAGGTCGGGGTGGTCCTGCTCGTTCTCGGTGGCCTCTACCTCGCCGGGATCATCGCCTTGACCAGACTCCGTCGCAGGTTCAAGGCGCAAGGCCAGTCCGTGCCGCAAGCAGCGCTCTGGCATCCGCCGGCTGACCGGGCTGCCCGGTGAACGACTCGGCGGAGCCGGGACTGACAGCGCGTGCCGAGCAGACCAGGAGCGCGATCGTCGAGGCCGCGCTGCGGCTGTTCCGCGAGCGGGGCTACGACGCGGCGACGATGCGGGCGATTGCCGGAGCTGCGGGCGTCTCTACCGGCAACGCCTACTACTACTTCAGCTCCAAGGAAGACCTGATCCAGGAGTTTTATCTGCGCAGCCACGCTGACCACGCCGCGGCGTGCCGCGACTTGCTCGACCGCGAAGACGAGTTCTCTGCCCGGCTGCGCGGCACGGTCAGGTCGCTGATCGATGTGCTGAATCCCTACCACGCCTTCGCCGCGGCGTTTTACAAGAACGCGGCCGAGCCCACCAGCCCGCTAAGCCCGTTCAGCAAGGAATCGAGCGCAGCCAGAGAAGCGTCGATCGCGCTTTACCGGGAGGTCATGGCTGGATCCTCGGCCAGGATCGACCGCGGGCTGCGGGCCGAGCTGCCCGAGCTGCTGTGGCTCTATTCGCTGGGGGTCGTGCTGTTCTGGGTATACGACACCTCGCCGGACCGGGTGCGAACATACCGCCTGATCGATGCCACCGTGCCGCTGGTCGATCGGCTGATTTCCCTGGCCCGCATGCCCGTACTGCGGGGAACCGTTCGCGAGTTGGTCGCGCTCATCCACGAACTGCGCAATTAGCCCGCGCGCTCGGTGGGCAGCACGTGCAGCTCGACGTCGCTGGCGAGCTTAGCCAGGTCGCGGAGCAACGGATGTCGTCCGGCCGGGCTGGGGTGCGTCCTGGACAGCACGAGCTCGGTCGCCTCACGGTCGCGCGCGTAGTCGGCTAGCGCAGCCGCGGGCGAAGCCGCGGTGAGCGTCACAAACTCGCCGCCGAGCTGCTCGGTCAGCGCGCCGTAGTCAGCCAGCAGCAGGTCCTCGGGCGTGCCGGGCTGCGCCGTACCGGACTGCAACTGGCGCACGGCCGCGACCCGGAACTCGCCGGCGACCTGCGCCGCAAGCGCCGCCGATCGCCTGATCAGCGCCTCCATGCCCGGCCATGGCGCGGCGCAGGCGATGATCGAGGGCTGCCGGTCCGGTTCGTACTCGGCGGCCTCGCCGGTGTAAGCGAGGAGCTGCCGCTCGCCGTGCTCGGCCACGAGGCGGAACGCGCGCTCCCGCTCGGCCCGTAGCGCTTCGGGCGCGAACGTGGTCGCTAGCGCTGTCGCGATCTGGTCGGACGGGACTATCTGGCCGCGACGCACCCGGTCCATCAGGATCGGCGGCGACACGTCCACGAGCTCGATCTCATCGGCGAGCGCGAACAGCGCGGTCCGATCCAGGAATGCGGCCGGCCCGCCCTCCGGGTTGCCGCCGAGCTTGCCGAGCTGGACGGTACCCACCACGGTGATGCCGGCCTCGGCCAGTCGTGTCGCGGCGGCGAACCGGCGCTCCGCCGACGTCGTGCCGGCTGTGAGGTCGTCGATGCACACGACCTCGGGACGCCGCGCCAGTACAGCGTCGGTATTCAGGGTCGAGCCGTCGCCGATCAGCTCGAGGTGCGCGAGCTCGGCCGTTACATCCTCGCGATCCGGCACATCGACGGCGCCGACGACAACATCGCTGCCCCGTGCGGCCCGCCGGTTCGCCTCTTCGAGCATCGCCGTCGTCGTACCGCAGCCCGGTGCGTATCCGAGGTAGACCCTGATGCCACCGCGACGGCGCGACGGCGGACGGCTGTGCTCGGCCCCGTTCCCATCTTCGTTGTCGGTGTGCGCGCGCGAAGCGGTGTAAATGTGCAGGTGGACGGCCGGCAGCTGCTCGGCCAGGCGCTCGATGAGCGTGCCGCGCCAGCGCTCGAACAATCCAGCCGCCGGGACAGCGAGCACGAGGTGCCGCGCGCTCAGCTCCTGCACCGCAGACATGATCGCGGCACCCGCGTCACGGCTCTCGCGGAGTATGACGGTCGCACCCCCCGCCGTGGCCGCCGCCTCCACCCGCTCGGTCAGCGCCTCGGTAACCGCCTGCGGGCCGGGTCTCGGCTGGCTGAGCGCCAGCACGCAGCACCGGGCCCCGCGCGGCCGGGCCAGCCGGACGCCGTGCTGTACGAGCATCTCTACCTGGTCTGGTCGCCACACCGCGACAAGCACATCGTCAGGCCCGCGCCGACGGCCGGCGACTGGCGACTCGGCGCCCAGCTCAACCGACTCGCTCGCCACCAGCCGCAGCCCGATCTCGCGTAGCGCGGCAAGCCGGGCCGGCTGGAACTCGGTCCGCATCGCGGCGTCGATCCGGTCGGGCGGGTAGATGTTGCCGTGCCCCAGTCGCTTCCGCAGCGCCTCAGGCGATGAATCGACGAATTGCAGCGCATCCACGCTGGCTAGCACGTCGTCGGCGATCGTGCCCGGCGCAGGCTCCCCGGTGACGGCCTGTACCTCGGCGGCGACCTGCCGCACGTCGGCTACGTTCGCCGTGCTGATCACGTGGATCCCCGCGCTGCGCAGCGCCTCGATTGCGGCCGCGTGCCGGCCCAGGTAGTCGACGAGGGCCACGGCCGGGCTGCGGGCCAGCACCGCGGCGAGATCCATGTGATCGCCGTCTGGCGGCACAGTCTCCAGGCCGCCGAGCGCCTCCACCGTGTGCTGCCGGTCGTGCGTGTCGGCGAAGCCGATAACGACGTCCTCGCCCTGGGCCCGGAGCGCGCGAGCTTCCCGCAGCATCGTGTACGTCGTGCCCGCGCCCTCGGCGGCGCCGAGGTAGACGGTCAGTGACCCGCGGCCGGGCGGCTGCGGGGCGTCCGCGATGGTCGCGCCGATGCCCTGCTCTTCCCTGATGATCTCGCCGCGGGCGGCATCGTAGTCGTACAGCTCCGCGTAGCGGCCCCAGTTCACCGCGAGGTCGAGCTGCCGGGCAGCCTCGTCCTCGCCGAAGCTCGTTCGCAGGATGTCGGTAAAGAAGCCGGCTGGCAGCGTGTCGTCCATGCTGCCGCGCAGGCTGCGATAAATGGTGCGGACGAGCGGCGCGTGCTCCAGACACGCCCTGGCGAAGATCTCCTTGGAGTCCTGGATGCTCGCACCCGCGAAGACCTTGCCATTTCCGGACAGCTCAAGCCGGTCGTCCCGCAGGTCGGCGAAGCCAAGCAAGACCAGCGCGTCGACGAGTGGCAGCAAGTCGTCGACCTCGAGGCCGAGGCTGTCGGCCAGGTCGGCCAGGTCCGCCGCGCCGCCGTGCCGGGCCAGCAGGATCTCGGCCAGGCCGGACAGGCCGTCGACCGAGGCCTGCGGCAGCGGCGTGTCGCTGACGGTGCCGGCCGGCGCGCCGCGGACGGCAGCCGGTTCCTCGTCAGGCGCCGCGCGCTTCGTCATCATCGTGTAGATCTGGTCGACGAGCTCGTCGAACTCCGGGGTCCGCCGACGGCGCGGACGCGACAGCGGGTTGATCATGTCGGAACGGATGCGGCCCGGGTTCGTGCCCAGCACGAGGATCCGGTCGGCCAGCAGCACGGCCTCCTCGATGTTGTGCGTCACCATCACGATGGTCTTGGTCGGAAACCGGTGGCCCTCCCACAGCTCGAGCAGCTCGCCGCGCAGGTTCTCGGAGGTCAGCACGTCGAGTGCGCTGAACGGCTCGTCCATGAGCAGGGCGGCGGGTTCGACGACGAGCGCCCGGGCGAAGCCGACGCGCTGACGCATGCCGCCGGAGAGCTCCTTGGGAAACGCGGTCTCGTAGCCATCGAGGCCGACGATGTCGATGGCACGCAGGGCCCTTTCGGTCCGCTGGTCGGTTGGCACGCCGCGTGCTTCCAGACCCAGCTCGACGTTCTGCTGCACGGTTAGCCACGGCATCAGGGCGAATGTCTGGAAGACCATCGAGGTCTCCCGGTTGGTCCCGGTGAGGGGGCGACCGCGGAACCACACCTCGCCTTCGGTGGGGGCGATCAGGCCGGCGATGCAGCGCAGCAGCGTCGACTTGCCGCTGCCGCTGCGGCCGAGGAGGGCGACGAACTCTCCCTCGGCGACGTCGAGGTTGATGTCGTCGAGCACAGGCAGCGGCCGACCGCCGGGTCCGGCGAACGACTTGCTAAGCGAGCGGACGCTGATGAGCGGTGTCGCCGCGACCGGCTGGCTGCTCACGCGAGCGCGTACCTTGTCTCGGCCAGTTTGTACAGCCGGCGCCAGACCGCCGCGTTCAGCGCGGTCACATACAAGGCCATGACGAGCAGGCCGGCGAACAACTCCGGCAGGTGGCCGGTGTTCTGCGCGATGAAGCTGCCGAGACCTTTCGCCACGTAGGTCTTGTGGTTGTAGTTCACGATCTCCGCCACGATCGTCGCGTTCCAGGCACCGCCGGCCGCCGTGATCGCGCCGGTGACGTAGGCCGGAAAGATGCCCGGCACGATCAGCCGGCGCCACCTGTCGAGGCCGTGCACGCCCAGGTTGTCCATGGCTTCCTTCAGGTCCGATGGCACCGCGCTCGCGCCGGCGATGACATTGAACAGGACATACCACTGCGTGCCCAGTGCCATCAGCACGATGGCGCCGAAGTTAAGCGACAGACCGATGTCCAGGAAGACGACGATGGCGAACGGAAAGATGAAGTTCGCCGGGAAGCTGGCCAGCACCTGCACGATCGGCTGCATGATCTGCGCCACCCGCGGGTTGAAGCCGATCCAGACGCCGATCGGTACCCAGACCAGCGAGGAGAACACCACCACGACGCCGACGCGCAGGAATGTCAGGAATCCGTAGCCAAACGCGGTGCCGAGCACGGCGAGCCCCTGCGAGCCTGTCGCGATGTACGCGATCATGCTGTACAGGCCGTACCCGAGCGCAACGACGACAATGACGGTGAACGCCACGTCCCCCGCCCGGCGGCGGGCCGCGTGGCTCGCGAGGCTCTCGTCGTCGACGCCGGTCGCCACGGCCATGAACCTGTTCACCGGCTGAGCAAGGACGCGCTTGCCGCGACCGAGCGCCGCCGGCCAGCTCGACCTGCGCAGCGCGTCGAGGACCAGGGATCTGGCCTTCTGTGTGGACTCGGACTGCTCGACCCGGAACTTGTCTACGTATGCGACCAGCGGGCGCCAGAAGAAGAAGTTGACCACCAGGATCATGATGATCATGGTGATGATGCCGTAGATCACGTAACTGAGCTTGCCCTCGGTCACCGCCGTGCCGACGTAGGAGCCAACGCCCGGCAGCGTGTGCCGGTGGTTGTTGACCGTGATCACCTCAGAGGCCGTCAGGAAGAACCAGCTTCCGCCGAAGCTCATCAGCCCGTTCCAGACCAAGCCGATAGCGCCGCTGGGGACGTCAACGGTCCAGAACCGCTTCCACCTCGATAGCCCCATCAGCTTGCTGGCCTCGTTGAATTCCGGGCTCTGGCTGACCAGCGAATGGTAGAAGGAAAACGTAATGTTCCACGCCTGCGACGTGAAGACGGCAAATATGGCCGCGCATTCGAAGCCGAGTACAGAGCCCGGGAAAAGCGCGGTGAAGAACGTGACGGTGACGGCCAGGAAGCCGAGCACGGGCACCGACTGCAGGATGTCAAGCGCCGGGATCAGCACTCGCCGGGCCCGGCGGCTTCGCGCGGCGACGTAGGCGTAGCCGAGGCTGAACGAGTACGAGAAGAACAGCGCGATGAACATCCGCAGGAGGCTGCGGGCCGCGTAATACGGCAGGTTCGAGGGCGCCAGATCTATGGTGCGCGATGCCTGGACTGGCGCCTTCGCGCCCGCCCCGACGCGAACGGCGAGGTAGATCAGCAGCACGACGAATATGCCGACGCCAACATCCAGCGGGCGGAACCTGAGTCTGTCCAGGGTCTCCCGGCTTGGAAATGTCGGAGTAACCGCCACAGACCAATCATGCAGGTCGGCACATAGGGACGCGGGGCGGGGCATCGCGACGAGACCGCCCCGCCACGGCATCCGCAGCCTTGCCGCCTCGGGCCGCCGCAGCCAGCGTGATCAGCTCCAGCGGGCCCCGTTCCGTATAATTGCGGGACGATGAGCACTAACACACCATGGATATTCGTTGACTGTGAGGCGCGTGGCACCAGTCCAGTGCACGGAGTGCTGACGGAATTCGGGGCAGTCCACTACGACACGCGCGACACCTTTAGCGGCCGTCTCTTCGAGGCGACCCCCGACCCGGCCAACCCGGCAATCAGCATCGTCGGCGACCGCGTCGCGTCCGACCGCGACGTCGCCGAGAGCTTCGCGGCCTGGCTCAAGGAACATCTGGGCACCAAGCGGCCGGTCTTTGTGAGCGACAACCCGGCCTACGACTGGCAGTGGATTGCAGGCATGTTCGATCGAGCTGGCCTCGCTAATCCGTTCGGGCACTCTGGCCGGCGCATCAGCGACTTCTGGGCCGGCCTCAACCGGAACTGGAGCGACACGCAAGGCTGGAAGCGGTTCAGGGGGACAGCGCACGACCACAATCCCGTCAACGATGCGATGGGGAACGTGGAGGCGTTCGACGAGATCATGCGCCTGATGAAGAGCGGCACTACCGGCGTCTGACGGGAACGCGGCGCCCACGTCCGCTGGCACCCAGTCCCGCGGCCGTAGGATTAAGGCATGCTCGTACTGCTGATATGGCTGGCCATCGGCGGATTGATCATCGGCGGGCTGGGGCGCCTCCTTGTTCCCGGCCCACACCCGATCGGCCTGATCCGGACAGCCTTGGTCGGAGTGGCGGGGTCGTTCCTTGGCGGGCTGGTTGCTCGTTATGCGATCGGGCTGCACTACCGCTACTCGCTCATTGTGGGATTCATTCTTTCCGTGATCTTCGCGGCCGTCATCGTCGCCGCGATCGACCGCCGCCCGTCGGCGAGGCGCTAAGCGCTCACGCGCTTGCGCTTTCCCACGTCGGCCGCGTTGGCCGCCGTTCCGTAGAGTCGGACGGTCAAGCCAGCCGAAGCAGGTCCGCAGCGGCCGGCAGCCGTATCCGAGAGCTATCTGGCGGTCGCGGTGGTAGCGGTTGGATATGAGCGAGCTGGACGTCATCGTGATTCACATCCGTGCCGAGCAAGCCCGGCTGGCCGACTTACTGCAGCCTGAGGACGCGCTGGTCTATGGCGGCGAAGTAATTCATGCAGTGTGACTGCCGCATGCGGGATGTTGCGGTGGCGCTGTTCGGCCGCAAGAACCCGCAGAACGACCGCGCCGGTACGGTGTGACGGTGGCAGCGGACAAGCCGGGCGCACCGAGCAAGGCGGGCGAGCGAATGCGCGCTGCCGCCGTCGCCGGACTGATGGGCGCCGCGGCCGGCGCGGCCCTGGCGAGTCATCGTGGCCGGCGCGTCGCGGCTGCCGGAGCCATTGCAGGGGCGACGGCGCTGGCTGCGGCCGACGCGGTGGCCCGCGCGGTCCAGCGGCCGGGCGAGATCCCGCCGTTGTGGGGGCGGATCGCCACCAGCGCCGCGCTCGTGGCTCCGCTCGGATGGGTCGCTGAGCGGCTGACCGGAGCCGGCCCGGTCGCGGTCGGAACCGCCACCGGAGCGCTCGGCGGCTTGCTCGGGATCCGCCCGCAGAAGGTCGTCCTCGGACCGTTCTTCGGCGCCGCCGTGGGCCGGGCGCTCGCGGCTGGCCGGCAGCCGGTTCCTGCGCCCGTTGTAGCGAGCGCGACGATGACGGCTTACCGGGTCGCGTCCGCCTTGGCGTTTCCGGATGAGCAAGTGAGTCTGCTGGCCGACCGGGTGCCTGCCGAACGCCTGCCCTTCGTGGTGCCGCTGGAGGCTCGCTCCCGGTACGTCGGTACCAGCTATGTCCGCGAACTGGCGGACGTGCTGGGCGGCCGCTATATCGCCGACACGCCTGATGTCGGAATCGTCGGTTCCGTCGATGACTTGGCCGGCCCCGATTTTGACCCAGCAGCCGTTGACCCGCTAGTCCGCGAGTTCTACGAGCACACCACCAGGTTCGCGCTCGACATCGAGCCTGAATGGCGGCTATGGGTGCGCCCCGGCTACCTGCTCTACCGGACCCTCGTCGCGCGCCCGCTCGGACAGGCGAACGTCCCGATGAATCAGCGCGAAACCCAGCGAGGCATCCGCAGCCGGATCGACACCATCGTCGCCGACGACGCCAATGGCAGCGTCGCGATCCGCGGCTGGATCCGGTCGTTCGCCGATACCGATGAGCCGATCTACGTCGGGATCTACACGACCTACCGCGACGCCGGACGTGGCTACGTCAGCGTTGGCTTCCCGGTCCCGCAGGCCAGCTTCACCGCGACGCTGCTGCCCCGAGCCCGCGTTGGCGGCGGCCTCATCCTGACCAGCCGGAGCGACCTCGATCAGCCTGGTCACTACCTCGCCTATATCGACCCGGCCACCAGGGACCTCACCGTCCTCGCCGTCCGCGGCTTTGCCGAGCAGCTTGACGTCTACGTCAGCGACGGCGAGCTCCGGGCCGACCACGCCTTTTCCGTCTTCGGGTTCCCGTTCCTTGTGCTGCATTACCGGATGCGCCGCAAGGCGCCGCCCGAGGGGTGACGCGGCAGCTCAGCTGGCGGCCGCACCCAGATCGCTATATGCGGCCGGGAGCTGACCCATGATGTGGCGGTAGTCTTCCTGGCCGAGCGACCCGCTCAGCTCGGCGAGCACAGCGCCGGTCCCGGCGCGGGCCTCGCTTTCTGGCAGCCCGGTACGGGCACCGACCTGACGGACGAAGTCGAGGACCGGGACCGGGTGTGCGCCCTGGCGGCGGCGACGCGCAGGGTCGATCTCGCCGGCCAGCTGTTGAGGCAGGTCAATGGCGAGGTGCCTGGCCTCGCCCGCACTCAGCTGGGCTGCGATCCCCTCGAGCACGGCCCGGCTGATATCGGCCGACTCCTCGCGGGACAAGCCGGTTCGCGCCGCGACGCCGCGGGCAAGCTCCCTTAGCTCCATAGACCACCTTCCTTCGCATTCCATCCCCGGTCGGCGGGAAAGGTAACCTCGCTAGCGGGCGACAAGGAGGGACGCCGATGCGTCGCAGGAATGACACCCGGATCCGGCGACTGTCGCGACCGGCTGGCGTGGCCGCGGCCGGGGTGTTGGCCTTGCTAGCGGCCGCGTGCTCTGGCGGCAACGGGAATCCGCCCGCGGCGGGCGGGCATAGCAGCAAGGCCAAGGCCGCAAACGCGGCGCAGGTGACGATCACCCCCGCCAACGGCGCCAAGAACGTCGACCCGTCGGCTGGCATCACGGTGACCGCGAAGAGCGGCACGCTCAAGAACGTCACCGTCCGAACGGCCGGCGACCAGGTGGCCGGCGGCATGAGCCAAGGTGGCAAGGTCTGGCATAGCCAGTGGGCGCTCAACGTCTCACAGTCCTATACGGTGACGGCGACGTCCGCTAGCGGCTCGGTTGTCACAAGCACGTTCCGCACGCTCACGCCCGGGCAGACGTTCCAGACCCAGATCTTCGAGGGCTACAAGCAGACGTACGGGGTTGGCATGCCCATCATCCTGACGTTCAGTCAGCCCATTACGAACAAGGCAGCTGTCGAGCAGTCGCTGCAGGTAACGACGTCGACCCCGGTCGTCGGCGCGTGGTACTGGGACGGCAGCCAGACCCTGGTTTTCCGGCCGCGCGATTATTGGC
>DATIOU010000009.1:0-5754 GCA_035472835.1 Streptosporangiaceae bacterium | reverse complement strand
CCAGTACAACCAAGTCGGCCTCGCCACGTGCCACGCGAGCTGCACGTCGCTCGCGACCAAGTTCCTCAACGATCTCAAGACCGGTCCCGATGGAGCGCTGTTCTACGGCGGGCTGTTCCTGATGTATCTGGCGCCTGCCCTGATAGGCATCTTCTGGGGCGCGCCGCTGATCGCGCGCGAGCTCGAGACGGGCACCCACCGGCTGGCCTGGAACCAGAGCATCAGTCGCACCCGCTGGACCGCCATGAAGCTCGGCCTGGTCGGCCTGGCCGCCATAGCCACCGCCGGCCTGCTAAGCCTCATGATCAGCTGGTGGGGCAGCCCGATCGACAGCGCCATGAACTTCGGCCAGCCCGACTCAGGGTCCGGGTATCCCCGAATCAGCCCACTGTTGTTCGGCGCCCGCGGCGTGGCGCCGCTCGGGTACGCGGCGTTCGCCTTCGCGGTCGGCGTCACGGCGGGCGTGCTCATCCGCAAGACGCTGCCCGCAATGGCCGTCACCCTAGTCGTGTTCGCCGCCGTTGCGTTCGTCATGCCTAACTTCGTCCGGCCGCACCTGATCCCGCCCGTGCAGGCGACGGCACCATTCAACGCGTACGAAAACAACCAGGTCACCATCGGCTCGCCCGGCAACCGCATGACGCTGGTCGGGAACTTCAGCCGTCCGGGCGCTTGGATCTTGTCGAACCAGACCATCACGCCCTCTGGCCAGCTCTTCACGGGTCCGGCCGACGCCGCGTGCCTGGGCAACGGAACACAGAACACGTGCAGCAACTGGGTGAACAGCCTGCACTTGCGCCAGCTGGTCAGCTACCAGCCCGCCAGCCGGTTCTGGCCGCTCCAGTGGATCGAGACCTGTATCTACATGGTGCTGGCCGCCGGACTCGGCTGGATTTGCGCCTGGCGCATCCGCCGTCGCCGGATCTGACGATGTAGCGCTCTGTTGACGATCGTCGCACATCCGGCATACCCTCGCCTGTGTCTGGCAACGTGCGTGCCAGGCCCAGGCGAGGGGGCACAGTGCGCATCGCAGTAGCAGGTGGCGGGCCAGGAGGGCTCTACTTTGCCGCGCTAGCGCGCCAGCTGCTACCCCAGGCCGAGATCACCGTCTGGGAGCGGAACGCGCCGGACGACACGTTCGGCTTCGGCGTCGTGTTCTCCGACGAGACGCTGGGCGGCATAGAGAATGCCGATCCCGGCATCTACGGCCAGATGGAGCGCGAGTTCGCCCGCTGGGATGACATCGACGTCCACTACCGCGGCCAGGTCATCACCAGCGGCGGCCATGGCTTCGCGGCCATGGGCCGGCGGCGGCTGCTCGAGATCCTCCAGCAGCGCTGCGCCGACCTCGGCGTCACTGTCCATTTCCGGACGCCTGCGCCCGATCTTGCTGACCTCGCCGCGAGCTACGACCTGGTGGTCGCCGCCGACGGCCTCAACTCCGTGCTGAGGAGCAGTCGAGCGGCCACGTTCCGTCCTGATTTCGAAGTTCGACAGTGCAAGTACATGTGGCTGGGGACTGACCTAGTTTTCGACGCGTTCAAGTTCTATGTCGTGCCGACCCCGCACGGCGTCATGCAAGTACACGGCTATCCCTACGACGCCACCGGCAGCACCTTCATCATCGAGATGAACGAGGCGGTCTGGCGCGCGGCCGGCTTCGAGGAGCTGGCGGCGGCCGCGGCCGAGCTTGCGCCGGGCCAGTCGGACGAACCGTCGATCAAGCGCGTGGCCGACCTGCTCGGCGACGTGCTGGGCGACCACGCGCTCCTGGCCAACAACTCCCGCTGGCTGAGTTTTGCGACGCTCCGGTGCGAAACCTGGCGCGACGGGAACGTGGTGCTGCTGGGCGATGCGGCTCACACCGCGCACTTCTCTATCGGCTCCGGGACCAAGCTGGCGATGGAGGACGCGCTGGCGCTCGCGGCATGCTTGCATGAGCACGGCACTGGACAGGGCGGGTCCGACGGCGGTGCGATCGAGGCTGCGCTGACCGCGTATGAGGCCGAGCGGCGCCCGGTTGTCGCCTCGACGCAGCGTGCCGCGCAGGCCAGCCTGGAGTGGTTCGAGAATCTGGGCCAGTACACCGGCCAGGAGCCGGAGCAGTTCGCGTTCAACATCATGACCCGCAGTCGCCGCGTCACCCACGGCAACTTGCGCCTCCGCGATCCTGAGTTCACCAACCGGATGGACGCGTGGTTCGCGGGCGATTGCAAGCGGCGCGGGCTCGGCAGCGGCGAGGTCGTGCCGCCGATGTTCCAGCCGTTCCGCCTCCGCGGGCTCGAGCTGCCGAATCGCGTCGTCGTGTCGGCCATGGACATGTACTCGGCTACGGACGGGACGCCGTCCGAGTTCCACCTCGTGCATCTCGGCGGCAAGGCGCTCGGCGGCGCCGGACTGGTGATGACAGAGATGGTGTGCGTCAGCGCGGACGGCCGGATCACGCCTGGATGCGCCGGGATGTACGCCCCCGAGCATGAGGCGGCGTGGCAGCGGATCACCTCGTTTGTGCACGCGTCGACGGACGCGAAGATCGGGCTTCAGCTCGGGCACTCCGGCCGCAAGGGCTCGACGCGGCTCATGTGGGAGGGCATCGACCAACCGCTTGACTCAGGCAACTGGCCAGTCTGCGGCCCGTCGCCGCTGCCGTACGCGACCGGCGTGAACCAGGTGCCGCGGGAACTGACGCTGCCGGAGATGGGGCAGATCCGCGAGCAGTTCGTGGCGTCGGCGGTGGCGGGCGACCGGGCCGGGTTCGACCTACTCGAGCTCCACTGCGCTCATGGGTATCTGCTGTCGTCGTTCATCTCGCCGGTGTCGAATCAGCGGACCGACTCCTACGGCGGCTCGCTGGCGGGACGGCTACGGTATCCGCTGGAGGTGTTCGCCGCGATACGCGCGGTTTGGCCTGCGCACAAGCCGATGACGGTGCGGATTTCCGCGTGCGACTGGGTGCCGGGTGGCATCGCGGGCGCCGACGCGGTCGAGATCGCCGCCGCATTCGCGGCCGTGGGCGCCGACGCGATCGACGTCTCGACCGGCCAGGTGACACCCGACGAGAGGCCGGCCTTCGGGCGGTCGTATCAGACCCCGTTTGCGGACGCGATCCGGAACAAGGTCGGGATCGCGACGATCGCCGTCGGCGTCATCTCGTCGTACGACGACGTGAACTCGCTCATCCTGGCCGGCCGCGCCGACCTGTGCGCGCTCGGCCGCGCGCACCTGTACGACCCCAACTGGACCTTGCATTCAGCGGCCGAGCAGGCTTATTCCGGACCGGCCGTCGCCTGGCCGGTGCAATGGCAGGCCGGCAGCCGTTTGCCGCAGACCGGCCGCGCCGACGGGCCGCGCCCCCGACTGGAGCTGATCCGGTCCGGAGAGACCGGGACGAAGCACGCGCGCTGGCGACCGTGAGACGATGCGCGGCGCCGCCAAGCGGATCGCAACTGGCTAGCCGCGCATGATCTTGGATGGGAGAATCGCCGGATGAGCATCGAGCGAGTCAATCCCCCGTCGTTGCCAGCGCCCTCGGGGTTCGCGCACGCTGTGATCGCCACCGGCGGGCGGCTGGTTTTCCTGGCTGGCCAGACGGCACTCGACGCGTCCGGGGCGATCGTCGGCGACACCGTCGTCGAACAGTTCGAGCTGGCCCTCGCGAACCTGCTCACGGCCCTGGACGCAGCCGGCGGGCTGCCCACCGACCTGGCCAGCCTGACCGTGTACGTGATCGACCTCGCTGACTACCAGACGCATGGGAAAGAGATTGGCGCCGTGTGGCGGCGGCTGGCTGGGCGAACCTATCCGGCGATGGCCGCCATCGGCGTGTCGCGCCTCTGGGACCAAGCGGCTCTGGTCGAGATCCAGGGCTTCGCTGTCGTCGGCTGACGGCTACCGCAGCTGCGACTGCGTGAAGTACTGCGACGAGTCCTTCCGCCAGAGGAAGATCGTGGCGCCGAGACCGATGAGCCAGCCGACAATGTCGAAGATCTTCGTGCCGGCCGCGCTGGGACGGGCCACGACGGACAGCAGGCCCAGGGTGTTGAGGCCGAAGAGAACGGCGGCGACAATCCTGGCCCAGTTCCGGCCGCGCCCGTTTGCCCAGGCCATCCACAGCCAGAGGCCGACGCCGATGAGACCCAGCAGCACGATGAACGCGATACCGACGGCCTCAGCCGTGTGCAGCTGATTATTCGTGAGCGGCTTATTGGATGCCCTGATAATCGCCTGCCGAAGACTCCCGATCGTGATGAGCCCGATGATGAAGCTCAGCGCGCTCACGCCCGCGCCGGCATACATGAGTTTCACCGCAGTCCGGACGGACGGCGGTGGCGTGGCCGGACCCTGCTGCGGCAGCTGGTCGAACCCGCCCGTCGGGTACGGCTGATAGCTCATGACGGCTCCTCGTTGGGTGGCCTTGCGGCACCGCACAGCCTAGTCATGCCTGAGGCATGCTCACCACCCGTCGAGTCAGTTCGCGCTCGAGCCGGTGACGGCCAGCACGTGCGCCCTGGCCGGGCCACCGAGGAGGTCGCGGGTCCGGGCGAAGAGCTCGGCCGCCCTGGCGCCGTGCCAGTCGGCTGGCAGGAACTCCGGCGGCAGCCCAGGGTCCAGGTATGGCAGTCGTCGCCACGCTGTCAGGACCCGGACGTAGTCGGCGAATGCCTGGCCGGCGTCGAGCCTGCCGCCGGCGTGGCCGCGGTGGCTAGCGGCGCGCTCCCACCGCGCCAGGACTGGCCCCGCAGCGTCGATGAAGGCCTGGTACAGCCGCTCGAGCCGGTCAAGGTCCCACCACTCGCCGATCTTCTCCCGGACGTCGCCGAACGCAAGGTGTCCCGCCGTGAACAGGCTGACGTACGCCGCCAGGCCGTCAGCCGTGAGGACGTCGCGCGTCTCATCGGCCAGCTGACCAGGAGCGATCCACACGCCGGCCGAGACGGTGCCGAAGCCGAGCCAGGCCAGCCTGGACCGCAGCGCGTGGCGGCGCGCGCGCTGGTGCTCGGGCACGCTGAATACCGCCAGCAGCCAGCCGTCCGCGGTGCTGGCTCCCGGACCCCGGAAGATCCGCCGGTCGCCGTCGGCCAGGATCTGCTGCCCGCCCGCAGAGAGGCCGTACCCGGCCGCACCGGCGACACGTCGCGACTCCAGCAGGCCACGGGTCTTCAGCCTGGACGTTGCCGATCGGACCGCGGCCTCCTCCACGCCTAGCTCGGCCATCAGCCTGATCAGCGCCGCGATGCTGAGCCAGCCGTCGGTCTCCCGCGCGTACAGTCCGTAGATGGTCACGATGAGCGCCCGCGGCTGAGCCAGCAGCACGTCGTTGCCTGCTCGCCCGGAGGTGGTCACCGTCAGAACCTAGCGCCGCCCGGTCGACCGCGCACCCACTGCACGGCGCTCATGCCGTGCGGGTCCGCGCCCCCCGGACCGGGCGGGGGGTGCTGCCGTTTAGTGCGCGATCTGAGGCGCGACTGTAATCAGGGCCTGGGGATACTGGCTCAAGTCAGGAGAGCAGCCATGACGGATCCTCCCGCGCAATCGCACGGTCCCCAGCGCCCGCTGTCCGCGCCCGGCCCGGTCGCCAAGCCCAGGGCGCCAGCCGCGGTGAGGGGTGCCGCGGGAGTGATGCTCGCCGCCGCCGCGTTCACCGCGGTCTTAGGCGGCCTCCTCACCGCGCGCTGGGACCGCCCGTCGGGATATGTGCGCTCAGGCGCAGACACGGTGGGACTCGCGCTGGGAATCTCCGTCACCGTGACGGGG
>DATIOU010000008.1:0-1808 GCA_035472835.1 Streptosporangiaceae bacterium | reverse complement strand
AGTGCTGGTGTCGGGCCGGAGCGTTACCTTCTCCCGGCATGATCCCAACGCCGGTCGCCGTAGAGCAGTTGCGGCGCTCGCACGGAGCGAGATATCGTCAAGAGTTGTGGATCGAGGCTGATCAGGCGGCGACCTTTCCGGGCTGATTCTTCGTCTTCTTGCGCGGCTTGATCTTTGTGACCTTGCCCTCCGGGACCTCGTTGCGCTCGAAGCGGACGCCGTCCTTGAACGTGACACCGGCCCGGACGAGCGGAAGCAGCTCGCGGCCGTCGAGGCGGCGCCAGCTCGCCTGAGCGAGCAGGAGCAGGCGAAAGGCCATCGCCAGGCCGGCGCGGCGCGAACCGGCTCCCTTGGTCACGCGCTGGCGCAGCTTCACCGTGGCGAAGGTGGACTCGATGGGGTTCGTCGTGCGCAGGTGCTTCCAGTGCTCGGCCGGGAAATCGAAGTGGGTGATCAGCTTGTCGGAGTCGGCCAGGAGCGCCTTCGTCGCCTTCGGGTACTTCGCCTCGTACTCCGCAACGAATGCCTTCATGAGCTTCTCGCACTTGGCCTGGGTGGGCGCGTTCATCATCTCGTGCAGCGCCGCCTTGGCCTTCGGCTGAAGGCTCTTCGGCAGCTTGTCGAGGACGTTGGCGATCTTGTGCACCCAGCAGCGGGCCTCGCGCGTCTCGGGGAACACCTCGCGCAGCGCGGTCCAGAAGCCGAGCGCGCCGTCGCCGACGGCCACCACCGGCGCACGCATCCCGCGGGCCTTCAGGTCGCGCAACAGCGCAAGCCAGCTCTCGGTCGACTCGCGGTAGCCGTCCTCCAGCGCGATCACCTCCTTCGTCCCGTCCGGGCGCGCCCCGATGATGACCAGCGCGGCGAGCCGCTCGTCCTCCAGGCGCACGTTGAAGTGCACGCCGTCGGCCCAGACGTAGACGTAGTCCCGATCGGCCAGCGAGCGCGTCCTCCACGCGCCGTACTCCTCTTGCCACGCACTCACCAGCCGGGTGATGACGCTCGGCGAGAAGCCCGCCGCCTGCTCACCGAGCAGGGCCGCAAGCCCGTCGCGGAAGTCACCCGTCGAGAGCCCGCGCAGGTAGAGCGCCGGCAAGAGCTCGGTGATCGCCTTCGACTTGCGCAGGTAAGGCGGGAGGATCTGGCTGGTGAACTTCTGTCGCTCGCCTCGGATGACGCGCTGGTCGTTCACGCGCGGAGCCTCGACCGTCAGCGGCCCCGCGCCCACGGTCACCTGCCTCGCTTGCGCCCGCCCGTTGCGCACGACCAACGCATGCCCGTCCTGGCCGCGCGCCTTGCGGTGGCCCTCGAGGTAAGCCTCCACCTCGGCCTCCAGCGCCTCGGCCAGCATTCGCTGCGCTCCCTCACGCGCAAGCCGGTCCAGCGCCGACTCCTCGCTCGTCTTTCCCTCTCCGGACTCGTTCTCGATTACCCTCAGCATCGGCGTGCCTTTCCCCGCCCTTGCCGGGGCGGCGTGGTTGGGTGCTTCCAACTCGGAAAGGTACGCCACCTTCGTCAGCTCATGCCGTTCCACAACTTTCGGTCATATCTCGAGCGGTCAGGCTCCGCGGAGGGCGCGGCTTCGAGCTGGTGGTCCATCCGCGGCGTTCCGAGCGTCACGGGAAGTGACTCCTCCACAGGCCGTCGCGGCGACTTTGCCAGACCCTGTGGATCGCCGGGAAAAGATCCCCGTTTCCGGGCCGCCGACCGCGGCCGGCCTGTGGACAACCTGGGATGGGCCAGTGGGATATTTCCATGTATTTACAATGGGTTGAGAGCGCTGCTACGACGCCGCCACCGCGGCCGGG
>DATIOU010000007.1:0-8541 GCA_035472835.1 Streptosporangiaceae bacterium | reverse complement strand
CCACGCGCGCTGTTCCGCGGCTGCCAGGGCGTCGCGAGCCCGTTGAGCAGCGGTGAGCTCGGTCTGCCGAGATGCCGCCTGCGTGCGGGCCAGGTGCAGTGCGACGTCCGCAGCGCCGATCGCGTCGAGCAGTAGTTTCAGGTTGTCCTCGGTCGGCACCTCGGCCATTACCTGCGCCGCCTTCTCGAGCCGCGCTTGCGTACCGTCAAGCGCCGACTGCGCCGCAGCCGCATCCTTCGCTGCTTCAGCCTGGAGCGCGCGCACCTGGTTCTGCTCCTTCGCCGCCGTCTCGACCGCGGCCCGAGCGGCGGTCAGGTCGGCTGGAGCCTCGTGCGCTGGCAGCGCTGCGACTCGCTGACGGCAGACCGGGCAGTCGTCGCCCACGTGCAGCGTCTCGGCGAGGCCCGCGGCGGCGTGCGCGCGCTGCGCTGCCGCCAGCCCTTCCGACGCGACCGTCGTCGCCAGTTCGGCAGCTTCGAGCTCGGCGGCGAGCTTGCCTTCCTTCTCCCGGCGCGCGGCGAGCGCTGCCGTTTGCGACTCGGCGTCGTCGACCAGCTCGCGCCGCCGCGCATGCAGTTCGAGATGTCGCAGCGTCTCGGCCTTGTCCGGCAGTGCAGTGCGCGCTTCCTCGGCCAGCACCGCCGAATCCGCTGCCTCGTCCCGACGCTCGCGCGCGCCGGCGACCAGCGCATCGGCCGCGGCGATCTGCTGGGAGAGTCCGCCGACCTCACCGGGAGGGCGGACGGCGCCGAGCAGAGCGGCCTCGTTCCGTGACTTGGCAACTGACTCGGCGGCGTCGGCGGATTGCTTATGCAATTCGGTCAGCGTCGCGAGCCTGGTGTCGACCTCGGTCGCGAGCGCGGTGAGCGCGGCCAGCCGGTCGGTCGCGGCCGTCTCCGCTTCCCGCGCAGCGCCCGCGAGCTGGTCGCGCGCCTGCTGAGCGAGCTGCTGACGGGTCTCGGCGAGCTGGGCGCGCTCGCGGGCGCGCTGGCCGATCTCCTTGTAGACGCCGAAGGCGAGCAGCTCGACGAGCAGGCGCTGGCGGTTGGCCGGCGTGGCGCGCAAGAACTCAGAGAACCCGCCCTGCGGCAGCAGCACGGACTGCGTGAAGTGCTCGTAGCTGAGGCCGAGGAGATCCTGGACCTTTGCCTTGACGTTGTCGGGGCCTTCGGCGAGCTGCTCGACGCTAGCCTCGAGGATTTCCGCGAGCGGCGCGCCGGACGGGACGCTGGCGTCGAGGCGCTCGAGGCGCGCGGCCTTGGTCGTGACATTGCCGTTCTTGCCGCGCTGCAGCGAGCGGACCGCGACGTAGCGCTCGCCGGACAGCTCGAAGATCAGGCTGACACGGCAGGCGTTGGCGGAGGGGGCGAGGGCGTTGCGGACCTCTTTCTCGTTGTCCCAGCGCGGCACCGTGCCATAGAGCGCGAAGCACAGCGCGTCTACGACGGTGCTCTTGCCCGATCCGGTCGGCCCGACGAGCGCGAAGAAGTCTACGTCGGTGAAGTCGACATCAGTCTCGGTCCGGTAGGTGCCGAACCCGTCCATGAGGAGCCGCAGCGGTCGCACGCGCCAAGTCTGGCCGACGGCTCAGACATTCGCGCGAATACTGACGGCGAGGTCCGGCCGAAGTCGGCCGGCGCCTTGTCGCCACCGCGCGCCCCGGCAACGACGTCGGTGGACATCTACTGTCGCTAGAGCGGCAGTAGATCGGCAACCACGTCGTGTTGAGGTGGCGCCGCCGGTTGGGATAGCTGAAGCGTCAGGGTGCAGGCACGGGCGCCGGGGTCATTCGCCGGTGGCGCCGTCGATGGACTCGCGCAAGAGGTCGGCGTGGCCGCAGTGCCGGGCGTATTCGCCGATCATGTGGACCAGGGCGAACCGGTGGCTCACCTCCTGTCCGTAGACCCCGCTGAAGGCAACGTGGCCGAGCGGAACGGCCGCCGTGATCTGCCTCGACTCCTCGCAGGCCTCGAGGTAGTGCGCAAGGACGTCCTCGATTGGTGCAGAGCCCGGCTCGAAGCTGCGGGGGAGATCTCGTCCGCCGACGCAGACCTGGAACCAGTACCGCTCCGCGTCGGTCAGGTGCCGCAACAGCTCGAACAGCGACAGCTCGGACGGGGTTACGGACCGCTGGCGGAGCTGCTCCTCGTCCAGGCCCTCGCACTTCCAGAGCAGCGTGGCGCGGTAGTGATCGAGCATCCGCTGCAGCACTTCGGCCTCGCCGCCGATGTAGAGGTAGTCGGGCCGCTCAACGTCCTTGATCGCTGCCATTGCCTTCCTTCCGGTTGCAGCCAGCACGCCGGCGCCCCTGTCTGCCGGCGTCTCAACCCCACGACGAACGGGAACGGGCCCGATGGACACGATCGACCTCGGCGCGCGGCCGAGCCCAGCACCACTAACGTGGGCTTCGCCTGGCTCGCGGAACGGCATGGTTGGTGATCTGCTGCTGTTCTAGCGACAGCGGATGCCCAACCACGCTGTTGCAGGGGCTGTCAGCTCGGCGAAATGCCCTGCGCGACGTCGGCGAGCACCGCGGCGAGGTCGTGCGGGCGCGACCACATTGGCCAGTGACCCGTCGGCGGGTCGATGTAGGTGACACTGCGCAGCTCGCCGAGCCCGGCGATCCACGGATAGCCCGCGTCGAGCGCGGCTTTGATCTCGCCAGAAGTCATCGAGGTGCATACCACAGTGCTCAGCACGTCGACACGACCGTCGTTGGTCAGTTCAGGGGCGTCGCGAATGGCGCCGCCCGGCTCGGGCACGGCGCGCTGCCGGAAGGTCTCGAGCTGCTCATCCCTGATGCCGTCGATGCTGCTTCCGTTCTCCTGGAGCTCCTGCCACGACGGCAGCGGCATCTCAACGGCGTCGAAACCGGGATCCAGCGCGCCTGTCGCTGGGCCGGAGTCGACGTAGACCATGGCTCCGATCCGCTCGGGCACGCGGTCGCTTGCGGCGTAGCCGGGTACCCCGGCCCCGCTGTGCACTGCGAGGACGACGGGAGAGCCCGCAGCGGTCACGGCATTGCAGATCGCATCGACATGGTCGGACAGCCTGATCCCGGAGCGGTCGGCATCGGCCGATTCCAGGCCGGGGAGCGTGAGTGCCCTGACGTTGTGCCCGTCGGCACGAAGGGCGGAAACGACGTCGTCCCAAGCCCACGCGCCGAGCCAGAATCCGGGAACCAAGATAATCGGTGCGGACGTCATGGACCGACCATACGGGCGGGCTCTGACAGTCGCACCGCCTCGCGGCAGGCCGGGCGATCTGGTTCGTTGACGGCGCGAGCAGCGCCCAGCATCCTGAGATGCATCGCCTCGAATGGCGGAAGGGGGTCCGCAGTGATATGCGCGGAGTGCGACCGGGAGTTTGCGGCAACATCGCAGTCCTGCCCGGTATGCGGGGCGTCGGTCAACTCGCAGCCGGGGGTGAAAGCCGGGCCGCCGGCAGTTTTAGCTGATGACGCCGTCAAGGGGTCCCCGTCCAGCTCCGTATCTGCGAGTCAGGCGTCGTCGGAAGCGCCGACCTGGGGAGGGCTTGCGGCAGCAAGTACGTCCCGGCGAGCTCCCCTGATCGTGGCAGTTGTGGCGCTCGGCGCGCTGGCAGCGATGGTCTTTGGTATCTGGATGGCATATTCATCGTGGCAGCGCCGGCCGTGGACGCATCAGCTGACGTTGGGTCAGCTTCGTCCGGGGGACTGTCTAACTGGGTCGGACCTCGGGCTTGGCACCGGCAGTGCCTGGCCCGACACGGTAACGGCGGTGCCGTGCACGCAGCGGCACCTCGCCGAGATTACCTTCGCGGGCAATCTCTGGCCCGCGTCGCCGGCTAGATTCCCCGGCGTAAACGCAGTCACCAACATCGTGGACAACCGCTGCCAATCGGCGCTGTATGGATATGCCGGCGAGTCGCAACCGTGGCTTACTTATGACTCCGTTGCGCCTGCTGGTGCCGGTTCCTGGGCATCGGGTAACCGACTGGTCGTCTGCATGGCCTATGACTCGGGTGTTCCGCTGCGTCGTTCAGTCAAAGCGACGCGCCGATAACGAGACCGCCGCGCGAATGCGCTCGCGGGTCGCGGTCTTCCGTTAGCAGGCGCTAGGAGCCGGGTTCACCGTCGGTCATTTGCTCGAGCAGTTCGGCGAACATCCGCTCCACTCGCTCGTCGCCGACGCCCTGCTCGGCAACGTAATCGCCGAATAGCTGAAGCGGCGTGCGGCCAGCGCGGCTCGGCTTCTCGCCACCGTGCTGGCCTGGCCGTGGCCGGTGCGCGTCGTCGAGCTGGACCTCGAGCGCGTTCGGCAGCTTCTCGCGGACTAGGTCGCCGAGGCCGGCCCGGGCCTTCTCGGCCAGGATCACGCGGAGGTAGGCGTCGCCCGCTTGCTCGCCTTCGGCGATGACGTAGTCCAGCGAGCCGCGCAGGGTCTTCAGCGTCCGTCCGCCGCGGATGTCGACCCGTCGGGCATCGGCCCGTGCACCGCGACGCGCCGTGACGATGAGGGCGGCGGGCTCGTTCCCTTCTTCGCCGAAGTCGATCGCCAGCGGAGAGCCGGAATAGAACGCCGGGCAGGGCGCGGGGATCTCTTGCTGGCGGTGCAGGTGACCGAGGGCCGCGTAGTGAGCCGAGGACGGGAAGATGCTCGACGGCAGCTCGTACTCGAACGTGGTCTGCACGTCGCGCTCACCGCCGCCGCGGCGGCCGCCGAGCAGGGTCGCGTGCGCCGTCACGATGTTGACGCTGTCGGGGGTGAACTGCTCGGTGAGCGCGCCGATGATCGCAGCGACGCGGCGGGCGTAGTCAAGGGCGTGCTGGGCGTTTTCGTGCAGCAGGAGCTCGGCGGCGCGGACCGCGTACCGCTGCGAGAGGAACGGCATCGCCGCGATGGTCGCCCGCTCGCCGGTGCGGGTGCTGATGCTGATCGTGCCGCCGGTCGCGGGCGTCTTCGGGATGCCGAGGATGTGCAGGCCTAGTTCGCCGAGAACTGGGCGGTAGACGCTATCGAGCAGGTTCGGGTTGTCGTGGTTGCCGGCGATCGCGACCACGTGACGACCGTCCCCGCGGAGGGCGAGCAGGGCGCGCATGACCAGGCCCTGCGACTTCGGGCTCGGGGCCGACGTCTCGAACAGGTCGCCGGCGATCAGCACGAGGTCGACGTCCTCGGCTCTGGCCGTCTGGATGATGCTGGCCAGCACGGCCTCGTGCTCGTCGTGCCGGTCGCGGCCCTTGAGCACCTTGCCGACGTGCCAGTCGCTGGTGTGCAAGATCTTCAACGCGCCGTCCCCCTCACCGTCGTTCCTGATCGGCCGGTACCGTTGGCGGCTAGCAGATCCTGGCGGTCGTGTCAGCTGAGTCTGCCCCACCGCCGAAGTTTTCGGGGGGTTGTCGGGGTGTCCCCGCGACTGCTGAGTTAGTTCGCTACCCAGGGAGATAACGGCCACATGGCCAGTGCTCGTGATCCGTCCGACATGCCGCAGTGGCTGGCCAGCTGGCTCTGGCGGCAGCGGCGAACTCGGCTCGCTGGCTCAGCCGTCATCGGCCTTGCGGCTGGGGTGCTGACGGCCGTGTTCGGGAGCTGGATCTACGCGCCCGCGGTCGGCTGGGACGCGATGGCGCTGGCTTTCATCAGCACGGTCTGGCTGGGCGTCTGGCCGCTGTCCGCGGACTCTACGGCGGCGCGGGCCACCAGGGAGGATACGAGCCGGACCACGAGCGACGTGCTCACGCTGGGGGCCGCCGTGGCGAGTCTCGCCGCGGTCGCCATCGTCCTCGTGCGCGCGCACCACTCAGTGGGCGGGGAGCGCTTCGGGCTAGCGACGCTGGGGTTGCTGAGCATCGGGGTGTCGTGGCTAACGGTGCACACGATCTTCACATTGCGATACGCGCTGCTCTATTACACCGAGCCGATCGGCGGCATCGACTTCAACGTGCCGGAGCTGCCTGCGTATAAGGACTTTGCCTATCTGGCATTCACGATCGGGATGACTTTCCAGGTTTCTGACACCAACTTGAAGTCCACGCCAATACGCGCCACCGCGCTGCGGCATGGGCTGCTGTCATACGTGTTCGGCTCGCTCATCCTCGCCGCCGCCGTCAACATCGTCGCCGGACTTGGCTAGCGGGGGCACGGGCCGGCCCACCGCGGGTCAGCCCCGCCCCTCGGGGCCGCTTGGGTTATCTTCACGCTGGGCCTAAGGGCAGGCCGTCTGCATCTCCTTGATCAGCGGCTGCGACGTCGACTTGAAGCTGGTCACCGCGTTGGTGAGGTTGGTCAGATTCGATGGCGTCGGGGCCTTCGCGAGTGCCTCAGCGGACGTCTTGATCGCGGTGAGAGCGCTGGATAGCTGGTTCGCCTGCGCGGCGAAGGGGCCCGTGCCCTGGCTCTTCAGCGCGTTGAGCTGCTGCTGGGCCTTGGTGAGGTCTGACGCGATGCGAGCGGCCGACGTCGGGCTCGCCGACGTGCGGCTGAGGTCGGTCAATGTCGACCGCAGCGCGGATATCTGCGCGCAGGGGAGGGCCGCGCCGGACGCAGACCCGCTGCCGTTGGCCGCCGGGGCCGAGGTCGCCGGTGGCGCTGAGCTGCTTGAACTGCCGATACCGGATGAGCCGCACGCTGCGACGAGAGCGACGCCGCTCAGGCTGAGGGCGGCCATGGCCCAGCGCCGCGCCGTCGGCTTCGTGCGGTTAGGTGCGTTATTCATCACCCCTTGCTTTCCGCGGGCGCCGCGCCGAAACCTCGGGTGGTGGCGAGGACGTCAGGTGGGGTTAGGTGCCTGGGCCTAGCTGGCCGCGCGCGGTGTGACGAGGCCGGTCTGGTAGGCGAAGACCACGAGCTGCGCTCGGTCTCGGGCGCCGAGCTTGGTCATCGCGCGGCTCACGTGAGTCTTCGCGGTGGCGGGGCTGAGCACCATGGCCTCGGCGATCTCGTCGTTGGACAGGCCGTGCGCGACCAAGGCGACGACCTCCCGCTCCCGGTTGGTGAGCGATTCCATCCCGGCAGCGGCGACCGCGTCGGGTGGCCGGGCGACGAATTCGCTGATGAGGCGCCTGGTCACCGCAGGGGAGAGCAGTGAGTCCCCGCGCATGACCACCCGCAGGGCCTGGAGCAGCTCGGCGGGCTGGGTGTCTTTCAGCAGGAACCCGCTCGCGCCCGCCCGCAGAGCACGGAAGATGTACTCGTCGAGGCCGAAGTTCGTGAGAACGACGACGCGCACGCTGTCGAGGCGCTCGTCGGCGACGATCTGCCTGGTCGCCTCGAGGCCGTCAAGCACCGGCATCTGGATGTCCATGAGCACGATGTCCGGGCGGTGCTCGGCGGCCAGCGTGACCGCGTGCTGGCCGTCGGCGGCTTCGGCAACAACCTCGATGTCGTCTTCCGCCTCGAGCAGCGACCGGATGCCGCTCCGGATCAGCTCCTGATCGTCGGCCAGCAGGATCCTGATCAAGAGCGCGCCTGCGCGGGGAGCTCGGCGCGCACCTGGAAGCCGCCGCCGTCGTGTGGCCCGGCGTGCAGGCGGCCGCCGAGCGCGGACACCCGTTCCCGCATGCCGACGAGGCCGAGGCCGCGACCTGCCGGCCGGGCGCCGTCGGTGCTTGTGACGGCTCCGTTGCCGTCGTCGTCGACCTGGATCGAGAGAGGGTCCGGCGCGTACTGGAGGCGGACCACGGTGGAGGCATGGTCGGCGTGACGGCTCACGTTGGTGAGCGCTTCTTGCACGATCCGGTAAGCAGCCTGGTCGACCTCCGGCGCAAGCGGCCGCGCTAGGCCGGTCACTGTCACCGTCACGGGGAGCCCCGCGGCCTTTGCGCGTGATATCAGGCTGTCCAGCTGGCTGAGGCCGCTGCCGTCGCTGTCGTCTGCGCTGCGCAGGACGCCGAGGGTGGCGCGCAGTTCCCGGACGGCGTCAGTGCTTGCTTCCTGGATGGCCAGGAGCGCAGGCGGGACATCGTCACCCCGCTTGTTCGCCAGGTGGACGGCCACGCCGGCCTGAACCTGGATCACCGAGATGCTGTGCGTCAGGGAATCGTGCAGCTCACGGGCGATGCGAAGCCGTTCCTCCACCGCCCGGCGGCGAGCGGCCTCGTCCTTCGTCCGCTCGGCCTCTTCGGCGCGCTGCTCGACCTCCTGAAGGTGCAGCTGCCAGACGCGGGCCGCGACTGCCATGACGCCCGCCGAGATGAGCCATCCGGTGGCGTAGAACCTCTTCCAACCCCGTTCCGTACGCATTCTCCGAGCGTACGCGTCCAGGGCGCGAGCGCATCCGCTCGCAGTTGCTAGTGCCGGCTACTCCCTGCGTGGTAGTCGGGCGGCTCGCGGCCACCCAGCTGACCAGGCAGAAGTCACATCCTGTGCCCGACGACGACGGGCCGCGCAGCCGACAGCATCGGTGGCATGGAAATGACATCTTCCGTTGCAGGCCAGGCCGGCAGTCGAGGCGACGGCGAGCACCTTGGCGTGGCGCAGCTTGTGTTCGCGACGGCCGAGCTGATGGCCGTGCTGGACGCGACCGTCCTCAGCATCATGCTGGCCGACCACGAGGGCGCGC
>DATIOU010000006.1:0-4013 GCA_035472835.1 Streptosporangiaceae bacterium | reverse complement strand
AGCGGCAGGCCATTGGCTCGGCCCCTGATCGACTCGATCGCGGCGCACGTGCAGGGTGCGGGCGATAGCGACTAGTGCTTTGAGCTTGCCACGGCGCCCGCCCTCTTCCGGCCAAACCGCGATCAGGCATCTGCTAGCCCTGCACCAGGCACTCGACCTCCCGGCACCTGCGAATGCCCGCGACGATCTGGCCCACCTCAGGCTGCTCCGCCAGCGCGCCGCGATCGCCCTCGCCAGCATCGCCAGGCTAATCGGCGACCCGCGCAGCGACGAGCAGGACTACCTGTCTGAGGCAGATCACATCCGGCACCAGCTCGCCGACTTACCGCCGGCATAAGAAGTGCCTGAATGCCCGGCAAGAGCCGTTCGGGCGCTGCCGTGGACTACTAGCTAGAGGTAGCGATGGACGAAGGCGATCGCTATGCCGCCCTCGCCGACGGCCGCTGCCACGCGCTTCACCGATCCGGAGCGGACATCGCCGATAGCGAAGATTCCCGGGGCGCTCGTTTCGAGAGCGAACGGCTCGCAATCAGCCTTCCACTGTCCCGCCTTCATCGCGTCGACTCCCGTCAAGACGAAGCCGTGCTCGTCGCGTGCGATCTCCGGGGGGAGCCAGTCGGTCGCCGCGTCGGCGCCGATGAGCACGAAGAGCGCCGTCGTGTCCCGTCGAGATGTCGTGCCGGCCCGTCGATCGATGACCTCGATCCTCTCGAGTTGTTCGTCTCCGTGCACGGCGACGACCTCGGATCGCGTTTCCACCCGGATGTTCGCTTTCGTCGCTATCTGCTCGATGAGGTACTGCGACATGCTCGCAGCGAGCGACTCGCCGCGCACGAGGAGCGTCACCGATCGGGCGTGGCTAGAGAAGAAGATGGCGGCCTGGCCGCCAGAGTTGCCCGCCCCGACCAGATATACATCGTTTCCCTGCGCCAGACCGGCGTCGCTGCGCGCCGCGCCGTAGTAGACACCGGAGCCGACAAGCCGATCGACCGAATCGAGCTCAAGGCGCCGCCACTCCACGCCCATCGCGAGAACGATCGACCTCGTTCGGAGAACGTCGCCTCCATCCAGCCTGACGGTCAGTTCGGCCGGGTCGATGGCTTCGACCCGACGGGTCACCACGATCTCGGCGCCCAGCCGCTTCGCCTGTTGCAGCGCACGACTCGCGAGATCGTCCCCGGAGACGCCAAATGGGAACCCCGTGTAGTTCTCGATCCGGGTCGAGGTACCGGCCTGCCCGCCCGGTGCGAAGGACTCGATCAGCCCCGTCTGCAGGCCCTCGGAGGCGCCGTTGACCGCCGCCGTCAGACCCGCCGGCCCGCCGCCCACGATCACCACGTCGTAGCGCGCCCGGCTCGGCGCAACCGTCAGTCCAGCGACCGTGGCGATAACGCGCATGGTCGGCGCGACCAGGCGCGTGCCGTCGCGCAGCTCCACCACCGGATAGGGGGCGGCCACGGCGGCTCCAGTTCCGGCGCGTGCAACCGCGGTGGGATCGTCGGGGTCCTGGCGATCGTGGGGAATCTGGTTGCGATGCAGGAAGCTCTCAGCGGCGTGGACTCCCGGGTCGAGCGGCGGACCGATCACGAACATGGCCGGCTCGAGCGGCTGGGCCGTGGCCGCCCTGAGCATCTCCTGACGCTCCATCGCAGCGGCGCCCACCGTCGCCGAGACCTGGGGCGCCATCGCGGCGAGCGTGTGGAACACCTTGACGCTCAGCTTGAGCACGCGCGAGGGCTCGACGGCCCGCATGCTTGCGGGCAACGGCGTACCCAGGATCATCGGGATCTCGCCTCCGAGTTCCCCTGGAAGCCGGATCCCGATCACGCGCTCGACGCCGTTGACAAGCTTCGTCAGCTCCGTCTTCCCCTCCACCACGACCGCCAGGAATCGACCCTCGCCTTCGTGGGCTACGTACTCCCCGGGAGTGAGGTAGATGTCCTCGACCGAGCCCACGAGGTACTCCAGCTCATTCTCCGCAAGCGTCGAGAAGAGCGGAATCGTGGCCAGCTCAGCGACAGTAATCACAACGCCCCCACACCCTCGCCCGCCTAGCGTCCCTGCAGCCCAGACAACTCAGGTTACGATCACCGCACGAGACTACCCTCCATCTTTCGTGATCTTGGGTCGGTGGCCTGAGGCTACGGCAGGCGCTGGTTTCAGCGGCCGGTGAATCATGGGGCCCCGGCTGTCGCGCCAGCTGCGCGGGGTTCCACGAGCCCTTGGTTGTCCTTTCTGCCGTAGGGGCGGGCTCGGGCTGCCCACGGCGTCGGGCTGGTGGGCCGCCGGAGGTGGGAGCATTCATGATTGGGTAATCGCGGTCAGGTAGCAAAGCGACTTGCCAGTCAGTGCAGGGGCCGATGCCAAGGAGGGCGCGATGGCCAAGCAGATTCAGGTTGTGATCACCGACGACATCGACGGTGGCGAAGCGCATGAAACCATCGCCTTCGGCCTCGATGGGTCATCGCTCGAGATCGATCTCAACAAGCTCAACGCTGCGCAGTTCCGCAAGACCGTTGCTCCATACATAGAGCATGGCCGGCGAGTCTCCCGCGGCCGCGCCCGCACAGCTCGTCCCGCACCTGACCGTGGACACACCTCTGATGTGCGGGAGTGGGCGAAGCAACAGGGCATCAAGGTCAGCGAACGCGGGCGCATCCCTGCAGCGGTCCTTGCCGACTACGAGGCAGCCCATTAAGGCGTGCCCTGTCCCGCTTGATGCTTGACACTTCCGTACCGCTGGCGCCGATGGGCGCTTACCGCTGCGTCCTTTGTGTGCCGCGGGCACTCTGCGGGCTAGCTGCCGCGGCCTGGACGGTGGGGAAGACGCCGAGGTGCTGGCGCAGTCCGGTGACGTGCAGCCCCTGGTCTACCTGTGGTGAAACCGCGGCCAGGCGTAGAAACCCGCCAAGGAGCCTGGCGCGCCGGCCGGTGCCGATCAGCACGGCAAGGCCGCTGGCGTCGCAGCGGCTCACCTTGGACAGGTCGATGACGAGTCGGCTGGAGCCGGGACGGAGCAGACCGAGAAGCTGCTCACGCAGCGCTGGGGCGCAGGCGATGTCAAGTTCGCTGCTCAGCTCGGCGATGGTGACGCCACCCGCGGTCGGGGTGGAAAGAGTCAGGCCGGGAGCGGTCGTGGTGGCGGGGTCCGTGATGCGCCTCCTATCAGGTTGAGGCGGAACAAGCGGCTCGGGCGTTGCCGGGCACGTACGTGCCGCGGCCCGGGTGGGCTTAGCGGCTTCTCCCTTCGGTCGGTGGCTGGCCAGCGCGGGCGCCCGTGAGCAGGGCAAGGACTTCGCCGATGGTCTGCTCGCGGCCGATGGGCTCTGGCAGCGGCAGGTGCGCCTGGATCTGGTAGCGGTTGCGGCGGCCGTCCTTGTGCTTTGTGATGTAGCCCGCTGCGGTCAGGTCGGACACGATGCCGTAGGCGCTGCGTTCGGTGATGGCCGCCCTGGCCGCGATGTCACGCAGCCGCAGGCCCGGGTCGCGTGCGAGGAACAGCAGCACCCGGCCGTGACTGCTCAGGAAGCTCCAGCCGCCCATACTTGGAAGGCTATCATTATTTCTAGAAAAAAATTGCTAGTTTTAGGTTGCGGGCGTAAAGTGAGGGCAGATCCCGGGGCTCAGCTGCCGACGGCGACCCAATGCTCCGGGGTCCTGGCAAACAGCAGGCCATGATCCTCACCGGCCTGATCATCATCATCGCCGTGATCATGCTGCTCACGGTGCGGCGTATCCGCCGGAAGCCTTAAGACATGGCGCCGGCCAGAGGGCCGTCGAGGTGCCGTCTGAGAGGGGCTGGTGGCGATGATTGCAGCCATCGTGATCGTTTTGGTGGTACTGGTGGTGGCCGGCCTGGTGGTGGCCGGGCGTTCGCTGAAGGTGGTGCAGCAGTTCGAGCAGGGCATCGTGTTCCGGTTCGGCAAGATCCAGTCGCCGCCGCGCGGTGCGGGCCTGACGGTGATCAGGCCGGTCGGCGACCGCATGCAGAAGGTCAACATGCAGATCATCGC
>DATIOU010000005.1:0-1683 GCA_035472835.1 Streptosporangiaceae bacterium | reverse complement strand
CTGACGGTCTCCGGTGAGGACCGGTGGGTGGCGGACTACCTGTACCGCGAGTCGCTGGTCCGGCTGCCCGAGAGCGTTCAGCGGTTCCTGCGGCGCACGGCGGTGCTTGATCAGCTGTCCGCCCCGCTCTGCGAGGCCGTGCTGGCAGAATCGGGCGCGCAGGAGCAGTTGCGCGGGCTCGAGGCCTCGAGCTTGTTCTTGATCCCGCTGGATCGCCGGCGGGAATGGTACCGGTACCACGCGCTGTTCCGGGAATTCCTGCTCGGTGAGCTTCGCCGGATCGAGCCCGACGCCGTGATGAAACTGCACCTGCGAGCCGCCGACTGGTATGAGTCCAGCGGATCCCCGGCGATGGCGCTCGAGCATCTGCTGAACACGGCCGAGCGGGAGCGGTGCGTCCGGTTGGTGGCGGAGCTACTCCTTCCGACCTACCAGGTCGGCCAGATGTCGACCGTGCAGCGCTGGCTCTCGGCCCTCGGCGACACCGCCATCGCGCAGTACCCCCCGCTGGCCGTGCTGGCCGGCTGGATCGCGGTGCTGACCGGGCAGACGGCCGAAGCGCAACGATGGGCGGCGGTCGTCGACGCCGCGTCGTTCGACCTGGTGCCCGCCGACGGCTCGGCGTCGTTCGGCTCGGCAGGGGCCATGCTGCGGGCCCTGATGTGCGCGGCCGGCCCGGGGCAGATGGCGGCCGACGCGAGCTTCGCGCTCGCCCACGAGCCGCCGTGGAGCTCATGGCGCGACACCGCGCTCTGCTTGTGCGCCGAGGCGCACCTGCTCAGCGGAGACGTCGACCGGGCCAGTGCCTTGTTCGCCGAGGCATCCGCTGCGGCAGCCGCAATGAACAGTCCCAGTGCGCTCGTCGTGAGCGATTCCGAGCTCGCCGTGCTGGCGATGGATGGCGGCCGATGGGCGGAGGCGGCCGGGCGCATAGAGTCTGCGCTGGCCGTCGTCGATAAGGCCCGGATGCAGGACTACGCCACGAGCGCGCTCGCCTTCGCCGCCGCGGCGCGGCTAGCAGTGCACCGAGGCGACATGGAGGGAGCGAACCGGGAGCTGACGCGGGCGATGCGCGCCCGGCCGTCCCTGACGTTCGTGTTCCCGCACCTCGCCGTGCGGCTGCGGCTGCAACTCGCCAGGGTGTACTGGGCCATAGCCGATTACTCGGCGGCTCGTCACCTGCTGCGGGAGATAGACGACATCGTGCTTCACCGGCCGGCCCTCGGCGCCCTCGGCCAGGAGGTCTCGGAGTTCCGCCGGATCGTCACATCGAACGCGCAGGGGGGACCGGCCGGCGGGTCGCCCCTGACCCCGGCCGAGCTTCGGCTCCTCCCCTACCTGCAGACGCACCTGACGATGGGGGAGATCGGGGAGCGGTTGTTCGTGTCCCGCAACACCGTCAGCTCCCAGGTCACCTCGATCTACCGGAAGCTGGGCGTCTCGTCACGCAACGACGCGGTGACGCAAGCGACAACGATCGGCCTGCTCGGCGGGTAGCCGGGATCACTCACCGACTAGGGTTCCAAGGCCTCATCGGTGTCGTACCCGAGCGCCAGCGCGAGCTTCGGGGCCGTCGCGACAACGGCGGGGAGCCCGACGACGGGAATGACGCCGACCAGCACGTCGACGATCTCGGCGGCCGTCGCGCCCGCATTCACCGCGGCATCGGCGTGCGCTCCGTAG
>DATIOU010000004.1:0-12531 GCA_035472835.1 Streptosporangiaceae bacterium | reverse complement strand
CGGATGAGGACTAGGTTGCGCAACCGCACCGGTTGCGACGGGGCGGCAGCGCGAAGAACGTGCGGCAGCCTGAGCCATGACAACCTGTCGATGCCCCATCCTGGCTGTGGCGTCCCCCGTGAGTTCGCCAAAGTAGCCGAGGCTCTGTGCGACTACCTGTTACGCACAAACTGAGCGGACGGTTCATCAACCTTGCGACACGTACCAGCTGCCCCGACGGCAGCCCGCGGACACCGCTCGGCTAACTGGCGGCCGGTGACCAGATCAACGCCGCACCGCCTGTACGCCCGTCCCCGAGCAGTCATCCCGTCCACCTCGCACGTGTGCCATGGGGTCTGTGCCTGGTTCCCGCTTCGAGCATCCGGCTCCACGGCGAGATCGAACAGAGCGCTGGCAGAGGAAAAGGTCGTGCTCGAACACAATTTCGCTACGGTCGCCGGGCGGCTACGCTGGGGGCATGGATGCAGCGGGCGCGGTGGC
Source organism: Streptosporangiaceae bacterium (assembly GCA_035472835.1). Lineage (GTDB taxonomy): Bacteria > Actinomycetota > Actinomycetes > Streptosporangiales > Streptosporangiaceae > JAJYUU01. The sequence continues at coordinate 12,051 of DATIOU010000004.1, read as the reverse complement.
GGTGCGGACCCGGCGTCAGGCACGGCCGGGCCGCCGCGCCATCGTGGTCACCGACCTGGCTAGCTTGCGCGGACCAGTCCGCGGCACGGTAGAGCTGCCGCTGCGGCTGTCCTGGAGCAGCACCGACCGCAGCTTCGACCTGGATCAGCCGTCCATGCGCGAGTGGCTGTATCAGCCGGTCCTGCGCGAGGCATCCCGGCCGGACGACCTCACCGGCTTGCTGAACCAGGACTTGCTGATCAGCATGTGGCCGGATCTGCGGCTGCCCGCTGGCGTCCGGCAGGCCTGGGAGGAGATCCACCCGGTCCTGCGCACCAGGCCCGTGCGAAGCTGATGGCTGTCAGCGAGCTGCACCGCAAGATCGCATTAGTAGGTCTCGCCGCCGCCGCCGACTTCGGGTTCGCGCTCGGCGGCGGTAACGCCCTGCTGGCCCACGGAATCAGCTGATTCGCGGATCCGCCGGCTGCGGTCGGCGACGGCCAGGGCGGTGGGGATGCAGCGCATGAGGGAGCCGTTTCCGGCATGCCCCATGCCTGCCCCGGCGGCGCGCGGGTCGCCGCAACGGCGGTATTTCTCCAGCCCGCGCAGCGTGGCGGTGCCGATGTCGCGCGGCCGTGAGCCGGGCTCGCGGCCGGGCCAATCGCCGTGCCGCCAGGCCAGCATGTTGGCGGCCGCTGCGCGGACGACGTCGTGCTCGCCGGGAGCGAGGTAGGCGAGCAGCACCGCGCGTGTCAGGTCGGTGTCGTCGGTAGCATGCCCGGCTGGCCAGCTGAACGGACCGCCGCCGATGATGTCGTGGAGGCCGTGGGGATAGCGGGCCTGGATCGCCGGCCATGGCAAGAACTCCAGCGTCGCCCCGAGCGCATCGCCGGCGTGCACGCCGAGTAGCGCGCCGGCGATGCGGTCACCGCGTCCGGACTGGTGCGTCGTGTGCGTCAAGGCTCGTCCCGAACGGTCATCAGGGCGAAGCCGAGCAGGTTGGTCCAGCGCCAGCGGGACGGCCGGACCGCGTCGGTGTGGCCTGCGGTCATCCCGATGCCCCAGACGGGGTCCCGTGGGCTGGCCTCCACCAGCACCCTGGGCCGCGTGGCGGTCAGGAAGGCGCCCAGATCGCCTGCCATGCCAACATCCTGCCCGGTCCCACCGACAGACTCGGACGATCGGCGGCGTTCCGCTGATCAGGGTTGCCAGGGAGAGGCCGCCGTTTCGACGGCAGAGCGGGTCAAATGGGTAGGAATGCTACTTCACTGAGCCGGCTAGTACGCCCTGGACAAAGAACCGCTGGAACGCGAGAAAGACCCCGAGCGGAATGATCAGGGAAAGGAAAGCTCCCGAGGCCAGAATGTCGATGCTATTGCCGAACTGGCGCGTCTGGCTTGCCAGGGCGACCGTGAGCGGCTGCGTGGAAGCATTGCTGAAGACGAGGGCGACGAGCAGGTCATTCCAGACCCACAGGAACTGGAAGATGCCGAGCGAAGCGATCGCGGGCAGGCCGAGCGGCATGACGATGCGCCGGAAGATGAGCAAGTCGCTGCCGCCGTCCATCCTGGCGGCCTCAATCAGGTCACGCGGTATCCCGGCGAAGTAGTTCCGCAGCAGGAAAATCGCGAATGGCAGTCCGAACGCGACGTGAAAGATCCAGAGCGAGTAGAGCGAGCCAGAGATGCCAAGTACGGAGTAGAGCCGGACGACCGGGATCAAGGCGATCTGGATCGGGATGACGAGCAGCCCAACCACGATCAGGAACAGCCAGTCTCGGCCGGGGAAGTCCATCCAGGCGAAGGCGTACGCGGCAGCCGCTCCGATGAGCACGACCGCGAGGGTAGCCGGGACAGTGATCTCGATCGTATTAAGGAAGGAGGAGGTGATGGCGTGGTTCTTCAGCAGTGCCGAGTAATTGCTGAAGGTGAGCTGCGCCGGATGCGCCACCGCATTCCACCAGCCCCCGTTCGCGTACTGCGCCGGGTTGCGCAGCGACTCGACGAGCAGGCCGAAGGTAGGCACCAGCCAGATCAGCCCGACCACGACCAGGAAGATCCGCAACGCTCCGCCGCCGGTCCTGGCGGCGATCCTGGCGGGTCGGCTGCGGCTGATCGCGCCGGTGACGATGTCCGCTCCGGCGATCGCAGTCATGCCGGCTCGCCGGCGAATCGCGAGCGGCAGAGGTAATCAAGCTTGCGGATCATCGCTGCTCTTTCCGGGAACGGCGGATGTTGACGACCATCATCGGGATAACGGCTAGCACCAGGATGACGCCGATGGCGCTGGCCAGCCCGTATTGCTGGTTGCCGAAGGCGTTGTACAGCGAGACCGCCAGGACGTCGCTGTACTTCTGATTCGCGCCCGCGCTCTGCCCGATGATGAACACGATGTCGAAGACCTTGAGCACATTGATTATCAGCGTGACGAATACCACGGTCAGCACGGGCGCGAGCAGCGGCACGGTGATCCGGCGGAAAACCTGCCACTCGGTCGCCCCGTCCATTCGCGCTGCCTCTAGCGCGTCGCGAGAGATCGCGGACATCCCGGCGGCCAGCAGGACCATCGCGAACCCGGCGTAGATCCACAGGTACGCGATCATGATCGCGGGCGTGATGAGGTTGGGGCCGAGCCAGGACACGCCGCCGAAGGCCGCCGCGAAGTTTGCCGCGGGCAGGCGTAGCTGATAACGGCCCGATGTCAGCCCAGGGAAGACGAAACCACCATGCGCGTCGGCTGTGGTCGTGGCGACGACCTGACTGCCGCGGATCGCCTGCACCTGTATGCCGGGCAGGCCGAGCTCGCGCGGGTCGATCTTGCCCGCGGTGCCGCCGCCGCCAAGCCGGAAATCGTTCCATACCACGCCGTAGACGCCGCGCGCGGCCGAGGGCATCGCGGCCTGCCTGGCGTCTGGCGGCGGCGACTGGAGGTTCAGGCCGGTCAGCGGGAGCAGCGCGGGCGATCCGGGCGCGAAGGTGCTCTTCGTCGTGTAGCCGGCTGACGCCGACCCGGAGTACGCGGCGGCGTCGTTGCTGAACACCGTCGGGTAAGCGCTGGACGATCCGAACGCGTCGTGAATGCCGACGGTGATCGTATTCGCCAGCCCACGGCTCGGCTGGTCGGCGTAGATGAGCGCGAAGGTGATCCCGGAGGCGAGAGCCGAGATCGCCATCGGCATGAACAAAACGGTCTTGAATGCGGTGGCCCAGCGGATCCGCTCGGTCAGCACCGCGAAGATGAGGCCGAGGATGGTCACGATCGTGGGGACGACGACGAGCCAGAGCAGGTTGTTCTCGACCGCCCGCAGGGTGGAGCTGTCGGTGAAGATCGAGCCGTAGTTCCGAAGTCCCGCGAACGACCCGAAGCCCCCGGCCGGGCCGTCGGCGAACAGGCTGCGAACGATCGAGTAGATCAGCGGGTAGAGCAGGATGGCCCCGAGCAGAACGAGTGCCGGAGCCAGGAACGGCAGCGCCAGCCAGCGCACCTCGCCGGGAGCCAACGGTATCCTGGCGCGCTGACGCCTGGCGGGCGCCGCTGGCGTCTCGGCCAGGAGCACGGGAGAACCGGCAAGCTCAGCCTGGCTAACCGGCTCACCCGAGTCCTGGGCCATTCATTCCTCCTCGGTCACCGAGTGCTCGGCGCGGACCGGGCTAGCTGGTCCACGTCACGCTCTCGGCATCCTTCTCCAGTGCCGCCTGGGCGGCCTGGACATTGCCGTTACCGAGGAAGGTCTGCAAGTCTGCCCACTCGCCCTTGTTGGGCGTGCCGCCGAAGGCGGCGGGCGCCTGGTCGGACATGTCGAACCGGAAGTTGTCCCCGACGCTGACGATCTGCTGCCCAAGGCCCGCTGTCGTCGGGTCCGGGTAAGCCGTTGCCGCCAGGTTCTTGTTCGCCGAGATGAACCCGCTGCCTGGGTAAGACACGAGAAGCTGCGCCGCTTGCGGCGAGGCCAGGAATGTCATGAACGCCTGTGCCGCCGGGTTGCTGGTGAACGCGACCGCGAAGTCTCCCGCGGCCTCGACCACCGGAGCGGAGCCGTTGATGGATGGGAACGGGAAGTACTTCGCCACGGTGCCGACCTTGGCCGGGTCTTTGTCCGCGGGGATTGTAGTCGCCACGAAGCTTGCCTCGTACACGATCGCCGAGGTGGGGCTGGCCTTGAAGACATTGTCGACTGAGCCAGTGAATGGGACGGTGAGCGCTGCCGACGGCGAGCCGATCAGAGCCTTGTCACCCCAGATCTGCTTGAGAGCGGTCAGCGCAGTGGCAACCGTCGGGTCTGTCCACTTGATCTGGTGATGGGTAAGCTTGTCATAGTTCGCGAGGCCGGCCGTGCGAATGTAGACATTCTCGAACCAGTCGGTGAGCGTCCAGCCGTCACCGCCGCCGACCGAGATCGGCGTGTGCACGCCGGAGGCGGCCAGGGTCTTGGCGTCGGCGATCAGTCCCGGCCAGGTTGTCGGCGTGCTCGTGATGCCCGCATTCATGAACGCCGTGGCGTTGTACCAGACAGTCGATTTGTCAGACGCGTCGACCGGAACCCCGTACTCCGTCCCCTTCACGGTCCCGAGGGTCGCCCACTCCGTGGCGAAGTTCTGAGCGACCGCGGCCTGGCTGGTGGCCGACAAGGCGTGCAGTTTTCCGGCGGTACCGTACTGGGCGATCGCGCCAGGCAGCGACAGGATTGCGATGTCCGGCGGGGTGCCGCCCGCGACCTTAGCGCCCAGCACCGTCGGCTCCGAGCCCCCCGCCGCTGGTGTGTACTGTCCCTTTGCGCCGGTCGACTTGTCGAACTTGTTGATGACGCTCTGGAATGCCGATTGCTCCAGGCCGGTCCACTGGCCGAGTATGGTGAACGACTGGCCCTTGAAGGCCGCTGCAGCCGCTGAGCCTGACTGTGCTGGGGGGGTGCTCGATTTGCCGGACGAACATGCGGCGGCTAGCCCCATCGTCGCGGCGCCAACAGCGATGGCCGCCATCGTCGTTCTCGCCAGAGCCATGATTATGTCTCCTCGTCTGTGAGGTCAGGCGGTCCAGATCGCAGCGCCTGAATGAGGTTCGAAGAAGTGCATGCGGTCCGTCGCGACCGTTGCCTTCACGCTGGCTCCCACTGCCACGGTGCTCCGCGGGCTGAACCGGGCAACGACGGTTGTCTTGTCTGCTATATCGACTGCGACATCACCTGCGTCACGGGCGAGCTCGGCGAAGTCCTCGTGCGCGGAGGGCTGCGGGACGTCGAGCGACAGGTACACCATCAGGTCCGAGCCGAGTGGCTCGACGAGTTCGGCCACCGCCGGCAGTGTGCGGCCATCGACAGCCGAGGTCAGGGCGGCGTCCTCGATGTCCTCAGGCCGCACGCCGATGACGACCTCGCGGTCCACGTAGCCTGCGAGCGCGGGACGCGCGGCGAGCACGGACGCGGGCACCTGCAGGGTCTCGGCGCCCATCTCGACCGAGAACTCGCCCGCGTCATCGCGGCGGAGAGTCGCGGCAAGGAAGTTCATCGCCGGCGACCCGATGAACCCGGCTACGAACAGGTTGACCGGGTGGTCGTACAGGTCCTGAGGCGCCGCGATCTGTTGCAACGTGCCCTTCTTCAGCACTGCCACGCGGTGGCCCAGCGTCATCGCCTCGGTCTGATCATGGGTTACGTAGATGGTCGTGACGGCTAGATCACGCTGCAGCTTGCCGATCTCGGCGCGCATCTGGACGCGAAGCTTCGCGTCGAGGTTGGAGAGGGGCTCGTCCATCAGGAACGCCTGCGGCTGGCGCACGATCGCCCGACCCATCGCGACTCGCTGCCGCTGGCCACCGGACAAGTTGCGGGGCTTACGGTCGAGGTATTCGGTGAGGCCGAGGATCCTCGCTGCCTCATCGACACGCCGGCTGAGCTCCGGCTTAGGCATCCGCCGCAGTTGCAGGCCGAACCCGATGTTGTCGCGCACCGTCATGTGCGGATACAGCGCGTAGGACTGGAACACCATCGCTAGATCACGGTCGCGTGGCGGCACGTTGTTGACTACCCGGTCGCCGATGCGGATCTCACCCTCGGTGATGGTTTCAAGCCCCGCGACCATGCGCAGCGCCGTCGTCTTGCCGCACCCAGACGGACCAACTAAGACGAGGAACTCACCGTCGTCAACGGCGATACTCAGGTCGGCGACCGCGCGCGTGCCGTCCTCGTATACCTTGCCAATCCTCGAAAGGTCCATGCGAGCCATGCCAGTCCTTCCCGACCCGTCGGAAGGCCTTGATAGCGCAGCAAACTCGCGCCCAACAAATAACGTCCCTGACGTTAACTAAATTTGCGGCTGTGTCAAGAGTTGCCAGGCACCCTCGCCCGGATTCGTCGATGAGAGGTCTCGAATGGGTTTCGAGACGCTCTTCTCACACCGCGCGGCAGCAGGCTGGCCGTCGCCGATGCGGGCACAATGCGGCAACTCGCGTAGCAGCTTCGCCTACCGGCCCGCGGCGGCTGCGCGGTACCTGTCGATGACGACGCCTGCCAGCGCCGGACGGCCGCCAAGCGGCTCGGTGACCCAGTCCGCCCCGCTGCGGCTGAGCCTTGCCGGCATCGATGATCTCGACATCGGGATCGAGCCCGCCAAGCGGGTCATGCGGTACGAGCATGTCGGCCTCGGCCCCGGCGGCGGTCACGGTGTTCTTGCAAACCGTCCGGGCGGTGGCCGTGATCACCGTCATGACCAGACGCCTCGCCCGCGCCCGGGCCTGCCGGGATCGCGATCGCGTCCTGACCCATAGGCTTGGGTAGCGACGTGAATCTCCCATTCGCAGTTGCCTCTAGCCCGGTAGTGTTTCGCGGCCGATCCGTGCGCTGACGGCTGACTCTCGCCGACGGGTCCCGCCTGCGAGGGGAGCCGGGACGCGGCCGAGGCAGGTTTGCGCGGGGCGGTTGCAGTTCTGGTTGCAGTTCACGCTCACCCAGCGCTGTCCACTGACGTTCAGGGCTGGTCCTGACGTGCGCCGATCGACATCGATGAACACCTGTAGATGAAGGATTCCGAGCTCCGCCCTGCTGGCCCACGGAATTATTACCCGCTCGACACAGGACGTGGACCTGTTCACCAACCAGGAACACGGCGTGGAAACTGCCGCTGGCGCGGTCGAGGCGGCGCTGCGGGCTGCGGGATTCCGGGCCGAGCGGCAAGACGAGGCTGCCGACCTGGCCGACCTTTTCCCGGACCTCGGCGAGGGGCTGGCCGAGTGGAATGTCACTGGCCCTGATGGCGAGCACACTGTCTTGCAGCTGGCTTACTTCGACCGCAGCCGCGAGCCGGTCTGGACCGAGCTCGGCCCGGTGCTGTCGGTGGAGGACGTAGCTGGCGGCAAGGTCTGCGCGCTGGCCAGGCGGGTCGAGCCCCGCGATTACGCCGACACGGCGCGGATGCTGGAGCACTACACCCCGGCGGAGCTGATCGGCTTCGCCCGCCGCCTCGACCCGGGGCTCACCGGACGCGACTTCGCCGACGTTGGCCGACAGCTCGACAACATGGGCGATGAGAGGTTCGCACGCTACGACCTGTCGGCCGCTGACGTGGCCGGCTTGCGGGAGCGGTTCTCGGCCTGGCCGCGCACTGCCGATGCCGCCACGGAGCTGGCCGCTCGCGAGCCCTCCCGCACGGAGCAACAGCCCGGTGCGCCTGACGGTGCGGTGTACCGCCACCTCGCCCAGCGGCAAACAGATACCGCTTCAGGAACCGCCCACGACGACCCGAGCCCGGACTGTGAGACCGGGCCTTGAATCGGCCACGTGGCGCGACGATGCCAAAACGCCGACTTCATGGTTGAGCAGGCTCTGGTGTGACCAGACTCAAGCCCGGCCGACCGGCCTCTTATTTGATTAGCTCACCTGAGGGCTGCTGCCACCTGGACAAATTCCGGCCCGAATTGGAGCCGGGTACGCCAGTGCTGCGGGATGGCCGAGGCACCGTCGCGGGCTCCCAGCAGCCCTCCGGCGATCGCGGCGTTGGTGTCGGTGTCGTTGCCGATGCGCACGATGTCGATCAGCACGTCGGGCAGCGGTCGGGCGTCGAGGATGGCCGATACGGCCAGGCTCAGGGAGTCCAGGACGAAGCCCGGGGCTTCGTCGTCGAGTGGCACGATCCCGGTGGCGGCCATCGTTGCCGGCAGGATGTGCTGGCCGCGGCCGATGGCGTCGGCGACAAGGCTGCAGCCGAGTTCGCGGGCGCACTCCAGTCCTGCGGTGATCGCCCGCGGGGTAGGCGTTCCGGCTACCAGCGCAGAGGCGATCTCATTGAAGGCGGCGCAGGAGGCGGTAGCGCGCCGGTCGTCGCGGGCGCCGATCCTCGGCAAGCGGAGCTGGCACTGGGGATTCTCTGCCAGCTACCGGCGAAGATCCTGGCGGCACTGAAGCTAGTGCTAGAACACATCTTCGAGGCGGACCGGCGGCGCCCGTGCGGCTCAACGCAAGGCGGGGCCGACCTCAGCCAGCGCATCGATGAGCGCCTCGATGTCGTTGCCGTCGTTGTAGCCGTGGAGAGAGATCCGGATTCCGCCGCCGCGGGAGCTGACGATCACGCGATAGTCGCCGGCCAGCGCAGCCTGCACTGCGGACGCGGACAGGGAGCCGTGGCGCAGCGAGATGATGTGGCTGCTTGCTCCAGGGGCTCCGGGGCGGCGAAACGGCCTCCAGCCCAGGGGGTGCACCCGCTCGATGAGCTCGGTCGCGAGGCCGCGTGCGTGTTGCGCGAGGGCTGGGAATCCCGCGGCGGTGAGCAGTGCGATCGAGGATCTGAGTCCGACTGCCGAGCTGTAGGCCATGGTGGATAGCTCGAAGCGGCGCGCGTCGTGGGCCAGGGTCAGGGTTGTCGCGTCGAAGTCGAACGGGTTGTCGGTGCCTTTCCATCCGATGATGCTGGGCGTGGCTGCGATGAGCTCGTCGCTGACCGCGAGGATCGCGACGCCACCGTGACCGGAGAGCCACTTGTATCCGCTGCAGACCAGCGCGTCCGCCGTCCACTCCCGCATGCTGACCGGGCCTGCGCCGGCGAGTTGGGTTGCGTCGACGACGATCTTCGCTCCGACCTCGTGGGCGCGTTCGGCAACGGCCCTGACGTCGATGGCAGTGCCAGTCGCATATTGCACCGCGCTGATGCACACCACCGACGTGGAGCCGCTGATGGCCTCGATCAGCGCGGCACTAAGGTCCGTTTGCGGCTCGTCCTCGACCCAGCGGATGGTGGTGCCGAGTCGGGCGCGAGCGCCGAGCCATGGGTAGGTGACGCTAGGGAAATCGGTAGGCACCAGGAGCACCTCGGCGGGTCCCGTGGCTAGCGCCGCCGCGACCTGGCCCAGACCTTCGCTGGCTCCTGCGATGACGGCGATCGATCGCTGCGGCGCGCCCAGCAGTGCCGAAGCGGCATCGCGGAGATCGTCGAGGACCCGGGCCTCGGCGGCGTCTGACATCCGTACGTTGCCATACTGCGCGACATCCCCCACAAAACGCGCCATGGCGTCAACGGACTCGCGCGGGATCAGGCCCAGGGAAGCCTGGTTGAGATAGACGCAGTCGCTCAGCGCCTCGTAACGGCTGCGTGCAACGAGCGCAGACATGTTCTCTCCCGTCGACCTGCGCGGCTTCGACAGCGGCCCAGCGTCATTGTTGCGCATCCACGTGGCCCGCGTTCGGGTCCGTAAGTTGATCGACCGCCGGACACCAGGCTCACGGCCATGAAGGCCGCGGTCGTGATGCGCCGTCCGCGTCAGGGCGCACACCGGATCCGGCCGACAACGTGCGCTCCGGGGAGGTGTATAGCCAGTCGCCGGGCATCGCGGCGAATGGATGTCCCGGGACGTCCGATGGGCCTTCGGCCTCGCAGCGGCAGTCGCCCAGCGAAGTCAGCTCCGAGCGAAGTAACTGAACGGAGGCGGGCCGAGGATCTGGATGCCGCCGTTCTTCTTGGCCGAGGCCTGCACGCGGCCCATGTCCACTGGCCCGGCATCGATCCCCCGGCGGTCATCGCTGCGGACGGGTTCGCTGGCGTCCCAGTAGAACGCCTGGCAGCAGCCAGGCGTGTGGAGGCACAGCAGCCGGGCGCCGTCGGCGCCGGTGACCTTGAAGGCGTGCGGGATGCCTCGGGGGGCGCTGGCGATGCCGCCGGCGCGGACCGTGTGCTCCTCCCCGTCCAGGTGCATGAGGATCTCGCCAGCTAGCACGACCATCGTCTCGTCAGAGTCGGGGTGCAGGTGCAGCGGCGTGACCTTGCCGCGGTCCATCCTGTCCTCGAAGAGGAGGAACGCGCCGCCGGTGTCGTCGGCCGTCGCCTTCCAGATATGCAGGCCGCCGCCGAGGAACCAGCGGCGCTCGCCGTCTTCCGCTGCCCGGACCAGGGACTTCCGGGCTGTGCTCGCGCTCATGGTTCCGCCTCTCGTTCATGGGACTATTGTCCCATGACGAGACTGGCATACCATAAAGGTTTATGTCAACGCCCTACGAGACCAGCGGGCGCTCGGCCCAGAAGGCCCGGACCCGAGACGCCCTCGTCGCTGCCGCCCGTGACCTCGTCACCGCCGGCGGCGTCACGCCGACGGTCGAGGCCGTCGCCGCCGCCGCGTCCGTCTCACGCAGCACCGCGTACCGCTACTTCCCGAGTTCATAATCGTCGGCCGTGGGTTCGAGCCCCATCCGGCCCACTATTCGACACGCTCATGGCCATTGCGACGACCTGTGGGTACGTCACGCCTGAAAATCGGACGCCCGGCGCCGCGACAGGTGCGGCGAGCGGCGCTATCCAGCTGCGCAAGGGTGCGTGGCGATATCCTTGTGGGGTGGCCGATGACGTGCTGACACTGGAAGGGCTCCGCCGACGCCGCCCGGAGATTGAACGCCTGGCGCGGAAGCGTCGCGCGCATCGGATCGCCGTGTTCGGCTCCGTCGCGCGCGGTGAGGCTCGTTCGGACAGCGACCTGGATCTGCTCGTGGACTTCGAGCCGGGTACTTCACTTCTTGATCACGTCGGCTTGTTCCAGGACCTCGAGGAACTCTTGGGCATTGAGGTGGACGTCGTCGCGCGGAGTGCACTCAAACCACGAGACGAGCACATTCGTGCTGAGGCCGTGGATCTGTGACCAGGGGAGTCGACGACCTCCTAGCAGATCTTGCCGAGGCAGCTGATGCAGCGGCCGAGCTTGTGGATCTCGGGAAGGAACGCTGGGACGCCGAGCGTCCGTTGCGCCTTGCGGGTGAGGCGATCATCGGCCGCCTGGGGGATGTCGCAAGCAAGCTGCCAGACGAGGTCATCAAGGCGACGCCTGAGATTCCCTGGCGAGAAGTCAAGGGCATGAGAATCATCGCCGCGCATGCTTACCATCGGATCGACTACGAGCTGGTGTGGGTCACCCTGCGCGACGACATTCCAAGAATGGCCGAGGCGATCAGACACTGGCAGCAGGCGCAAGCATGATCATGCCAAATACGTGCCTAAGTATCCCTGAGCGTGATCACACATCTGACGGCTTGCCCAGCTCAGACGTCATGGACCTGTCAGCTGGCTGGCCGGACTCATAATCCGCCGGTCGTGGGTTCGAGCCCCACCCGCCCCACCATGATCAAATGTTATCTGACCTGGTCATTTAGTGTCTTGGTGATCCCAGCGGCGATGTCGTCGCCCGCCGCGTGGTTGCAGTTTTAATTGCAGCCACGAGCGCACAGCTGCAGACTGTTGACGCTCATCTGCGCAGGTCAGAACCTACGTGGCTCGGCGTAGAGCGGCGGATTTTCCGTCCGCTGGTAGCGGCTCGGTATGGCCAGAGTGCACTTGGCTTCGTCAGCCTCCGGAGCCGCCGGGCTGACGAGGCGGCAGCTAGAGAGCGGCGGACCGGTCGGGTCACCGTGACCACGGTCGCCTCGGCATGCGCCCCGTGGCTCACGGGATTGCGCACCTACCGGTTGAACGTCACCGGAGCGTGCCAGCGCGTCGACAGACCTCGGAGACTATGGGTAGTGCGAGATGACCCGGCGGATGAGGACTAGGTTGCGCAACCGCACCGGTTGCGACGGGGCGGCAGCGCGAAGAACGTGCGGCAGCCTGA
>DATIOU010000003.1:0-7648 GCA_035472835.1 Streptosporangiaceae bacterium | reverse complement strand
GCCTGCTCATGCCACCTGAGCACGCGCATGGCTCGCAGGGTGTTCCATCGGCTCGGCTTTCCTTCGCCATCATCAATTGCGAAGTGCAGGTCCCCGGGATGGGGGTTCTCCAGCAGCCACCGGCCGTCCGCACCGCGCTTGCTCAGGACCAAGTCGATCGCCTCGCCCAGCCGGTCGTCGGGGGTGACGTCGGCGTCGCGAAGGTAGTCCAGGCCGCGCAGCACGTCGTAGTGCCAGAAGGTCGGATAGGAAAACTGCGTCCAGGTTGCGGGGCCGTCGGTCGTGCGATCGTGGTCGATCACCCGGCCTGTAGACAGCCGCCGGAACATCCGCCGCTCGAGGAGGAACTCGTGGCCGCGGAGCCGGGCTTTCGCTAGTTGAGGGGCGCTTCCCGCCGCCCGCTCGTATGCCACCAGTCCTTCCAGCACGTTGATCGTGGTGTGGAACGATCCCCTGGTCGAGCCGCTCTCCTGCTCGCAGTTCCACCCGCCGTCGGCCATCTGTTCGCCGAGGAGCCGGTCTACGACCGGCGCGACGTCGACGCCGAAGTAGGCTCCGAGTGCCGCGGTCCGGCCGTTTATGCAGGGTTCCACCTCACCGTCGAAAAGCGCCTCGCCGTCGTGCTCCCAATGGACGTTCTCACGCACGAGGCCGATGGCCCGGCGGGCCGCCGCGCTACCGGGGTCGACGCCGAACGCCATGAGCAGCATCAGGCTCCAGCTGGTGGAGGTCCACATAGGGAACAGGGTGCCCTGCCGTTCAGGTCCGAGCGAGCGCCACCACTTTTCTGCCTCCGCGGAGGAGAACGTCGGGATGCCGGCTGCCCACTGGCCGTGCGGCTGCTGGAGAGCGAGCAACCGCGCGCCCCAACCTTCGTTTGAAACACGGGCCCGCTCGGCCACGACTAGGTCATCAGGTGCATCGGCGACGTCACGCATCGCCTGCCAGCGGATCGCCGGATCTCCGTCCATCAGCCACTCGATGACGTCCATGCGGCCATACCTCCCGTTGTGAATCCACTGGCTTTAGGACAATGCCCTCGTTTGGCCTAGAAATCAACGCCACCCGGCGCCGCGCTCCCCGCAGGCACGCGATGCCCGACGATGTCGCGGCTATGCCTTTCGTGCCGCGACGATCACCACGTCGGCGTCTCGCCAGAGTGTGTCGACGGTCTGGAAATCACACCTCTCAACAAGGTCGATCCAGCCGCGAACCGTCATCCCGTCGCCGATGTGGCTAACCTCTCGAGAGCCCAAGAGCTCGGTATGGTCGTAACCGACCAGCGAGTTGGCTCGGTCCCAAAAGGCCTTCCAGTTTTCCTGCTCGTAACGTGGCCGCTGGCGCGTCTTCCATTCGGTAAACCCCGGCGCAAATGGCAATTCAGGGCTGACTGGCTCAGCGACGAAGAACGTGCCGCCGTCGTCAAGAAGCCTGTGGATGTCGCCAAAAACGGCCGCGGCCCGGATGGCGCTGAGCCAGTGAATAGCGTTGGCGACTGCTATGACGTCATAATGCCGCGCAGGCAGGCCTTGACACCACGACTCGTGGTTGAGATCGAGTTGCTGGTAGTTTCCGGGTATTCCAGCCCGCAGGTTGTATCCGCGACAGATTGACAGTAGGAGCGGGTCGCGATCGACGAAATCGATTTGCGCTTTCGGGTAGTGCTGTTGGATCGCGCGCCCCAAGTCCCCTGGGCCGCAACACAGATCTACCACCCGCAGGGCTCGGTCCCGCGGAAAGGGTATGGAGCGGCTGACAATCTGCAGATCGCGGTCCTTCGCAGCACCACCCTGCTCCGCCTGCCACAGGTGCAGTAACTCTTCCACGTGAGCTTTGATCCTTGCGTCGATCTGCGATTCGTCAATGGGCGGCTTCTGCATCGGGCGGCCTCCGAATTCTGGACGTCAGGCAAGAGTCGCAGGTGGCCTGGCCCGAGGTCTTGTAAGAAACTGACCGGACGGACTCACGACGCCGGGGTCGGGATACCCCGCTGGAACGCCGATGGCGTGGCACCGGCAAATGTTTTGAACTCATGAATGAAGTGCGACTGGTCGAAGTATCCGCATTCGGCCGCGATATATGCCCAATGCGCCTCAAGAGCGTCGTCGTCCGCCGGCGATCCCTCAAGATATGGCTTCCTTGCCGAGTTCGCCGGTTGGCTATGAGTGACCGCGTTGATCGAGCGATTGAATCGGAGCAACATCGCGATCTTTTTTGGTGGCAGCCCAATACGAGTGCGAAACTGCTGGATCAGATGGCGGTGGCTGCAACCAGCAGTAGAAGCCAGCGATCCAACGGGCGTCCGTCCCGAAGTCCGCACCAAAACATTCCACGCCCGCTCGATGTTCGGCGGGACCGCGAATGGAGTCACGCGACTGCCGATCAATCTCTCCATCGCATCAAACCGTTCCGCCCAGCCGCGGGCGACCATCACGTGGTCGCTCACCAATGAAGCGACCCTCAGATCGACCTGCTCCAGCGGGACGGTTCGATCCGTGAGCGAGTCCATTGACAGCCGAAAGAAGAGGTGCGCGCCCAGCGGCGTGAATCGGACGACCATGAAGCGCCGGTCGCCGATCGCATCGCTGAGGTGGTAATGGGTCTGAAGACCCGTCACCCACGCGTGATCTAACCGCTGCGGCTCAGAGTCAGACTCAGCATCCACCCGCGTGTGGGAAGCGCCGAAGTTCAGCAGCATGGGTACTTCAGTCGCGGGCAGGTGCCGCTCCCGAACCGGCCGCGCCAGGGCGGACGAAGTCGCGAAGTAGCCGTGGACGTAGGGACGAAGCCGCGGGTCGGAGACGCGTTCAACCTCGTCCCATCGCCCGAGCTCGGACGTGTACTCCGCTACGCGCATAGCCGGATCTACCTCCACGGCCCAAAATACCCGCCGCCCCGATCATCCTCACCCCCTATGTCAGGCACGTCTCCGTCGCAAGCAGTGGGTGAACGTGGTCTAGCCAAGAGGTGTGCTAGATACTGAGGCGCATATGTGAGGGGTGGGGCTATTGAGTACCTGTGATCTGGCGGGGATCTGATGCGCGTCGAAGACCTCCGCGCCTTCAGCCTCTTCGACGGCCTTACAGGCGAACAGCTGGCAGAACTGATCGACGGTGCCACCGAGGTCAGCGTCGAGCCGGGAGTCGAGCTGTTCCGAGAAGGCGAGTACGCGGATTTCTGGTGGGTGCTCGTCGATGGCTCTATCGAACTGACGCGGCACATCGGGCAGGAACGAACGCTTGTCGGCCGGATGATGCCGGGCTTGTGGGCAGGCGGCTTCCGTGCCTGGGATGAGCATGGCGTCTACCTGGCCACGGGCGTGGGCGCAGCGGCCGGACGAACCCTGCGCGTGCCAGCGGCATTGCTTGCGGACAGGTTCAACGCCTGGTTCCCGTTCGCCCGGCACCTGATCGAGGGCCTGTACGGCACGGCGCGGACTATCGAGTCGATGGCGCGCCAGCGCCAGTCACTCGTCACACTCGGCCGGCTCGCTGCCGGACTCGCGCACGAGATCAACAATCCGGCAGCCGCTGCCATCAGGGCTGTGGATGATCTCGACGGCGTGAGTCAGACATTGGTCTCTTCGCTCGCGCGTCTTGCTCATAATGAAATCTCGGCTGGCCAGTTCAGCGCGCTCGACGAGCTCCGCAGCGAGCTAGATCCGCACGCCGCGGACGACGACCCGCTTGTCCTGAGCGATCGCGAGGAGGAGCTATCGTCGTGGCTCACGCGGCGCGGGATTCAGCGCGAGTGGCTCATAGCGCCGTCGCTGGCCGCCGCTGGGGCCGATCTGGCTTGGTGTGAGCGTGCGGCGGCCGTGCTGCCTGGCCCCCCGTTGGAGCCTGGCCTGGATTGGGTTGCGAGCACGGTCTCGGCCGCCACGCTCCTAGCGGACCTGAAGCAGTCGACTCGCCGCATCTCCGAGCTTGTCACCGCCGTTAAGTCCTACTCGCAGATGGACCGCGCGTCGATGCAGCGCATCGATGTCACGACCGGCATCGAAAGCACGCTCACCATGCTCGCGCACAAGCTTCGCGACGGCGTGACCGTGGTGCGCGAGTACGGCGCCGACGTGCCAGAGGTTGAGGCCTACGCCGGGGAGCTCAACCAGGTCTGGACCAATCTCATCGATAACGCGATCGACGCGATGGACGGCGCGGGCACGCTGAAGATCATCACTCGAGCCGAAGACGGCGGCGTTCAGATTGAGATCGCCGACACCGGTCCTGGCATGTCACCAGAAGTCGCGGCGCGCGCCTTCGAGGCCTTCTACACCACCAAAGACGTCGGCAACGGGACCGGCCTTGGACTCGACATCGCCCGCCGGATCGTCGAGGAGCGACACGGCGGCACGATCACCATCGACTCACAGCCAGGTGACACTGTGCTGCGCGTGCGCATACCTGCGCGCCCACGAACCGCCGCACGCTGAATCCGGACGCGCCCCGTTGACGCGGCCGCGCCTAGGCAGGGCGATCACTCGTTGACTTGATCAAGTCCGTCGAGGGCCTGAATTCCCTGTGGGCGCGTTAGCGGGCGACCAAGTTGGCAGCGAGTCGGGCGGGGACGGCTAAGACTGCCAGCCGCTCGTCAGCGAAGCGCGCCGTGCGCTCGCTGAGCGCGCCCGGCGAGCTTGGCGCGAATACCGAGGTAGGCAGCCACCACGACAGCCAGGTACGCGACGTAGATCACGAGTTGCAGCGGAGTAGGGGCATCGCTGTAGCCAAAGAAGCTGTGCAGCACGTCACCGAACGCGCTGTCCTGGCTCAGCAGGCTGCCGGAGTGCCACATCGGCGCATTGAGTACCGGCAGCCAGCCGAGCTCCTGCAGGTTCTGGACAGAGTCGGCGAACAGGCCGGCGGCAAAGATCATGAGCAGGATGCCGATAACCGTGAAAAACCTGGCCAGGTTCAGCTTGTGGCCCAGCCTGTAGATCACGAATGCGATCACCATGGACGCCGCGAAGCCGATGGACGCGCCGGTGAGCGCGCTCGCCGCAGACGTCGAGAAGATGATCGCCAAGGTGAAGACGACCGTCTCGATCCCCTCGCGGCCAACCGCCTGGAACGCCAGCAGGCCCAGGCCCCACCTGGCGCCACCGTTCAGCGCCTGATCCGTTCGCGCCCGTAGCTCCTTGGACAGCGACCGTGCGTGATTGCGCATCCAGAACGTCATATACGTGAGCACGCCGGCCGCCAGCAAGTACGTGACGGTCTCGAAGATCGTCTGGGCCCGCGATCCCGCATAGGTGCGGATCGTCTCGTAGGCCACCGCCCCGCCTACGGTCGCGAGGATCAGCGCAGCGCCCACGCCCATGAACACGTAGCGGAAGTGGTCGCGCCGCCCGATCCGATTGAGGTACGCAAGCAAGATCGCGACGATCATGCTCGCCTCGACGCCCTCTCGCAAGAAGATCACAAGAGTGGCGAGCATGAGCAATACCTCCAGGGGCTGGGCCGATGAGCCCGGTTGACCTGCTTAGGTTAGCCAAACCTTACTTCATGGGAAGATTCTGTCCCTACGAAGGCCCGCCCCCGGGCCCGCAGCCTAGCGCCAGGGCAGCCAGTGCCTCGATAACGTCCGCGCCGCGGAGCTGTCGGGGTGTCCCGCTGATCAGCCGGACGTCGCCCGGGGACGACGCCGGGAGGCCGTCACCGGCGTCGCCGGGCTCTGGCTTCCGCAGTCGGGGCGGGATGAACTTAATCATGCGCCTGCCTCCTCGTCCTCAGGGTCGAAGATCTTGTCGACGGTCAAGTCGAAGAACCTCGCTATCCGGAACGCCAGTGGCAGCGATGGCAGATAACGGCCGCTCTCGGTCGAGATGACGGTCTGGCGCGACATGCCGAGCGCCGACGCGAGGCCTGCCTGCGACAACTCACGCTGGATGCGCTGCTCGCGAACCCGGTTACGCATGATGTAAAGGTGGCTTTACAACATGCGAAATGTAAAGCGACCTTTACTCAGGTGCTCGCGGCCACGATCACGACTAGCGTGAACTTCGTCGCCCGGCCCGGGCACGCCAGGGCCTCGCCGCAGGTCGTCCGGCTGGCCGTGACGACGGCCTTGCCGCTACTGAGCGCCTTGAAGTCTGTCCGCTGCGGGGTGCAGCCGAGGCCCGGAATCCTCGGGCAGCTGCTGGGCCGCGGCAGCAGCGTCGTGGCACCGTCTTGGCGGAGCACGCGTGACGCCGAGCTGCCCGCCACCTTCCAGTAGGTGCTCGACAAGATCAGTTCGAGCGTGTCACCAGCCCGTACCGACACCGTCCGGCCATTGGCGTTGTCGCGCACCACTATCACCCTGGGAACGGGGTGGGTTGCAGGCGCCGCCGAGCCACAGCCCGCGGCCAGGATGGCTGAAGCCGCGACCGCCATCGGGATCACCGACGTTGCGCGGAAAGAATGCATTAAGCCTGCGAACATCGGTCCTCCCAGTGCCCAGTTAGCTGCTGCCCAGTTACCCGCTGCCCAGCTAGCTGCTGCCCAGTTACCCGCGGCCCGGTTACCCGCGGCCCGGTTACCCGGCGTCCTGTGATTCCGTCAGTTGGACGGATCGTGTGACAACCGGGTTCCAGCCGAAGGTCACAATAAGGTTGCCGACGCCGTGCCTGGATGACACGCCGTCGGCAACCGTTACCGCTGTCGTTACGCGTAGACGGAGTCGAGCCAGTTCTTCAGCGCCTTCTCCGCGGCCGCTTCGTCCACGTCGTCGCGGAACACGTGCGCGCTCATGCCGACCACGCCGCCATAGTGGTTGCGGCCGAAGAACCGATACAAGCTGTCGCTGGTGCGGACGCCGATGAACTCGGGCGTGACGTAGTCGAGTACGCCGTCGAGCATGCCCGCACCGCCAAGCTGCGCGTGCACCGAGTCGCCGACCTTGGCGCCAGCGCCGATACCGAGTGCGGAGCGGAGGGCGTCCATCGCGTCGGGGTTGCCCGCTGCCGAAGGGCCCTCGATCCCGGACGACGGCTGGCCGACATAGGTAGCTGCGCGGCCGTTGAAGTACTGCAGGTACTCGCTGAGCGTGTGCAGGTAGAAGTCGGTGTGCCCGTCGATCGCGTCGTACTGGTCGGCCCACTCGTCAGCGAGGATCCCGCTGTGAACGTAACGCAGGTGCGCGGTACCGCCGGCGCGCGCCTCGATCGCGTAATCCAGCGCGTTGAAGGTGCCATCCGGCGATTCCATGCGTACCACTAGGCGATGCGGCGGATCCCAGGTCTGGACGGGCGAGCCCTCAGGGGGCGTCGCACCAGCGGGAATCTCCAGTCCGGTGGGAAACTGCCAGGCCGCCGTGTCGGCGGTGATCGCGATCCACACGTCTTCTGGGGCAGCGGGAAGGTCGATCTGGCGGTTGATCTCGAATGCGCGACTCATGACGATAGCTCCTTGGTGGTCTCGGGATCCTTGGTGATCTTGGGATGGAGTGCCACAACGAACCGGTGCGCCCGGCCGCCGGGTGCGTGCTCGTCGTGGTAGCGGGCAACAAGTCCGTTCACTAGCTCGGCCAGCTCGATAGCGAACGCCGCGCGGTCCTTGGCTGACGCGAAGCGCACCTCGCTATCGATGCCCAGCGTGGCGACGGGCTTGCGGGCGGAATCCGATCGGGTGATGAGCTCGCCAACTTCCCGGACCAGCCGCCCTGCCAGCGC
>DATIOU010000002.1:0-18273 GCA_035472835.1 Streptosporangiaceae bacterium | reverse complement strand
TCGGTGACGTGACAACCGACGACCAGAGCGGAGAAGCGCGTCAAGGGGCAGGCCAGGGTTGCTTCCGTCTTGATGTCCGGACTCAGACGGCTGTCTGGCCGCCGTCAACTGCGAATACGGCCCCGGTGATGTAGCTGGCCTGCGGCGAGGCGAGGAAGGCGATCAATCCGGTAATCTCTGCGGGCTGCGCGGCGCGGCCCATGATGGTGGTCTGGCCCAACGCCGTGGTCCGGTTTATCGGCACGTCAACTACCCCTGCGGCCGCCGCGAGCTGATCTGGCCCAGCCGGGTCACTTAGGTCGGCCGCAGCTAGCCCGCACTCACCCTGCCAGCCACCTTCGCCCGCTCTCGTCACGATGCCAGCCTGTCAGGACCTACTCAACCTGGCCAATCATCGCCAGTCGAGCGCGGGCGCGACGTGGGTAAGGATGCTGTCGATCACATGGGCGTTGTAGTCGACGCCGAGCTGGTTGGGCACCGTCAGCAGCAGTGTGTCGGCCGCCGCGATCGCTTCGTCGTCCTTCAGCTGCTGGATCAGCTCATCCGGCTCCGCGGCATACGTGCGGCCGAAGATCGCCTGGGTTCTCGCGTCGATGAACCCGACCTCGTCGGCGTCCTGGTTGCGACGGCCAAAGAACGCGCGGTCCCGGTCATCTACGAGGGCGAAGATGCTGCGGCTTACTGACACCCGCGGCTGGCGCTCGTGACCAGCCTTTAGCCACGCGTCGCGGAATACCTGGATTTGCTCAGCCTGTTGCTGGTGGAAGGGTTTGTCCGACTCGTTGGTAATGAGGGTAGAACTCTGCATGTTCATGCCCAGCTCGGCCGCCCAGGCGGCGGTTCGTTGTGACGCAGCGCCCCACCAGATGCGGTCGCGTAGTCCCGGTGAATGCGGCTCGACGCGCAGGAGCCCGGGCGGGTTCGGGAACATCGGCCGGGGATTAGGCTGCGCGAAGCCCTGCCCACGCAGGACCTCGAGCAGGGCCTCGGCGTGCCCGCGGGCCATGTCGGCATCTGTATCGCCCTCCGGCGGCTGGTAGCCGAAGTACCGCCAGCCGTCGATCACCTGCTCCGGTGAGCCGCGGCTGATCCCGAGCTGAAGGCGGCCGCCCGAAATGAGATCGGCCGTCCCGGCGTCCTCGGCCATATAGAGCGGGTTCTCGTAGCGCATGTCGATCACTGCGGTGCCGATCTCGATCCGGCTGGTTCGCGCGCCGATTGCTGCCAGCAACGGGAAGGGCGATCCCAGCTGCTTCGCGAAATGGTGCACCCGGAAGTACGCGCCATCGGCGCCGAGCTCCTCGGCGGCTACCGCTAGCTCGATCGACTGCAGCAGCGCGTCCGAAGCCGACGTCGTCTGCGAGCCCGGCGAGGACGACCAGTGCCCGAACGACAGGAATCCGATCTTCTTCACCAGCGCGCCAACGCTAACCGCCCAGCCTGCATTCCTGCTCTAGGCCCGCACCCGGCGAGCTGGGCTAGTGGATGTGGAACCGCCAGTCTCGCGGGACCCGGCCCGCCGGTCCGGGCACCGGCTGGTCAGCTGGGTGATGAACCGGCGGAGCAAGTCGCGGGCCGGTGACGGCTTCGTCGGTCTCGTAGTTCCAGAACCAGTCCTCACCAGGCTCGAAGCTCTGCACGATCGGGTGACCGGTCGCCTTCCAGTGCGCGGTGGCGTGTTGCGATGGCGAGGTGTCGCAGCAACCGATGTGCCCGCATTGGGCGCATCGGCGCAAGTGCACCCACCAACCGCTGGCGGCGTCACATTCGACGCAGCCTGTCCCGCTTGGCGGCACCGAAGGATCGATGCCTTGTCTCTCAGTCATCTGCGTTGCTCCTCGTCTGCGAGGTCACGACGGTCATGCTGGATTATCAATCTCATTGATGAGTTACCTATTCCGAGCAGGCCGGTGTGGATAGCTTGCCGTGGAACGGTGCAGCGACCTCCGACTGCGGCCGCCTCGGCCGGGCTTGGGGCGAATCGGCGTTGTGGGATCATCCAGGGGTGACAATGACCGTCCAGGAGTCCCCGTTCCTGCTGGCCTGCCGTCGGCAGAAGGTCCCGTACACGCCCGTCTGGTACATGCGCCAGGCGGGCAGGTCGCTGCCCGAGTACCGGGCGCTGCGAACCGACAAGAAGATGCTGGACGCCTGCTCCGCGCCGGACCTGATCACGGAAATCACCCTCCAGCCCGTTCGCCGGTACAACGTGGACGCTGCGATCTTGTTCAGCGACATCGTCGTCCCGCTGCGGGCCATCGGCGTCGGCATCGACATCAAGCCGGGCGTCGGACCGGTGGTGGACCACCCGATCAGGTCGGCCGCGGACGTGGCGCGGCTCCGGCCGCTGTCGGCGGGCGATGTCCCCTACGTCACGAACGCCGTCACGAACCTGGTCAAGGAGCTCCACGACAAGCCGCTGATCGGCTTCGCTGGCGGCCCGTTCACCCTGGCCGGTTACCTCGTTGACGGCGGACCGTCCAAGAACTTCGAGCTCACCAAGGCCCTCATGTACGGTCAGCCAGAGCTGTGGACCGACCTGATGAGCAGGCTCGCCGGCATCACGGCCGAGTTCCTCAAGGTGCAGGTCGCGGCCGGCGCGAGCGCTGTCCAGCTGTTTGATTCCTGGGCCGGGTCCCTCAGCCTCGACGACTACCGCGCGAACGTGCAGCCCTACAGCAAGCGGATCTTTGACGCGCTGGCGCCGACCGGCGTGCCGCGGATCCATTTCGGCGTCAACACCGGCGAACTGCTCGGCGCAATGGGCGAGGCGGGCGCCGACGTCGTAGGCGTGGACTGGCGCGTTCCGCTTGACGACGCCGTGAGCCGGGTCGAGCCAGGCAAGGCGCTGCAGGGGAATCTCGACCCGGCCATCCTGCTGGCACCCTGGCCCGTGATCGAGCAGCGGGCCAGACAGGTGCTCGAACGCGGCCGCACGGCGGAGGGTCACGTCTTCAATCTCGGCCACGGCGTCCTTCCCGAGACCGATCCCGACGTGCTAGCCAGGCTGACCGAGTTCGTGCACCAGGCGTCCGCCCAGTCAGCCTGACCGCTGCGCGCTACCCGGATTCCGTAGGCCCGGCCGCCGCGGTGCCGGCCTCGGTCGGCCCAGCGCGGCGGCGCAGCAAGCGCCGCCATACCAGGTATCCGAGCCCGCCGAGCACGCAGGCGACGACCAAGAACGGCAGCGCTGCCCCGAGCGCCGTCAGCACGGCCGCGGTGGCATGCTTAAACGCCCGCCAGCCGGCGGCCAGCCCGCCCGCGAAGCCGTGCTGGGTCGTCTTCTTATGCACGACCGCGTGAACCGGCGGGCTCACGAGCGTCATCGTCACGGTCGCGTAGCTGGTCTCGTGGTCAAGGGCGCGCTGCTGTGCGAGCAGTGAGTTCAGGTCCGACTCGTCCGCGCTGATCTGCTGCTGCACCTGCAGCAGGCCCGACACCGACGCCGCCTTAGTCAGCAGCCCCCGGAGCGCGGAGATCGCAGCTTCGTCCGAGCTGACGAGGCTGTTGACGTTCGCGACCTCCTGGGTTACATCCGATGCCTTCTGCTGCAGGGCGAGCTGCTTGCCCAAGGCTGGCGAGGAAAGCTGCGCAAGCACGTTCTGATAAGCCGGAACGGGGATCTTCAGCGTGATGTCGATGGTCTCGCCGGTCTTGCCTGGCGTCCCGGAGATCAGTTGCTCATCCGAGGTATAGCCGCCTGCGGCCACGACGATGCTCGCGACCCGGCGGGCGACCGCGCCCACGTTGGCCGAGCGCACCTTCAGGTTTGCGGTGTAGATGATGCTCTGACCGGCGGAAGCGAGCCCGGCCGTGGTCTTCGCGCTCCGGCCCGCGCCCGCAGCGCCGTGTACGTTCATGTTGCCGGCCGTGCCGTTCGCCGGTCCGAGTTGAACGGCGCGGCCAGCGGGTGCGGGAGCGCCGGCCGCCGATGAGGCGGTGGAGTTGCCGCCGCTGCACGCTGCGAGCAGCAGGCAGGCTGCGATCAGAACGGCGCCGGTCAGCGCCCCTCGCCTAGCGAGGACTGCATGTGTCATGCTCCTCGGACGCGCCGGCCGTAAGCCCGGTTCCGGCAGCCGCGATAATCGGTGCCGTGACGTTCCCGAAGATCGAGCTCCACGTCCACCTGGAAGGGACTGTGCGGGCGCCCGCTCTGCTGGAAATGGCCCGACGCAATGACGTCGCGCTTCCGGCCGACACTGTGGCCGGGCTCGCCGGACTGTACGAGTTCACGGACTTCGCTCACTTCATCAACGTCTGGATGCTCACAACCAGCGCCCTTCGGACCGAGGCCGACTTCCGGCAGGTGGTCGTCGACTACGCGGCCGAGGCGGCCAGTCACGGCGCTGTTTACCTCGAGGGAATCTTCTCGCCGTCTGAGCCAGTAGCGAGGGGTGCAGCCTGGGACGAGGTCTTTACCGGCTACTGCGACGGCGCCGCCGAAGCCAGGGAGCTGCACAGCGTGCATGTACGGCTGACGCCGGATATCACCAGGGGCATGTCGCTCGGCGTAGCGGAAGAGACGGCGGCGTACGCGGTCAAGTACGCCGACCGGGGGATCGTCGGCATTGGCCTTGGCGGCAGCGAGGCCGAGTATGCACCGGAGCCGTACGAACGCGCCTTCGCGATTGCGCGCTCCGGGGGCCTCGGCTCGGTGCCGCACGCGGGCGAGGTGGCCGGACCGGAATCAGTCCGCGGCGCACTCGACGTCCTGCACGCCGATCGGCTGCGCCATGGCATCCGCGCGATCGAAGATCCCGGCCTCGTTCGCGAGCTGGCCGCGCGGGGCACCGTGCTGGACGTGTGCCCGATCTCGAACGTCCGCACGAGGGCCGTCGCCTCGCTCGCCGAGCATCCGCTGCCCGCCCTGATCGGCGCCGGTGTCACCTGCTCGGTCTCGACGGACGACCCGGCGATGTTCGGCACAGACCTGAGCGCTGATTACGCGGCCGCGTTCGAGCTCGGCGTTTCCCCGGCCGAGTGCTACGCCGCCGGACAGCGCGGTGCGCTGTGCGACGACAGCACGCTCGCACTGCTGGCGCGGATCGGCGCCGAATTCGACTGGACCGGCGTCACCGATATGGGCGCGCAGGCGGGCCGGCCGTGACGCACGACGGTCGTTCTGACCGGCGAACGGTGGCCGTGATTGGCGGCGGTGTGGCAGGCCTGGCGGCCGCGTTCCTGCTCAAGGACGCCGGCGTGAAGGTGACGGTGCTGGAGGGATCACCCCGGCTTGGCGGGAAGCTCTCGGTTTCCGACGTCGCCGGCGTCCCGGTCGACGCCGGCGCCGAGGCGCTGCTCGCGCGGCGGCCGGAAGGCGTCGGCCTGATCGGCGAGCTCGGCCTGGCGGGCGATCTCCAGACGCCGGGGACGACCGCGGCCGGGATCTGGACTCGCGGACGCCTCCGGCCGCTGCCGCGGCGGCACTTCATGGGCGTGCCGGCCGACTTCGACGAGCTGGCCGTGACCGGCATCCTTTCGGCCGACGGTCTCACGCGCGCCCGTCAGGATCTCAGCCTGCCTGACTCGGCGCTCGACGGCGATGAGTCGGTCACGAGCCGGGTAGGCGGCCGGTTCGGCCCCGAGGTGGTGGACCGGCTTGTCGAGCCGCTGCTCGGCGGGGTCTACGCCGGGCGGTGCGAGGACCTGTCATTCGAGGCGACGCTGCCGGGGCTCGCGCACGCCGCCCGCGGCCACCGCTCGCTCACGCAGGCCGCGGCCTCCCTGCTGCCGCCGGAGCCGTTGCCGGACCAGGCGGCGACGTCTGCGCCGCCCGTCTTCACGACGCTGACCAGTGGTCTCGGCACCCTGCCAGCGGCGCTGGCAAAGGCGTCTGGGGCCGACATCCGGACCAGCGCAATGGCGCGGGAGCTGGCCAGGACCGGGACCGGCTGGCGGCTCACCGTCGGTTCGGCCCACGACCCGCAGCGGGTCAACGCGGATGCGGTGATCATTGCGGTGCCAGGTCGCCCGGCGAGCAGGTTGCTGGCCGACGTCACAGGCGCTGCGTCCGCCGCTGCGGCGCTCGCCGAGATCCGGTACGCCAGCATGGCGATCGTGACGCTGGCCTATCCCGAGGCCGCGTTCAGTGCGCCGGTTGGGGGGAGCGGCTTTCTGGTTCCCGCTGTGGACGGGCGCAACGTCAAAGCGGTCACGTTCAGCACCGTCAAGTGGCCACACCTGCGGCGAAGCGAAAAGGGCTTGCACATAGTGCGTTGCTCGGTGGGTCGGCTGGGGGAGGAGGCGGTCCTGCAGCGCGACGATGACGAGCTCGCGGCGCTTGCAGCCGCTGACCTGCGCGATGCGACCGGAGTCCAAGGTGAGCCTGTCGACGTTCGCGTGAGCAGGTGGGGCGGCGGCCTGCCGCAATACAGCGTTGGTCACCTTGACAGAGTCGCGCGGATCAGGGCAGGCGTCGCGACGCAACCGGGCCTGGCGGTGTGCGGGGCTGCGTACGACGGCGTCGGCATTCCGGCGTGCGTCGCGACCGCGAGGCTGGCGGTCGACCAGGTGCTCGCTTACCTTGGCAGTCTGGAGATGTCGGTCTGAATCCCGGTTAGCAGGAGGCGGCGTGATCGAGCTGGACCGCGAGGGCGAGGTCTTCGTGCTGCGGATGCGGGCCGGAGAGAACAGGTTCACGCTCGACTGGCTCGACGCCGTCAACGTGGCGCTCAACCGGTTCGAGGCGACCGATGGACCTATCGCGCTGGTGACCACGGGCGAGGGCAAGTTCTACAGCAACGGGATGGACCTGGACTGGCTGGCGACCGCTCCGGCGCGCGCTGGGGAGTACCTAGGGATGATCTACCGCGTGCTCGGCCGGGTGCTGAGCCTGCCAGCGATCACCGTGGCGGCGGTCAACGGTCACGCGTTCGGCGCCGGCGCCCAGTTCGCAGTCGCGCACGACTTCGTCATCATGCGGGCCGACCGCGGGTTCTGGTGCATGCCGGAAGCCGACCTCGGGCTGGCGCTGACTGCGGAGTACACCAGCCTGCTGCGCGCCAAGCTCCCAGGCCGCGCGCTGCAGGAGGCGCTGGTGAGCGGGCGGCGTTATGGCGGGCCGGATGCGCTCGCCGCTGGCATCGTGCATCAGGTCGCGAGCGAGGACGAGGTGCTGCCGCAGGCCATCAAGCTGGCAGCCGAGCTGGCTGGCAAGCACCGGCCGACGCTCGCCGAGCACAAGCGGCTTCTCTACGGCGACGCGATCACGGCGCTGCTGGGCTGATATGCGAGCGCCACGCGCCCGCGGCCGTGCCCAACCCGCCCGGGCGACGGGTTAGGGCAGCTCGCCCGGCTGGCTCGCCAGCATCCGGAGGGCACGGACGAACTCGCGGCTCAGCGTGTCACCGAGCGGGGCGAGGAACTCCCGCTCGACCTCGTCGCGCGCCCGGCCGGCGTCCCGAAGGCAGTCTCGGCCCGCCGCGGTCAGCTCGACGATGTTCTTGCGGCGGTCTTCGTGGCTGCGGCGCCGCTCCACGAGGCCCTTGGCTTCGAGCGCGTCGACCAGCAACACCATCGTGGTGCGGTCGATGCCCATCTCATCGGCGGCTTCCTGCTGCGACAACGGTGAATGCGCCGCCAGAGCCGTCAGCACGGTGAGCTCCCGGCCGTCGATCCCGAACGGCGCCATGACCGGGCTCGCCGCCGCTACGAGCCGCTGCTGCGCGTGCTTCAGCAGATAGCCGAGCCGGGACGCGAGCGCGTCCGTGACCGCTTCACTCATACGGGAACTGTACAGCGACGCTGATACTCAGCTATCATGATGATCAGTAGAACTGACGATATGCAGTGAGGAGGAGCGATGGCGGGAGACCTGAGCTTCGGGATCAAGACGACGCCGATGCACACGACGTATGACCGGATCCTGCGCACGTGGCAGCAGGCGGACGAGGTGCCCGGGATCGATCACGCCTGGCTCTGGGACCACATGCTGCCGCTGAGCGGGCCGAAAGACGGCCCGATCTTCGAAGGCTGGACGCTGCTGTCAGCGCTGGCTGCGCAGACGCAGCAGCTGCGCCTCGGCCTGCTGGTCGCCAACATCCAGATCCGCCAGCCGGCCGTGCTCGGCAAGATGGCCAGCACGCTCGACGTGATCTCGGGCGGGCGACTGATCCTCGGCCTGGGGGCTGGCGGCACGCTGCCGGCGGGCACGCCGATGGCACCGGATCAGCATCCAGGACTAGCGGAGTACCTGGCCTACGGGCTGCCGGTGACGACTCCGGCTGAAGGCCTGGCGCGGCTAGCCGAGGCGATCACGATCGTGCGCCGCATGTTCACCGAGGACGTGTTCGACTTCAGCGGCCGTTACTACGCCCTCACCGGGACTCTGAATGAGCCGAAGCCAGTGCAGGCTGGCGGCCCGCACGTGCTAGTCGGCGGGACCGGCAACAGGATGCTGCGCCTAGTCGCTGAGCAGGCCGACATGTGGAACGCGCCCGGGCCGCCGCACGGGAGCATCGAGTTCCTCGCGGAGCGCAGCAAGGTACTCGACAAGGAGTGCGCGGCCATCGGCCGGGATCCTGCGCAGATAGTCAGGTCGACGCAGGTGATCTTCTCTGGTGACGACGCGGCGGCGGCGAGGTCCATCGTCGCGGACGTCATCGCGGTCGGTTTCACGTGCATCGTCATGGCGGTCCGGCCACCAGCACCTGACAACGTCCCGCGCTGGCTCGCAGACGAGGTCATCGCCCCGATCCGCGACCGGCTGTGACGGCCCGCGGCTGCTGACACCATGGGCTAGTGGCAACCAAGCGCGTGCTGGGCGTTGATGCGTGCCGGGCCGGCTGGATCGGCATCGCGTGGTCGGGCGACGCGATCCGCGCCTATGTGCACGCGGACATCGCCGGGATCGCGGCCATGGCGGCGGCGGACGGGCCACTGCACGCCATCGGCATCGACATCCCGATCGGGCTGGCGGACAGCACGCATCGCCAGGCCGACCTGCTGGCCAGGGAGGCCGCCGGCGTCCGCTGGGCGTCGGTGTTCGTCACGCTGGTCCGGCCAGCGCTGCTCATCGAGGACTACGCAGCAGCATCGGCGCTGAACCGCCTGCTGACCGGCGCAGGCATCTCGCGGCAGGCCTACAACCTGCGGGACAAGATCCTTCAGGTGGACGCCTGGCTGCCTAAAGCGCCGTGCCCGGTGGCGGAGGTGCACCCGGAGCTGACGTTCGCCGCGCTGGCCGGGGCGCCGCTGGCAGACAGCAAGTCGACGTGGCCTGGCGCCGTGCGCCGCCGCCAGCTGCTCGCCGAGGCGGGCATTGAAGTCCGCGGGGATCTCGGCCTGACCGGGCGGCAGGTCGGCGTCGACGACGTGCTCGACGCGGCCGCTGTTGCCTGGACAGCCGACCGGTTGGCGCGCGGGAAGGCGACGTGCGTCCCCGATCCGCCCGAGCGCTTCAGCGACGGCATTCCGTGCTCGATCTGGACCTGACGCCTCGCGGCTGGGTCCGAAACCCGGTTGCCAACTCGAGGCACCAGCTGCAAGCATCCGCGCCATGCCGGCTCAGCTGATCCGCGCCAAGGGCCCATACCCCGAAGCTCCCTAGGCGTACGCCGCCAGGGCACCGGCCGGAAGCCTCGTCTTCACGCGGCGGCCGTTCGGCGCGCACGATGCGCCGAGCACGCTGCTCGGTGTCACTGTGCTCGGCTACTCGGACCAGCTGGTTGAGATCGAGGCCGTCGCGCTCGCTGGCCAGCAGGCCCCGGCAGCCCGCGATTCGGCCCTTGAGACTTAGCCGACGTTGAGTCACGCTGTAACCCGGTCACGGGTCTTTGCGGGCATACGTCTGGCAAGCCTCCTCGGCCTCGCCGTGATCGGCGGCACACCGAAACGTGATCGGCGGCACACCGAAAGCAGTGGTCTGACGGCGGCCACGGTCTCAGCCAGATCGCCGAATATTTGCCTGTGTTGGTTCCGTAGCTCGTTCGGTCGGCTGCGTGCAGATCATCCACTTATGGCGGGCCGGCGGCTTGCAGCGCGTCGTGCCTGGCGAGGACTTTCCGCAAGAACCGGCTTGCCCTCCGGGAGCAACCCGAGGGCGGTGTCGTAAAGCCGGCGCCGCTCAGCGCCTGGTGGCCAGCAACGTCGCCTAGGTGGTGAAGGGCACGTTGACGGCCGCCAGGGAGTACAACCGACAGCATCGGGATCACCTGGACTTGCATACCTTCGGAGCGAGTTGCGGACCGCAGTATGTAGCTGCCGTCGGCCGGGCAGATGCGCAGAGCGAACTCGAGTGCGGGCGTACCGCTGCCGGCTCTAAGGCGGTGTGGCGCGGCCTGCCGATCGCGGATGTCGCCCATGCGCTGGACGGCCAGGTGCGGCTCGGCCGAGTCGCGCCCTGCGGACGTCTCCGATGTCGATCACCCCGACGACCCTGGTGGTGATCGTGGGCATGACTGCTCCTCGTCTGGTGGTGCCGTGTATCGGGTTTGAGAACGGGGGGACTTGGGTGGCCCCCCCGAGAGCGATGGTTCGCGCTCATTGACATGGCTCGCGGGCTAGAGCTCGCGTTGGTGAAGCCAGGTCATGACCGCGTCGGCGACTTCGCGCCAGCCGTGGTCGATCGTGAGCGAGTGAGACCGGTCCGGGAACTCGAGCAGGTCCGTCTCTGCGGCCGAGTGCTTGTACTGCTTCATCGTCGACTTGGTGATGACCTCCGGCGAGGTGTGATCCTGGCCGCCCATGATGAGTAGCAACGGGCCGCGGGTTTCGTTGTCGGTCGAAACCTTGGCTGGCGAGTGCGGGCGGAAGTTTGCCGACGCGGCCTCGAACAGCGGCTTGCCTGGTGCGGGGATCGCCCATCGTGCGTAGAGTTCATCGGACTCTTCCTCGGTGAGGGCGTTGCCGAAGGCGTACTTGAACTGCCTGGCGGTCAGCATGACCGTCTTGTGCCGGTTCGCCGGGTTCTTGAAGACCGGTGTTGTGACCTTGAGCGCCGAGAGGGGCAGTGGGAGCACTCCCTTGATCTGCGCCGAGTCGATACCGACGGCGGCCGCCGCCAGGTCCTGCCCGAGCAGCTTCTGCGCGATCAGCCCGCCGAAGGAGTGGCCGATCACGATCGGCTTGGCGTCAAGGCCGGTGATGATCTTGGCGTAGTGGTCAACGACGTCGTCGATGCCGTGGTTGGCCATGGCGTCGGAGTTGTCGCGGGCTTCCTGGACGGTGGCGGGATCGCCGGGCCACCCCGGTGCGGACGGGTCATAGCCGGCTGTTGCGAACATCTCGATCCACGGCGTGAAAGACGTCGCGTGCAGAAATAGTCCGTGAATGAACAGCACGGGCCTCGGTGTGCTCATCGGTGCGCTCCCTTTCGTCTTGGGAGGTAGCGACGACTGCTGACCTCCGTCTCGAAGGCGAGTCTTCTCGGTGCCGTGGAGGGGGGCATCGGTCAAATGACCCGGATGGCGCCGTCAAGCGGTTGGGCCGCGGCTGGTCGGATGATGGCCGCAGACGCATGTGGCCCAGGCAGGGTCATTTGACCGACGCCCGGTGTCTGGTGTTGGCGCTACCGTCCAATCCTTGGCGGCGCCGCTGAGGCCGTGGTGAGGATCCGACCGAGTTCTCCTCGGCTCGCCCCAAGTCAGCTGTCACGCAATGTGAAGGAGGAGTGTGTGATGAGCAGTCTGCCGATCAGGGACCCCTTGAAGGACCACTTGCTGACGCCGCAGAACGCCGCGCTTGTGCTCATCGATTTTCAGGACGCTCAGGTCAACTCGATTCCCACGCCGCCCGAGGACTACATCCCGAACGTCGTGGCACTCGCAGAGGTGGGTCTGCTGTACGATCTGCCGATCGTGCTGAGCACCATCAACCATGCGGCCGGAGTCAACGGCGACACGATTCCGCAGCTCCGGGATGTTCTGGTCGGCGTGTCCGCGATCGACCGCACCAGCATCAACGCCTGGGAAGATGCCGAGTTCGTCGCCGCCGTACGCGAGACGGGCCGGCAGAAGCTGATCATCGCGGCGCTGTGGACCGAGGTGTGCCTGGCGTTTCCGACCCTCGATGCGATCGAGGCCGGCTTCGAGGTCTACCCGGTCGTCGATGCTGTCGCCGGCACCAGCCAGACCGCGCACGAGTGGGCGTTGCAGCGGATGGTCCAGGCGGGAGCCCAACCGATGAGCTGGGTATCTGTCATGTGCGAGCTCCAGAGGGACTGGAACCGCACCGACACCACTCAAGGCATGCTGGCCATCGCCTTGAAGCGCGGCGGCGCGTTCGGAACCGAGGTCGCGATCAAGTTCGACCGCACGACGGTGGGCGCATAGGAATCGAGAACCGTGGCATCGCGGATGCAGTCCGTAGCGGGCGCTCGGACGCCTGACGGCGCCAGACAACCGACCCGGCATCCCTATGGCCGCGCGCCCGGCTCGCCCTACAGTCCGAGTGTGACAACGGCTGCGCTGCACGGTCGAGAAGACGAACTGTCAGCTCTTTCCCGTCTCCTCGCGCGCGCCGGTGAAGGCAGTGGCGGGAGTCTCCTTGTAGTTGGGGACGCCGGCCTCGGGAAGTCCGCGCTCCTGGCGGCCGCTACCGGAGAGGCCACTGCGCTCAACTACAGAGTGCTGAGCGCGGCCGGGGTGAGGCGGGAAGCCCGTCTGCCCTTCGCCGGTCTACACCAGCTCCTACAGCCGCTGCGGCGCAACATGAGCCGGCTTCCCGCACCGTTGCGGGCCGCGCTCGAGTCGGTGTTCGGCAGATCCGGTGTCGCCCACACCGAGCCCTTCCTGATCGCACTCGCCACCCTGGAGCTCCTGGCCAACGCCGCAGCGACCCGGCCCGTCGTCGTCGTGACCGATGACTTGCAGTGGCTCGACGGAGCGTCGCGAGACGTCCTCAGCTTCGTATCTCGCCGCGTCGCCGTCGAGCCGATAGCCCTGGTCTTCGCGGCCCGCGAGGAGAACCCGTTGGATGCCCCGATGGACGACCTCCCGCGGGTCCGGCTCGCTCCCCTGAGCAGCACCGCCGCTGGCAGTCTGCTCGAGGCGAAGTGGCCGGGCCTGCGCAATGGCCTCCGCGGGCTGGTGCTGGCCGCCGCAGCCGGCAACCCGCTGGCGTTGGAGGAGCTGCCCGCCATCGGCGAGCGGGACCCACTTCTGCTTGCGGCGTCACACGCAGGGCAGATGCCACTGACCGAGCGGCTCGAACGGTCCTTCACCGCCAGGCTCCCCGAGCTAGGCGCGGCCTGTCGGACAGCCTTGCTGGCAGTGGCGTCGAGCGACGGTGAGGATCTCGGGGAGGCCCTGGCGGCGGCCACGATCGTTGCCGGCCGACAGATCGATGTCGCGGACCTCGACTCCGCCGTTTCGGCGGGGCTCGTCAGCTACGGCGGCGGGAACGTGGCATTCCGGCACCCGTTGGTGCGGTCGGGGATATGCGGATCGTTCACGGCCGGTGAGAAGGAGGAGATGCATGCGGCGCTGGCAAGTACCTTGGTCGACAGCCCTCAGCGCAGTGTGTGGCATCGGGCAGCGTCGGTCTCTGGTCCCGACGAAGGGCTCGCCGCCGAGTTCGACGCCGCCGCGGATCACGCCCAGGAAGTGGGCGCCCTTGATGTCGCCGTCGAGGCACTCCAACGCGCAGCCAGCCTCGGGAATGCCGCCGACCGGGATGATCGGCTGATCCGTGCCGCGGAGATCAGCTGCGAGATGGGAAGACCACCGGTGGTCGACGCCCTGCTGCAGCAGGTGGACGGCAGTACACTCGACGCCCTTCAGCTCGGTCGATTCACCTGGGTCACCGAGATAACCCATCCGAGTCTTCACGGCGACCCGCTGCGGATCGATTCAGTCCTACGCACCGCCAGAGACGCGCGCGAGGCGGGAGACGCGGAGTTGGGGCTAACATTGCTGTGGCTCGCGGCCTCCCGTTGCTTTTGGGATCACACCCTGGAATCTCGCGGACCGAGCGTCATCGAGGCAGCACGCGAGTTCGGGCCGCTGAGTAGCCACCCCATGCTGATCGGGATCTTCGCGTACGCCGCTCCGACCGAGTTCTCTGCCGAAGTAGTGGCGGCCTTGATCGCGCGATCGAGCGCGACCAACGATGCCGCCACCAACCGCGTTCTGGGATCGGCCGCCATCGCGGTGGGTGCATTCGACCTGGCGGGACCCTTTCTTTCCCGGGCCGCGTCCGTGCTGCGTGACCGGGGGCGGCTCGGGCACTTGTCGCGAGTGCTGGTGCTTCAGGCCTGGGCTGCCATTCACACCGACGACTGGACAGTAGCCCTGCCGCTGGCAGAGGAGGCTGAACGTCTGGCGACCGAGCGCGGCGACCTGAGGTGGAGGACTGGATCGCTGAGCGATCTGCTGCTCATTGCGGCGATACGGGGGGACAGCGCAACGGTAGCCTCGCTCGCGGCTGAGGCCGGGCGCGTCGCGATCCCTAGTGGCTGGTCATCCGTCGCCAGTATGTGTCAGGTCGCTCGCGGGATCATCGCGCTGGGTGCGGGCGAGTATGAAGACGCGTACCAGCAGCTTCGACGGACGTTCGATCCAGCTGACCCGGCGTTTCACGCGTCGATGTCCCTCTGGGGCCTCGGCGACTGCGCAGAGGCAGCTCTGCACGCGGGACATTCGGCGGAGGGCAAGGCGATCCTTGCCCAGGTCAGGTCGACGACGCAGAGCAGCGCCGGTCGCATGGTGGTGGTCGCTGGCGCGTATGCAGAGGCGCTTCTGGCAGATGACGCGGACGCCGACGCGCTCTATTCGAACGCGCTGGCTCTCTCCGGCTCGTGGTCGTGGATGCGCGGACGCATTTCACTCGCGTACGGAATGTGGCTGCGCCGGCAGCGGCGCGTGGTCGAGGCGCGCGTGCCGCTGCGGGTCGCGCGGGATTGCTTCGACATGGTCGGGGCGCGGGAGTGGGCAAGGAGGGCTCGCGAGGAGCTCCGGGCGTCTGGCGCCACCAGTGAGGTTCGTTCAGTCCAGATGAGAGGGCAGCTCACGAGTCAGGAGCTGCAGATCGCACAGCTCGCCGCGCAAGGACTGACCAACCGTGAGATCGCCCAGCGGTTGTACGTGTCACATCGGACCGTCGGCGCTCAACTCTCGAAGGTCTTCCAGAAGCTTGGGCTGAAGTCGCGTGCGGCGCTCAGGGATGCTCTTGGCCCGGATGTCCTCATCTGATGCGCGAGCGTCCGGCGGGCAGCCGACAACTACTGGCGCGATCAATCGCGCGCGTCGGTACGCCGCTCGTCAGTCTGAAGTTGTGTCGTACTGGCATTGCGTCCGGGTGATTGTCAGCTGCGGCACGCCCAATGGCAGCGCGGGGTGCCTGGGCTTCCGTGTCGAGGTGGTCGTCTGACCGATGCTGACCCCCGTCGCTGCGTCCTAGCCTCTCGCTCGATGGCCGCGAACAGTCGGCTGCGAGTTGAGGAGGAAGGCCATGCTTCGTCAACGAGGAATCAAGCGAGGTCACCGTCGCCACGGCCGCTTCCGGTCGAGTGTCCGGCACAGTTCAGGGCGTGTTCCGCCTCGCATGCACTATGGAGGCGCATTCGGAACCGAGTCGCGATCAAGTTCGACCGTAAGACGGTGACCACGTAGTCAGGGCGGCATGGCGGATGCAGCGTCCAGCCCATCCTGGGGGACCCGACGGCGTAGGTCAGCGCTCGGGTTCTGCCTATGCCCGTGCCCCAACCGGGCCCTACAGTGCAGGTGTGCCAACCCCGGCCCTTTTCGGTCGCGACAGCGAGCTGTCAGCCATGACCGACCTCCTCACCAACGCCGGAGGAGGGCGAGGAGGGAGTCTGCTCGTCGTCGGAGAAGCAGGCCTCGGCAAGTCCGCGCTGCTGACCGTCGCCGCCCGGCAGGCCGGGGAACTCGGCCTGTCCGTCGTCAGAGCAACCGGGGCCAGGCGTGAGGCCCGGCTGCCTTTCGCAGGGCTGCATCAACTCGTGCAGCCCCTCCGACGTGGCATGAACCGGCTGCCCTCTCCACTGCGGACCGCGCTCGAGTCCGTGTTCGGCAGATCCGGTGTCAGCAACACCGAGCCGTTCCTGGTCGCACTGGCGACGCTGGAACTCCTGGCCAACGCTGCGGGGTCGAGGCCGGTCGTCGTCCTGGCAGACGACGTGCACTGGCTGGACGCGGCATCGCGCGAAGTGCTCAGCTTCGTGTCTCGCCGGGTCGCCGTCGAACCGATCGCCGTGGTCCTCGCAGCGCGCGAGGACACCGAATGCGAAGCCGTCATGGACGACCTCCCGCAGGTGCGGCTCAAGCCGCTCGACACCAGCGCCGCAACTGCCCTCCTCGATGCGACTTGGCCGGGTCTGCGCGCTGAAACCCGTGGACTGGTGCTGGCGGCGGCCGCCGGCAACCCGCTGGCCCTGGAGGAACTGCCCGCCGTCGGTGAGCGGGACCCCTGCATCCTGGCGGCGTCACCGACCTGGCAACTGCCGTTGACCGAGCGGCTCGAGCGCTCGTTCACCGCCAGGCTTCCGGAACTGGGGGATGCCTGCCGAACGGTCTTGCTGGCCGTGGCATCGAGCGATGGCGACGATCTCGCGGAGACACTCGCTGCAGCGGCCATCATCGCCGGTCGGACCCTGGAGGCAGCCGACCTCGACCCCGCTGTTGCCGCTGGCCTGGTCACCTACGGTGCCGGAAAGGTGGCTTTCCGGCACCCGCTGGTGCGATCCGGGATCTACGGAGCTTTCACAGCAGCCCACAAAGAGGCGATGCACAGCGCGTTGGCGAGCACCTTGGCCAACAGTCCCGAGCGGAGTGTGTGGCACCGAGGTGCCGCGGCGTCGGGTCCCGACGAGGCACTCGCGGCGGAGTTCGATGCGGCCGCGGATCGCGCCCAGAGCGTCGGTGCACTCGATGTGGCCGTTGAGGCACTCCAGAGAGCAGCCGGCGTCGGCGACTCCAACTGCCGGGAGGATCGGCTGATCCGCGCCGCAGAACTAGGTTATGAGATGGGCCGGCCGGCGCTCGTCGAGGCATTCGTGCGGGACATCGACCCCGGTCGGATCGACAGCCTCCAGCTCGGTCGGATCACGTGGGTCAACGAGATGATCCATCCTGGTCTGCATGGCGACGGACTACGTTTCGGCGTCGTGCTCAGCAGCGCGGAAGAGGCACGCAGGACAGGCAACATCGAGCTCGGCTTGTCCTTGCTGCTGCTCGCGGCGTCCCGCTGCTTCTGGGGTGACGCCGGGTACTCGCTCTGCCAGCAAGTCATTGATGCGGCGCTCCAATTCGACGTACCGAACAACGAGCCGACGCTGATCGGCATCCTCGCCTACGCGGATCCGGTCGGTTGCTCAGCCCGGGTGGCGGAGGCATTGACCTCGTACTGGCCGTCGGCCGGTGATGACATCACCGACCGGGTCCTCGGCTCCGCGGCCATCGCCGTCGGCGCTTTCGATCTCGCCGGCCCCTTTCTCTCGCGTGCGGCGACCACGCTGCGTGATCAGGGTCGGCTCGGTCACCTTCCGCGCGTCCTGTGTCACCAGGCGTGGATAGCGATCAACACAGCAGACTGGGCGACGGCGCTGCCGCTGGCCGAGGAAGCCGAACGGCTGGCCGCCGAGCGCAGCGACCGGGTCTGGGTTGCGGGTGCGCACGCCGGGG
This sequence comes from Streptosporangiaceae bacterium, assembly GCA_035472835.1. Lineage (GTDB taxonomy): Bacteria > Actinomycetota > Actinomycetes > Streptosporangiales > Streptosporangiaceae > JAJYUU01. Next base: position 694 of record DATIOU010000002.1, on the reverse strand, counting down.
CGCTGGCACGTATCGCGGCGATCCGCGGCAATCCGGCAGGCGTCGATGCCTCGGCGACAACGGCCGCGCGTATCGCGATCCCGATGGGCGGGCGTTTCCACATGACGTCGAGTCAGATCAGCCGTGGGCTCGGCTCCCTGAGCCTCGGCGATTACGAGGAGGCCTTCCAGCAGCTCCGACGCGTCTACGATCCCGCCGATGCGACGTATCACCACAGCATCGGGCTGTGGGGGCTGGGCGACTACGCCGAAGCCGCTCTGCACGCCGGGCACGTCGAGGAAGGGCGCGAACTTCTCGTGCGCCTGCGACCGCTTACCGACCTTTGCGCCGGGTCGGCCGTCAGGCATGCCAGTGCACACGCCCAGGCACTACTCGCCGCCGACGACGCCGAGACCCGGTTCGGCGCTGCGCTGACACTCGCGGTGTCGCCGTGGCTTCGCGCTCGGACGAACCTTGCCTACGGTGCCTGGCTGAGACGTCAACGACGTGCCGTCGAAGCGCGGGTGCCTTTGCGGATCGCGCGTGACGGCTTCGACGTGATCGGGGCGACGCCCTGGGCGGCGCGTGCCCGCGACGAGCTCCGGGCAACTGGTGTGGCGAGCGGACCGCAAGCTGTCGAAAGACGCACGGAACTGACCAGCCAGGAGTTGCAGATAGCGCAGCTCGCCGCACAGGGACTCACCAACCGCGAGAT
>DATIOU010000001.1:0-1650 GCA_035472835.1 Streptosporangiaceae bacterium | reverse complement strand
ACCCAGAGCGCGCAGCAGGCGACCGAGGCCTGGGCCGCCTACGTCAACAGCACCGGCGGCATCTGCGGCCGCCAGATCAAGGTGCAGCCCTTCGACGACGGCAACGACTCGGGCCAGAACTTCGCGGCCGCGTCACAGGCCTGCTCGAGCGACTTCGCCATGGTAGGCAACGCGTCGGGCTTCGACGACGGCAGCGCCAACGCGGTCAACAGCTGCAGCATCCCGACCCTGTCGGCCGAGGTCTCGACCGCGGCCGCCGGCGGCACCGCCGACATCTTCGGCGCCAGCCCGGGCGACGACCACTTCTACCCGGTCGGTCCGGGCAACTACATCAAGGCGACCTATCCGAACGCCATCAAGCACGCGGCCGAGATCTACCTGCAGGTGCCGGCCACGGCGAGCCAGGCCGCCCACGAGATCCAGGCCAACACCAGCGTCGGCTTCGTGTACACGCCGGCCAACGGCATCGCGACCACGCCGACGAACGCCAACTACGGCACCATCGTCCAGCAGCTGCAGAGCCAGGGCAGCCAGTACGTCTCCGAGTACTCCGACGACAACTCCGCCGAGCGGCTGCTCCAGGCCATGCAGCAGGCCAACTACGCGCCCCAGGTCGTCGACTGGATCTCCGAGGAGTACTCACCCCACTTCGCCCAGCAGACCAACCCCGAGTCCAACGGCAACCTCGTCGCGATGACGGCGACGGCAGGCTACGAGGACGCCGCCAGCAACCCGGGCCTGCAGCTGATGCAGCAGTGGATGGACCGGGTCGCCGGCGCCGGCAACTGGCACAAGGACATCTTCGCCATGCTGGCCTGGTCGGCCGGCCTGGCCTTCGAGCAGGCGGCGAAGCAGGTCGGCCCGGCCCTCACGCGCCCCGCGCTCATCGCGAAGATCCAGGCCATCAACAACTGGACCGGCGGCGGCGTGACGCCGCCGTCCGACATCGGCAGCAAGGTCCCGTCCAAGTGCTTCTTCTACGAGAAGATCCAGGGCGGCGGCTTCCAGCGGGTCTACCCGACCGCGCCGAACACGTACGACTGCAACAGCGGCTACGTCCAGTACTGATCGCAATGGTCCACATGGGCAACCCCGCGACGGAGCGCTGAGCAGCGATGCACGCATTTCTCGAGTACACGGTCATCGGCCTCGTGCTGGGCTCGGCCTATGCCGTCGCGGCCAGCGGCCTGGTCGTCACGTACTCCACCTCGGGCATCTTCAACATCGCGCACGGCGCCATCGGCATGTTCATGGCGTTCGTCTACTGGCAGCTCTCGGTGGGCTGGCACCTGAACCAGGCACTGTCGTTGTTCCTGACCGTGTGCGTGCTGGCGCCGCTCATGGGCGCGCTCATCGAACGCACGATCATCCAGTGGATGGACCCGACCAACGTCGCGACGACGCTGGCGGTCACGGTGGGACTGACGCTCCTTCTCTTCGGGCTCGTCAACAACTACATCTGGAAGCCGACGGCCCGGTCCGTCCCGCAGTTCTTCGGCTTCCACGGGTTCACCCTCTTCGGCGTGCACATCGACTACGAGGAGGTCATCACCGTCGGCGCCGCCATCGCCATCGCCGTCGGGCTGCGCCTCTTCCTCTATCGGACCCGCACCGGCATCGCCATGCGCGGCGTCGTCGACAACCGGCCGG